>PARF01000046.1 GCA_002709915.1 Roseibacillus sp. | reverse complement strand
TCAATGACGCCCTGCGAAAAAACAAGGAGGGCTGGCAGGCCCTGGTGATTGATGCTGATGGCACCCTTCCGCAACCCGGGGTAACTGATCGGGGAGGGATTCCCCACTCCTCCTTCTTGCACCGAGCGCATTCTTCGCTAAAGGAAGGGGGTCTTCTCGCCATTTCCTTTAGTGCGGAACATCGCACTTTCGAGAGGAAGGTGCAGAGAGCAGGTTTTGATGTAGTCCGCGAGGTTGTCCCGACCTCCCACAAAGGGAAACAAAAACAAAGATCTACAATCTGGCTTGCTCGAAAGGGCGCCTACGAACAGACCCGCACTCATCGTGGGTTTCCACACAAATAGACAAAACTATGAAACCGTCCCGATTACTCGTCATCCTTGCCTTTGCCTTGCCAGCCGCTTATGCCGGTGAATTCAAGGTTGAGAAAAAACCGTTCAAGTCCACTGTTGAATTTGAGGGCAGTTTTCTCTCCGCCGAGGCCCACGTTATACAGATTGATCCGAAGGTCTGGACCGATTTTACGATCAAGGAATTGGTCGCTCAAGGAGGAGTCGTGAAAAAAGGTGATCCGATCGTTGTCCTCGACACAGAGGGAATTGAGCGTCAACTGGCAGATGATGCCGATGCGACAATGGCGCGGAAAACGGCTTTAAAAGGTAGTGAGCTGGAGCTGGCAAACCTTGAGCAAACCACTCCTTGGCGCCTCGAGGCTGCGGAACTGGGCTACAACCGCGCCAGGGATGATCATCAGTATTTCGTAGAAGTTCGCCGCCCACTCGAGGAGGAAACTGCCAAGCGCAGTCTCCAGAGCTCTGAGCGCTATTTAGAATCCGCTACCGAGGAGCTTAAACAGCTTCTTAAAATGTATAAGGAAGACGATCTCACTGAAGAGACCGAGGAAATCATCCTCAAGCGCCAACGATATTCGGTCGAAAGCGCTGAATTCCGTCTTAAATCCGCCAAGCTCTCGACCAAGCGGGCTCTCGAGGTGACTATCCCTCGGTCCGCTGTCGATCAGGAACAGGCACTCAAGGATGCGGAGGTCGCATGGAAAACTGCCCGCGAATCCCTTCCTGCCGCCCTCCAGCAAAAGCGCCTTGATGTCAAGAAGTTGCAGGTGGCCGATAAGCGTGCTGATGCCAACTCCGTCGATTTGAAGGCGGATCGCGCCCAAATGGATGTTTTGGCTCCAGCCGATGGGATTATTTACCACGGCGAAATGTTGAACGGGCGCTGGAATCCAACCGCCGCCGCCAAGTTTATGAAAGTTGGGGGCAAAATTCCCCCGAGGGTAGCACTTGCCTCCCTCATCCCCGCCGGTGCGAAGCTTCACCTTGATGCTTTTGTCGACGAGGCCGCTGCCGCCAAGCTCAAGGGTGGTCAGAAGGGCTATGTGGCCCCGATTTCATCCCCAAGGTCACGGCTTTCCGTAGAACTGGCGAAAGTAGCCACCCACCCTGGCGTGGATGGGAAATACCACATCCAACTGGTTCTCTCTGCAGAAGGGTCCCCAGAAGGCCTTAACTTGGTCCCTGGGATGAAAGGCAAAGGCAAGATCACTACCGGGGATCAGGGGGATCGCATTGCGGTGCCCGTTAAGGCGTTGCAAGAAGAGCATGACGGAACATACACCGTGAGTGTCAAAAATGCCGAAGGTGAGGCGTCCGCTGTCCCCGTAACGGTAGGAGTTGAGTCAAACGGGATGATCGTTGTTCTTTCAGGGCTGCAAGAGGGCCAGATCGTGATCACCCCTGACGAGCCCGCCGCTAAGTAACCAAGTATAACTTCAAATTCCAGCACCATGCGAACCTACCCCCCCATCGCGATCGCCGCCGGGCTCGGGCTTCTCTGGGCTCAAGGATTGCTGGCAGAAACAGAGGCTCCGAGCGAAAAGCCATGGCTTACGAAACTGCCTCCGTTGCCAGAAATTGAGCCTGTCACCAAGGCCCAAATTGACCAATCCATAAAGCGCGGTGTAGATTTCTTGATATCAAGTCAAAATAAGAACGGCTCTTGGGGATCGGCCACAATGACGAAAGGGCTTAATATCACCGCTCCCATCCCGGGTGCGCACCACGCCTTCCGGGCTGGCTCGACCGGGCTTGCACTCGAGGGAATCCTCCGTAGCGGGGATCGGCGCCCCGAGACCGTAGCCGCCATCGAAAAGGCGGAGGCGTGGTTTCTGAAAGAGCTTCCAAGGCTAAGAAGAGGCACCGTCGATACAATGTATAACGTCTGGGGCCATTCGTATGGCATCAAGGCCCTCGCGGAGCTCTACAGTTACCGAGAGGGTGACGACGCGAAGCAATCCGCACTTAAAAATCTGGCGCAAACCCAAGTCCAACGACTGCAGCGCTATGAGGACGTCAATGGCGGTTGGGGCTACTACGATTTCGATGAGGCAACCCGTAAGCCTACGGGGATTCCAACCAGCTTTACGACAGCCACCGTTATGATGGCCCTGTGGAAGGGCAAGAGCGTCATGGAGCTCGAGCTTCCGTCCACGGAGGTAGCAAGGGGAATTGAATTTCTTAAGCGCCAGCAGACTCCTGACTTCGCATACGTGTATTCAAACAGCCATCGGTATCGGCCTCGCTACAGCATCAACCGGCCCGGGGGCTCATTGTGCCGATCCACCGCATGCAATGTCGCGCGAAGGGTTTGGGGAGATCCCGCACCCACAGATGAGATCGTCAAAGTGTGGCTCGACCGGCTCATCCTCCGTAACGGATGGGTTGACATTGCCCGTAAACGGCCAAGACCGCATTCAACTCACTTCGCGAATTCTGGCTACTTCTATTTCTACGGTCACTACTACGCGATGGACTGTGTAGCACTTCTGCCAGAAACCGACAGGTCTGTTTATTATCAGCACTATGGGAAAATCATGCTTTCAAAACAAGAGAAGAACGGTTGCTGGTGGGACTACCCGCTCTACAAATACCATTATGCCTATGGAACCGGCTACGCACTTTGTGTCCTGGCGGAATGTAGGAAAGGCGCCAAATAAAGAATCGCCAAAATACTGTTTGAAGGCACAAAAGCCTTGATGTCAAACTTTCGGGCGCTTGGCACTCGCTCGGCGCTGGTCATGCTTCCGTCCGGCGTTTCCTTGGGAGCTGCCTTTGGTGTCTGAGCTTCTAGAGAGAAAGGACGTTTGTATCGAATAGCCTCATCCCGGACATGGATCCGACAAATTGCCGTAGCGAAAATTTGAACAGGAGTTTGGCAGCGAAATTCTGTCCTCCAAGGTAGTGGATGAACGAATGGTCCTTTTCCGATCCATCCGAGAGGCTCAAATCATGGATTGACGATATTAACGATACAGTGGGAAATGGAAAATCACGCATCCAGCGCCTGAGGCTGTCCACTCCATCAGAAATGCCTCATGGATATTCCTGACAAGGGATTATCACTGGACTGCATCAAAGGGAATTCTTCATGCTTTAAGGCGATAAGGCGCTATGGAGACTCCATTCAATTAAACCAACGGGTCGGTTTATATTTAATATAGCTAAATAGATCATTTATATTGCCTTTGTGGTGTTCTGTTCCTTTCCTTCTTGTCGGTCGGTTCGGTTCACCAATGTGGCCAGTCCTATATCTTGATGAAGAGATAAAAGTGTCTGGCGGGCGTCCGGGGGGCGGCCAGAGCAAAGCTTCAGGCGGCCTTTTAGTGGCCAAAGCCGTGCTCTATCAGGAGGAAAGGCATCGGATCTCCTTTATCCTGACGGACTTCGCCCTCGCTTCCTGATTGTATTTCTGCTTTCCAAGAGCAATTCAATCTCATGGCTGAAGACATCCGCGAACAATTGAGACAGCTTCTGCTGGAAAAGTCCGTCCGGACCGGTGAGTTCACCCTCGCTTCTGGGAAAAAAAGTGATCTCTACGTGGACTGCAGAGTAACCAGCTTTGATGCTAAGGGCGCCCGCCTGATCGGAGAGGCCGGCTGGGCCCTTGTGCAGGAGCACCTCGCCAAGGAGGCTCTTTCCGCAGCGGCGATCGGTGGGATGACCTTGGGGGCAGATCCGATTTCGCTCGCCATCGGAATGGAGTCCGCGAGACAGCAACCAGATCGCTTCCTTCAGGTTTTCACGGTGAGAAGGAGGCAAAGGCGTATGGCGCTGGTCGCCGAATCGAGGGAAATTTCTCATCAGGAGATCCTGTTGTGGTGGTGGATGACGTTGTGACGACAGGGGGCTCAACCCTGCGAGCGATTGAGGCTATAGAGGCTGAGGGGGGCAAAGTTCTCTTCGCGTTCGTACTTGTCGATCGCGAAGAGGGGGGCAGGCAGGTTCTCGAAGAACGGGGCGTGAAGGTCATCTCTCTGTTCACTCGCACGGAACTGTTGGCTGGCTTGTAAAAAATCAGCGTCTGGCTGAGCCGAGAGCCTCCCCTGCGCATTCGCGTTTGAAGGTGTATAAAAACGAGGCATAGTATGCCCAAAATTTTCGATGAAGGTGTTTGTCACAGGCGCCACGGGCTTTATTGGTCGCGCTCTGGTGCTCGCCCTGCAGCAAAGGGGCTACCCGATAGTGGCTTGGGTTCGCTCCGAATCACGCGCCCGGGCTCTCCTCGGTCAAGGCGTCGAGCTCCTTGGCGTTGATGCAGGGGAGGATGCCCTTTTGGAAGCCTTGAGCAACTGCCAGGGAGTGGTTAACCTCGCCGGGGAGCCCATTTTTGGCAAACGGTGGAGCAAGACTACGCGCAAGGCGATCATCGATAGCCGCGTCTCGCTGACCTCGAGACTCGCCACCGCAATCGGTAAAGCTGATCACCCTCCCGGGGTGTTTGTCTCCGGGAGCGCTGTTGGATTTTACGGTGACCGCGGTAGCGAGGAGCTTGATGAGCGTTCCGACGCAGGCGAGGGCTTCCTCGCGTCGCTGTGTCGCGAGTGGGAACGGGCCGCTTTGGACGCCTCCTCGCCCCGCACCCGTGTAGTGTGCCTCCGGACCGGAATCGTGCTCGGCCAGGGGGGAGGCGCCCTCGAAGCAATGCTCCCCGCTTTCAGGATCGGGCTGGGAGGGCCACTGGGAAGCGGCCATCAGTTTGTACCGTGGATTCACCTCCAGGACTGTATTGCTCTCATCTTATCCGCATTGCATAACTCAGATCTCGAGGGTCCTCTCAACGTTGTGGGTCCCGCGCCAATCGCACAGAAGGACCTTGCACACGCTCTAGGGAAGGTTCTCGGACGTCCCAGTGTTTTTCCTGCGCCGCGCATCGCCCTGCGCGCCGTTATGGGTAAAGCGGCCTCTGCTCTTCTTTCAGGACAACGGTGTTACCCCAGGAAAGCAGAAGCCTCTGGCGTCCCTTTTCGTTTCGAATCGATTGAGGGCGCTCTGGATGATCTCATCGTAACGCGTGGCGTTGATATCGCTGTGGCGGGCCCGGACTCACCTCCTCCGCTTGGAAATCCTGCCTATCTTCGCCGAAAACCTCCAAGATACTTTCTGCACGCAACAACGATCGTAGACGCTCCGTTGTGTGAGGTCTTTTCCTTTTTTTCGCAACCGACCAACTTGGCTCTTCTGACGCCTCCAAAAGTCGGATTCACCATCCATCGCATGGAGGGCCCCATGGAGGCGGGAGCAACGATTGAATATCGTCTTCGGGTCGCAGGCTTCCGCCTCAAATGGCGTTCGCTGATCGAGGAATGGGAGAAGGGGAAATTCTTTGTGGATTCGCAGGACCACGGGCCCTACCGCTTATGGTGGCACGAACACCACTTCGAGGCGAGAGGTGAACAAACCATGATCGAAGACAGGGTGTATTATTCGCCGCCTCTTGGCCTCCTCGGCCGCATCGCCCATCATTTGTTTATCGGAGGGCAACTTGAAGAAACTTTTCATTACCGGGCTGCAGCAGTTCGACTGCGCTTCGGTAATGTGCTCCCAGATGATCACCGTGAAACAAGTCCATAGAACGCTGGTATGGTTCAGGGGAAAGGACCTGAGGGTCTCCGATCATGAACCGCTGATTAAGGCTCTGGAAGACGGAGAGGTGATTCCTCTTTTTGTCTTCGATCCTTACTTCTTCCACCCTCTCCGCGCGCGCAAGTTGCCTCATCGAATGCAGTTTCTTCTCGAGAGCATCTCGGAGCTTGCTGATAACCTTGCCTCACATGGAAGTCGGCTCGTTTGTGTGTCGGGCTCAAGTGTAGCAGTCGTTCCCGAATTAGTTCAGAAGTGGGGTGTCACTCAGGTTTTTGCTCATCGTTGGACAGAGCCTTTCGGCCGAATTCGTGATGCAAGGATCGCCGATGCCCTCTCCGTTCCCTTCAAGCTCTACGAGGGCGAGACGCTGCATCCGCCCGGGACCCTTCGTACCGGCAAGGGGGCTCCTTATTCAGTCTTCACGCCGTTTTCGAAGGCGCTGCGGAGCCAGGCTCGAATCTCCGCACCCTTGCCTCCTCCGGAATCGATAACGCCGGTTCCGGAGGTCGCGCTGAGCGATAGCGAGAACATTCCCGCGCTCGAGGATCTCGGAATCGAGCGAAACCCATCTTTGCAGAATGGCGGTGAAACCGCTGCTCGACACCGCCTGAAGTTATTCCTCAAAACCCATGCCTCCAGTTACGCGAGCGGCCGAGACCAGTTGGGGGCGTCCGCAACAAGCCGCTTATCGGCTGACATTAAGTTTGGCACTCTTTCGGTCCGTTCGATCTGGGAAAAAATGGCTCCACTGAAGACGGAGACCTCTGCCGAATCCATCGAAACCTTCAAAACTGAGCTGATCTGGAGAGACTTCGCTTACTCCACCCTCTGGGATCGGCCCGAGGTGCTGAAACAGCCCTTCCGCCCTCAATGGGAAGGGTTCCCATGGCAGAATGACCCCGAAGATTGGAAAGCGTGGACAGAGGGTCGAACCGGTTATCCTGTCATTGACGCGGCAGCCCGCGAACTCAGGGAAACCGGTTTTGTCCATAATCGGGCGCGGATGATAACCGCCAGCTTTCTCTGCAAGCACCTGCTCATTGATTACCGCCGCGGCGAATCTCATTTTTTGAAATATCTTACCGACGGAGACTGGGCCCAAAACAATGCCGGATGGCAATGGTCAGCAGGCAGCGGCTGCGACGCCCAGCCCTACTTCAGGGTCTTCAATCCCTTCTCTCAGGGAGAAAAATTTGATCCAGAAGGCATATATGTTAGGCGCTGGATACCCGAAATCAAACTACTGCCAAGCCGTTACATTTATCGTCCGTGGACTGCCCCGGAGGCCGTCCTCGACAAGGCGGGCATCTCCCTTGGTGGTGACTACCCCCTACCTATCGTAGATCACGCCATGGCTCGCGAACGTTTTCTTAGAGTGGCCAAGGCCCACTTGAAGCGGAATGAGTAAGTGGCCAGAAGATCAGCAACTACCCTCAGCCTGATTTCTGGGGTCCTTGGGCAACCGGCTGCTGTCACTCCAGAATCTGCCGTAACCTTGTGAGGATCAACCGGTTATAATTCTATGGCGCTCTTTTTGTGGCGGAATCGCGGGCCTGCTAGCCCTCGAAATCCAAGGAGCGGCTCCATTCTGTTCCACGTGGAACAAATCCCTTGAAAAGAAGTGGTCAGCTTTCACGAAGAGAATCCATGCCCCACAACCCCTTGAACTCCCACCCCTATCGGCTACCCTCTGCCGCCCCCACGCCCAACCATGTTCGTTTATCCAAAAGAATACGACGTCCTCGTAATCGGCGCTGGCCACGCGGGTGTAGAAGCCGCTCTTGCCGCAGTGCGCCTTGGAGCCCAGGTGGCCATCCTGACTCAGAACTTGGACACCGTGGGCCAGATGAGCTGCAACCCCGCGATCGGAGGCCTCGGCAAAGGTCATATGGTGCGCGAAATCGATGCTCTGGGAGGAGCCATGGCTCTCAATACTGATGCCACCGCTATCCAATGGCGCCTTCTGAACAGGTCCAAAGGACCAAGTGTGCGAGCTCCCCGAGCTCAATGCGATAAGAAGGCATACCAATTTCGAATCAAACACACCCTCGAATCAACCGAAGGCATAGACCTTCATCAGGGAAACGCTGCGCAACTCCTAATCGCGAGCGGCGCAATCAAGGGTGTTCAAACCAACCTTCACTTTGAACTCCGCGCGCGCACCATAGTCCTGAGCGCTGGCACTTTCATGCGGGGCCTTATGCACGTTGGTAAGCGCAACGAAAGGGGCGGGCGCATGGGAGATACAATCTCCACTATCAGCGACTCCCTCCTCGACCTGGGCTTCAAAATAGAGCGCTTTAAGACCGGCACGCCCTGCCGGATAAACGCTCGCTCTATTAACTTCTCTCAGTGCGAGCGACAGGACGGCGATAGCCCTCCCCCACTATTCAGCTATCTGGCGGATAGAATAGAGAGCAGTCCTGATGATATTTTCACCTTGAATACTTGGGGCGACAAAGCATTCCACGTGGAACAATTGCCCTGCTGGATTACCTGGACCAACTCACAAACACACGATGAAATACGGGCAAACTTGGACCAAAGCCCGATGTATTCGGGTCAAATTGAAGGAACGGGGCCTCGGTATTGCCCATCTATCGAAGATAAGGTGGTCAAATTCGCAGAGAAATCCAGACACCAGATCTTTTTGGAGCCCGAAGGTCGCCACACCCAAGAGTATTACGTTAACGGAGTATCGACCTCACTGCCCTACGAGGTGCAACTCTCCTTTATCCGGACCATTCCCGGATTGGAGGACGCAGACATCATCCGCCCGGGATATGCGGTAGAATATGATTTCTGCCCTCCCACACAGCTATTCCCCACCCTGGAAACCAAGCTGATCGGGGGCTTGTATTTTGCAGGGCAAATCAACGGGACTTCCGGATACGAAGAAGCGGCAGGGCAGGGCCTTCTTGCTGGAGCGAACGCTGCCCTCAAAGCGAAGGGTGCGAGCCCGCTCGTCCTCTCCCGAAACCAGGCCTACCTCGGCGTGATGGTAGACGACCTCGTTACGAAAGGCTGCACCGAGCCCTATCGCATGTTTACCAGTAGAGCGGAATATCGCCTGCTGCTACGGCAGGACAACGCTGATCAGCGGCTTGGCCCCGTCGCCGCCTCGCTCGGTCTTAATTGTGCTGTTCGCGAAGAAAGAACCGCCACCAAGATCGCCCTCCTTCAAACGGCATCGGCATTCGTCAGAGAAACATCCTACGAAGGCCTCAAGCTAGACCACTGGTTCCGCCGGGAGGAAAACACCTGGAGCTCACTCCCGGCTGATATTCTTGCTAAATTTCCCGTTGAACTCTGGCCCATGATCGAGACCGACTTCAGGTACGAAGGCCATATCCTCCGCCAGCAGCAGCAAGTTGACCGCATGCAGCGGCAAGAAACTCGAACCCTTCCCGACTCATTGAACTACCAGTCGCTTGAGGGCCTAAAGCGGGAAGCGCGGCAGCGACTCAGCGAGATCCGGCCCCACACTCTTGGCCAAGCCGCAAGAATCAGTGGCATTACTCCAGCGGACATCGCGATCCTCTCTATCTGGCTCGAAAAAACAGCGAGAGAGAGCGCCGAGAGGATTGACCAGGATTGACCTGTTTCCTCACGGGTCGGCAAACCTCCGTACGCCTCTGTAGTGTCTTTCCGCTAACTGGCGGGCTGCTGCTGGCCACTATTTTTATTACTATGGTTATAGTATTTTAGGGTGACTGTTTTTCTCCTTTCGCGATTGCCAGATCAGGCGTCGGCGAGGTTCCCATTTCGGAGAATGGTAGCACGCACTCGCACGTCATTTCCAATGCGATTGAATGAGCAGCTTCTCATCTCTATGCGCCTTTTAAGATCAACCGCCCCCTCTCCTCCTACCGCAGGAATGTCTCCACCCGTAATCAGCGGAGCCAGATAAAACACGACTTCATCAACCCACCCTTCATCTAGGAACTGACCAACAAGAGTGCCCCCAGCCTCAACCATAACGGTAAGAACTCCGTGGTCCGAAACGAGCTCTCGCAGAACACATTCGATTCTTCTGGACCTGTAAATAAGGGTTCGATCTCTAAAATCATCCGTAAGAATGTGGGAGTCCTCCGGGACCCCCAATTCTCTTGACGTCAAGACAACTCGGAGGGGCTGCTCTTTTTCTGCCGCAACCGATGTCCCCCTAATTGTGAGTCGAGGATTATCGCTCCGAACCGTCTTCCCGCTTGTTAAGATAGCGTCAACTTCTCCGCGTAGCGCGTGAACCTCTTCCCGGGATCCGTCTCCACTCAACCACTGACCTTCTGACGAGGGTCTGGTCACCCTGCCGTCCATTCCAAATGCGCTCTTCACGATGACCCAGGGAAGCCCGCTTCGCTGAACCTTGGTGAAAGCTCGGATAATCGCCTGGCAGTCCGGCTCTTCGATACCCTCAATCACATCAATTCCTGCCTCACGAAACATAGATTCAGCTTTGCCCTCATGACTCGGGTTAGGATCGGTAGCACCGATCACCACCTTCTTGATACCGGCCCGTATGAGCGCAGTAGTACATGGCCCGGTCCGTCCATGGGTCGAACATGGCTCAAGAGTAACATACATCGTCGCGCCCTTTCCGGCCCCTTCGCCGTAACGTCTTGCGGCTTCATTCAACGCTTCCACTTCTGCGTGCGGGCGCCCTGGCCCCTTGTGCCAGCCGCTGCCCAACTCTATCCCCTCTTTTACCAGAACAGCGCCGACAGGCGGATTGGGGCTTGTCTGCCCTACCCCAAGCCTCGCCAAAGAGAGCGCCCGGCGCATATATTCACTGTCGTTCACAACTCACCATTAGCTCTGTCGCTCCGTTCAAGCAAGGGCCGTGGACAACATGATAAAATCATGGGCGAACCATGGGAATCGATTGAGTATGACCGCGAACAGCAACAATCTCTGACTAAGGCTCAGCTCCTCTTCTTGCTTATTCCCGGGTTATTATTTCCGTGGAACTCCCAGTATGCACGCGAGGAACGCTCCTGTAGAAGAGTTGTTCGCCTCCTTAAGAAGAAGAATTATGAAATTTTCAAAAGAATCTCTTCCTTCATCAACCTGAATAACAATTCAGCGTTCGCTACTACGGGGCCTCTATTTTGCGTGCAGATTCATGGTGAACTATTTAACATATACACAGTGAAGCGCCTCATTCCTGCCACTTTCCTGATTGCACTACTAGTGCTTTTCAGCTGGATGGCCCCTAGGCTCCAAGGCCTTCTGCCCGGATTTAGCCCCCTGCCCCCGCTCTTTTTCTGTATCGCAGCATGTATGTCAACACGGTGGATCTGGCTACCCGCTACCGCGTGGACCCTTTCTTACTTCATAGTTAATATCACACAGGGATATTCATACGGACCGCACTTTTACGTGATCATTGCAGGTCTAGCAGCCAGCTTCTGGGTTGGAACCCACATGCGTCATAGACCATGGTTCTTGCTCATCGGCGGCTCACTCGGGGCGGCGCTTGCCTTCTATATCGTCACCAACACAGGAACATGGTTTCTGTCAGCGCAGTATGCAAAAACCTGGGCGGGGTGGGTTCAATGTCAGACCTACGGCCTTCCGGGCTACCCACCAGCGTGGATGTTCTTAAAAGGGCAATTGGCCGCCAGTGCCTTATTTACTCCGCTTTTTCTTCTCGGTCAGGGGTATTTTGGAGGCGCAGAGCTGGGGATCCGTAAGCAGGCGACGGTTCCGGGGGCTTACTGAGCTCGAGGACCAATACCTTAGCTCTTGCCCGTAAAGCGCCTGAGGGGTATGCACGACCAGTAGCCACCACCATGCAAGACCCTTCTGCAGAGCCGCCTTTCGCCGCGATGGATTTTTCCAGCTCACCGGTGAATCGGAGCCTCAGCCCTCAGGATAAGATCGACTTTTATCGAACGATGGTTCGAATCCGTCGCTTTGAACACTTGGCGCTGGGCCAGTACCAGAAAGATAAGATGGGGGGCTTTCTGCACCTCTACATTGGACAGGAATCTGTTGCGGTGGGGGCCGTATCTCTGATGGGAGAAAATGACCACGTGATCACAGCGTATCGTGACCATGGTCACGCGCTGGCTGTCGGGATGAGCATGGACGAATGTATGGCAGAGCTTTTTGGAAAGGTGACAGGATGCTCCAAAGGCAAAGGCGGCTCCATGCACTTCTTCGCTCCCGACAAGAACTTTTGGGGAGGCCACGGGATTGTAGCGGGACAGACCCCACTTGGACTTGGTCTTGGATACGCCTTGAAGTATCAGGGGTTGCCAGGGTGTGCGCTGTGTTTTCTCGGCGATGGAGCCATCAATCAGGGAGTATTTCACGAATCTCTTAACCTCGCCGCACTCTTTGAGATCCCAATTGTCTACATCATCGAAAACAATGGTTACTCAATGGGAACATCACAAACCCGCTCCAGCGCGTATCGAGATTGTCTGGCGCAGCGGGCGGAGGCTTACAACATGGCGTGGGATCTCGTCAATGGAGAGGACCTCTATGAGGTCAGGGCCAAGACCCATATTGCGATGGAACGAGCCCGCAAGGAGCATCGCCCTAGCCTCCTCGAGATCCAGACGTATCGCTATTACGGACATTCGGTCGCCGACGCAAACGCAGATAAGTATCGCACACCTGATGAGATAGAGCGCTACAAAACATACCATGACCCTATCCGCCTTTGGGAGCGACGCCTTATTGACGAAGGCCACCTTACCGCCGAAGAGGCCAAGGCGATGGAAAAAGAGGCCACAAAGGAGACAGCTAAAGCAATTAAGTTTGCCGAGAGCTCGCCGGCTCCAACCGTTGATGACATCCTGCATGACGTTTACTGGGAAGTAGATGAAGATACCGAGGCGGGCAACACAGGCCGCCATTTTTTCAACGACTAAACGGAGGCGTAACAATGAGAGAGTTACTGTATAGACACGCCCTTCGGGAAGCTCTTGATGAAGAGCTGGCCCATGACGAGAACGTTGTTCTCCTTGGAGAAGAGGTAGCCGAATACAACGGAGCTTATAAAGTTACAGAAGGCCTCTGGGACAAGTGGGGAAGCAAGCGGGTGGTGGATACCCCCATCTCGGAAGCTGGCTTTATAGGGATGGGAGTAGGCGCATCCATGCTTGGAGTTCGCCCGGTCATGGAGCTGATGTTCTGGTCCTTTCATTCGGTCGCCTTTGATCAGCTCGTGAACAACGCGGGATGCGTTCGCTATATGGCTGGGGGCAAGATCAATGTTCCCATCGTTGTCCGCGGACCCGCCAATGGGGGCACTAACGTTGGCGCAACGCACTCCCATTGTCCCGAGGGACTCTTCGCGGCTTTTCCGGGGCTCAAGGTCTGCGCGCCAGCGACTCCGGCCGACGCAAAGGGCCTGATGAAATCCGCTATTCGCGATAACGATCCGGTTTTCATCATGGAGAACACCAAGCTTTATGGAAATTTGGGAGAAGTTCCTGATGTCGGAGAGGGGGATTTTCTAATCCCACTTGGCAAGGCTGATGTCAAAAGAAAGGGAAGTGATATAAGCCTTATCGCGCATGGGCGATCTGTCCTGCACTGCCTCGAAGCAGCGGACACCCTTCACGAAGACCACAACATCTCTGCCGAGGTTCTGGACCTCCGCTCGATCCGGCCTCTCGATCTGGAAGCCATTATTAATTCGGTTGTAAAAACGAACCGGGCAGTTCTTGTCGATGAGTCCAAGCCCTTTAATGGAGTCTCTTCCCAGATCGCGGCCCTGATTCAGGAGCATGCTTTTGATCATCTCGATGCCCCCGTGAAGAGGGTCTGTAGTCTCGACGCTCCTGCGATCTACTCGCACCACATCGAGGATGAACAGCTTCCAAACGCTTGCCGGGTGGTAGACCAGGTGCTTTCCATGGCTTGATTTTAAGGGCAGCATTGCAATAAGCCCCTCAAGAATTGGGCCAGACAATCACAAGAATAGGGTAGGGGAGATTCTGTTTGCACTCTCAGCTAAGAGCCTTAGCATCCGGCTTCCTATGAAAACCTTGGCGTTCATCCCGGCGATCCTGTTTTTAGCACTGAGCTTCTCATCCTGTGGATTGAGCTGCAACGGGTGCTCCTCAAAGAAGTATGTGGAAATTGAAGAAGTTGAGTGGATCGAGGAAGAAGTGATAGCAGAGGCAGGACCCAAGGGCGGAACGGGCGAAACAGTGAAGGTGCGTCGTCCGGTTGTGAAGACTGTACGCAAAGCGGCCAAATGTGCCCCTTGCGGATCGTGGTATTGCACGGACCCCGATTGCGGCGGGACCGTTAGCAGTCAGGTCCTCAGAAGGGCAACTGGCCAAGGCTCAAGCGGGGAGCCACATATTGGGCTGATCCCGACGATGAAAGAGCTTGCTCCGGAGGAAAACTAAGCCCCGGAACCGAACGATTTTCCTGCGGGCTCTCCTTCAACGGGGAGCCCGTTTATTTTAAGCGGTCCTCAGATTCCGTGTTACACTGACACGAGTTTGAAAGAACTTATCTCAAAACTATCACCTCCTGATCTTGACCGGAGCTAAGCTTTAGGCCCAACTTTCATCACGTATTGACCCATGGCAACGCACATTGAAATGCCCAAGCTCTCGGACACCATGACTGAGGGGACCGTGGTTCGCTGGCTTAAAAGCGTCGGCGACCAGGTGGAAATCGGCGATGAAATCGCCGAAATCGAGACAGACAAAGCAACCATGGCGATGGAAGCCTTTGACGAGGGGATTCTCGCAGAGATTCTGATTGAGGAAGGGGCTAAAGCTGAAATAGGCGCCACCTTGGCAGTTCTCAGAGATGAAGGGGAGGGCGATCCTGCTCAAGCCCCGCCGGCGGCAGAACCAGAGCCCGCTATCGCCGAGCCCGCGCAACCGGTGCCCGCGACCGCACAAGTTTCTGACCCTCCAGCCGAACCAGAGCCCGTATTGACGGAACCAGCTCCGGCCCCTGCCGTCTCGCCACAAGTTACCGAAGACGCCCCCGAAGTTTCTGCGGCCTCTGACCGGATCAAGGCCTCTCCCCTCGCTCGCAAATTGGCCTCAGCTCACGGGGTTGACCTCGCGGGCCTTACTGGCAGCGGCCCCGGAGGCCGAATCGTTAAAAAAGACGTGGAAAAGGCAGCTAACAGCGGGGCGGTCGCGCCAGCGCCAGAAAACGAGCCAAAAGTAAGCGCATCCCCACCGCCTGCGGCCCCGAAGCCTGTTCATGTTCCCGCGAAAAGTCCACCTCCGGCCCCGTCGCCTGGGGCGGGGGACCACCGGGTCGAATTATCCAGCCTTCGCCGAATTATTGCGGAGCGCCTGCTAACCTCGAAAACAACGATTCCCCACTTTTACCTTCACGCTGAGGCAGATGCCGCGCCCTTGATGGAAATCAGGCGTCAGATTAATGTTCAGGCAGAAGCGACTCACGGCAACAAATATACCGTAAACGATCTCATTCTGAAGGCTGTGATCGGTGCTCTGCAGGCAGTTCCCAGTGTAAACGCCACATACCAAGGGGACCATATTCTTCAATTCGGAGAGATTGGTGTATCCGTCGCAGTTGCCGTCGAAGATGGTTTGGTAACCCCTGTGGTGAGGAATGCCGCAGCCAAATCCTTGCTTCAAATTTCGAAGGAAGTGAAAGACCTCGCTAATCGGGCGCGCGATGGAAAGCTTCTGCCAAATGAGTTCGATGGAGGCACGATTACAGTTTCCAACCTTGGCGCTTATGGGATCGAGTCGTTTGACGCCATAATCAACCCACCTCAGGCCGCGATTATTTCGGTTGGCAGCATTGTGGAAAAAGCAGTCGTCGAGAATGGAGAAATTGTTCCCGGGTTACGGCTCAATCTCGGACTTTCCTGCGACCACCGAGTTGTCGATGGCGCTGTTGGAGCCGAATTCCTGTCACAGGTAAAGAAATTGATCGAGAAGCCGGCCCTCATGCTGGTTTGAGCCTCTGGATCGTCCACTTCGGGCGCATATGACAGGGACCAGTAAGGAAGAGGTTGTCCCGAGCTTCGGACTTCGTAACCGAAGTTTCTCCAAGCAGATTGGGCGTCAGGGATCTACTATGCGCCCAGAGGCCTTCCTGCTGAGAAGTCTCGCCCTGTTTGCCCCAATCGGGTTGGCCACTCTTCCGCTCTGTGCCGAACAGCTATCTATCCCGTCTCCCCATGCACTATGCGCGGAGGCGGATGCAATCATAACAGGCGAGAGAGTAGGTGCGAGTAGCGTAAAGGTCAGGCAGTGGCTGCGCGCGCGGCCTGATCTTGAAACCAGAAGCTCTCTCATTGAAATTCCAGAACTCGAAAAAAATCAGAGGGTAGTCGTGGAGAGAGGCACAAAATCGAAAGGTTCGAGAACCCGACATCTCAAGTCGCAGCAGCTTCTGTGCTTCCTTGTTAAAAACCGGGACCGGTGGCAGGTGATGAACCAAGGGGAAGCCGGAAGTTTGGGCATGGTGTGGATAGAGGCCGGCCGCTGTTACCAGTATGAGCAAATCGAGAATCACGATGGTGCGGAGACCCCCGGCTACAGCTTGGTCGTGTCCAAGTTCTGTAAAACGGAAGAAGAATTACTCACCCAGGTTCGCCGAGGCCTCAAGGATCGCAGGAAATGGGAGAGGGCATTAGCCATAGAGAATCCTGAGGAGCAGGCGATTGTGCTATGCTCATATCTACTGCGGAGAACCTCTCCTGAGGGCGCATACGAAACCTACCGTAAGCGAGTCAGGGCACTTCTGCCCAAGCTCGGCGAGCATGCGGTGGCAGAGCTCATGATCCTTTTGCGCCGCGCGAAAGCAGGAGACAGACTCGACGAAGCAATACTTATTCTTAAAGACCTCGGGCCGCTGGCGAGACCCGCTACTGGCGATATCGTCCGTCTTCTTGAGGAGTCCGGGCGAGTGGATTCAGGCATTGCGATTGAGGCTCTAGCGAGAATTGGGGACACAACCGTCGCTCATCGCATTCTCCCGTTCCTTCAGGACACCCTGCATGTAAGAGCTGTCGTCGCAGGAGCGATGGCGAGCTTTGGCTACCAGGACTCCATTCCGCTTATCGAGAAGGCGCTACCCAACGCGGAAACCGTAAAAGCAGCGGACGCACATCATATTTACGCCATGCTGCAGGCCCTTCATGAACTCGGAGCTGAGAAAACTCCTCGATTTACGAGGGATTACCTCCAGGTCCCAGCGATGCGACATCTGCACGACCTGCTGGAACCTTTCCTCGATGGGCGCGACATGGAGTAGGGAAGGCCCGATCACCACTCCACGTCGTAAAGCCAAAGAGCCAAGCTGCTGACCGAAGCGAAACACGGCCCTGACTAAGGCCGCGCAAGGGCTTTAGGGGAGCGGCCTACCCCAAGAGAGGCCGTCCGGCGATCCATAGCAGGAGTAAACATTATACCAGATTTCCGTATCAACTATGAGGTAATGAAGATCCGGTAACTTTAGGTCCACTCCCTCAGGCTCTTGCCCTTACTATCTTTAAATGACTTGCACAAAAGCATGATCCAATCGACGAATGACCAAAACCCTATTCCCCCCAGGGTCAAAATTTGTGCGATGCCGCTTCCGGTTTTACCAACGTAAAAACGGTGGATTCCCAAGATGCCGAGGAAAGTGCAAAGGAGAAAGGCTGGTAAGATTTTCTTTTCTGATGATTCAGAGCTCAGACCTTTTATGGAGGTTTGGGCGCCGCCTACCGCAGTCGCAGCTGGCCGGGCGATTCCGGGCATACTGGATGGAATCATGCCAGGGGCGACTCGCTGCACGGGTTGCACAGGTTGCACAGGCTGCACAGGCTGCACAGGCTGCACGGGTTGCACGGGTTGCGCGGGTTGCGCGGGTTGCGCCTGCAAGGGCTGAGCCTGCAGCGGGTGGGCCCGAAGGGGGGCTGCTTGTACTAACGGCCGGGGCGAGCCAACCGGTGCACCGGTAAGTAGCTGGGGGCGGGTCGTTGGCGCCGCTGGAGCTGCTGGCGTATCCCCTTCTGGCGGAAACAGGCCCTCGACGTTCGCAGCGGGAATCCATTGATCCTGCAGGGCTTCGGTCCAGATCAGGGTTTCTCTTGTTATGGACCCGCTCTTTACGAAGCCTTCAAGCTGTTCTGCGCTATAGGGACCGTAGCGCTCTTGATTTACGACGCTAATAAAGTACCACTGTTGCTCCGGCTGAGACATCTTGAGCGGATTATTAAGCTTAGCGGACTCAAGTCGCAAGCGCGCAACAAGACCGAAAGCAAGCAAAGGCTTATATCTAACAAGGCTGACCTTAGCGGGGGAGAGGAGGGAGAAGTGGATTTGCCTCGTTGATTTGGCCCGGCAGGAAATCGGAAGGGATGAAAAGCGGGCTGGCTTCCTGTATACCCCGCTGCTCAGCGAGGGTCCTCGGCCATGCTTGATGGTCGATAAGCTCTCCACCATATCGCATCTCAACAACCTGCCCGAAGTGCATGCGCTCTCCGAGGAGATGGCGGTCTCGCTCATCACCTGGAGGAATGATGTAGGTATATTGAAGCAACTCCTCGCCGCTGTCGCCCCAGTCGAGAGGGGGAGTAGCCCACTTGTGACTCAGATCACTATCAGTAGTAGCCTGATAGATTTTCCCGTTACGCTTGTCGTAGAAGGTCACTTGGATGGAAAGCTTGTTCTCGTCCACTTCTTGCCCCGGGGCCGCAAGGATGGGAATAGTGAGGACTACCCGCTTGCTGCCATCGGCTCCTTGGTCGCTGAAGTGACGAATGCGGCCAAACCTCATTTTTCCCTCCATCCCCATTCCCTGCTCGAACCCAAGGCTCAACTTACGGGACGCCAATTCATAAAGAGCCCCTGCTCTGACGGGTCCGAGGTTAAACACCTTCTGATAGTAATCTGCTGCCTTGTCGTAGTGCCCCACTGCGCCAAACACTTCCGCAAACTGGTAGAGAACGTTGGGTTCCTGTGGAGCAATATCCTCCGCGGCTTCCAGCTTGAGCACGGCGGCGCCGATATCGTCCCGGACCCGAGCCTGACGCGCCTGAACGACGAGTCGTTCGACCTCAGGATTGGCGATAAAAGGAGTTTTGAGAGAAGGAGTGGCGTCGAGCGGCTCTGCCTCACTGTTTAACAGCTCTTCTGCGGTAGTGAAGGGGGCCGGGAGAGGAGAGGGCTCAGCGGTTGAATCAGATACGGACTCAGCGGTGGCAGCAAGAGGACTAGCAGCTGGAGATCGCATAGGGAGGTATTCCGTGACTACGCGCTCAACTACTACCGGCTCTTCCTGAGAATTCATGCGAAGCGCCAGCGCCAGCCCGATAGCCACCACCTCGATGAAGGCGATGACGACCAACACCCAGCATGCAGCGCGAAATGTGCTCAGGGATGAATTTGTAGCGGAAGAACTCAAGGGCAGGAGCGTTCAGCCTACCGCCGGCCTTCATGGGAGTCAATGACCCCAGCCCGGGGTATGTAGGTCGTGGCAAGGGGCGCTTGCAAGCCACTCAAAGGACTTAGGGTCCTTTTATGGAGAGGTTTGCAAGGCGCACGGATCCGCAGTATCAATTATCAGCGTGGCACCCAGGACTCTACCAGCGCCCGAACTTCGCCCGGTTGATCTCGGTCTTACCCCGGCGGAAGCTGCTCTGGGGCTCCGCCATCTGCCGGGTCTGGCCTTTTTCGATAGCTCCGGAAACCTGTCCCGCACTCAGGCTTTATCTATAATCGCGGCCTCTCCCGCCGGAGAACTGGAGGGGAATATCGCAGACGTTAGAGAGCTCAGGAAGCAGCTCCAAGAACGCATGGTCAGCAGGCCGGATTGCGGATTCCCTCTCGGGGCGGCTTGCGGGTGGATCGGATACGGCGGGGAGTTCAGTTTTGGGTTCTACGAGAATCTACTTGTTTACAATCATGCCACTCGCCAGTGGTTCGAAGTCGGCTCTCTTCGCGAACACCTAGAATACAACAAGTTGCCCGAACTGAACATCGTCGGGCCTTGGCGAACCAATTTAAGCAAGGAACAGTTCGTGGAGCGGGTGCATCGGGCTCAAGACTATATCGCCAGTGGCGATATTTACCAGGTGAACCTGTCCCAGCAGTTCAGCGCGGACGTTTCTGAGGCGAAATCTCTGTTTTCGCTCTACGACCGGTTACGGAGTGTTTCTCCTGCGCCTATGGCTGCTTACCTCGCTCGCGGAGATCACGAGATTCTCTCCTCTTCCCCGGAGACCTTCTTGAATATGCACGGGCGGGCGATTGAAACCCGTCCCATCAAGGGAACTCGCCCCCGGTTTGCAGACCCCGAGCTTGACAGCAGGTCTGCATTTGAACTTCAGACGTGCGAAAAGGAAATAGCAGAGCTCGTCATGATCACTGATCTTGAGCGCAACGATCTGGGCCGGGTGTGTGAGTTTGGCACGATTGCAGTTACCGAAATGCTCAAACACGAGCGCCTTGAGCAGGTGCACCATTTGGTCTCGACCGTTACTGGCCAGCTCCGAGAAGGCGCAGACCAGCTGGACGCCTTGCAGGCCTGCTATCCCGGGGGAAGTATCACGGGTGCTCCCAAGAGAAGGGCCATGGAAGTCATTGAGGAGCTGGAGACTGTGCCCCGTGGGCTGTATACGGGAGCGATTGGCTACCTCGGGTTTAACGGAGAAAGTCAGTTTAATATTGCGATCCGAACTCTGGAAAGAAGAGGAGCCCGGTTGTCCTTCGGAGTTGGCGCGGGAATTGTGGCGGATTCCGACCCTGAGATGGAATTTCAGGAGACACTTCAAAAGGCGGAGGGAATCCGCCTGGCCTTCGGGGAGAACTGGCTCCAACCTGCAGGGCGCAGAGGCTAGCGCCGGCGGCCGCGGAAACGATTACGCGGATCACTCGCCTCAGGAGTTTCGTCATCCTTATACCTGAGGATTCCGTAATGACGGAGGTTGCGCATGAAGGTCTTGGCGTCTCCTTTCATGTCGCGGTCATAGGCAAGCGAGCCAAGCAGGCCTTCGCTCCCGGTGACGCTGCTGAGCGCGCCTCGGGCCTCGCTGGCGACTTCCGAGATGGAATCGACTGCCTCAGGAACTTTGCTGAGCGTCGGCCCAAGTTTGCTAATTTCGGAAGAAGCCTGGTTGAAGGTGCCCTCTGCCGCTTTCGCCGCGTTATCAAAACTGGCGACGGCATCCTGAGCGCCAGCGATAAGCGGCTTAATTTCCACACTGGCCTCCTTGATGGCATCCGTTGCCCCGTCCAGATTTTCAAGGGAGCGGCTGAACTTAGCGATATTGTCCTCGGTAATTAATCCGGAATTAATCCGCTCAAGACTCTCGGCGAGCTGCCCTGACACTGCGCGAAGGTCGTCAAGGGCGCTATCGACTTTGGAGAGGGTTGTTTTACCGCGCGAGATAAGAGCAACAGCATCAGATGCGATCTGTTCAGCATCTGTCTGGAGCGCATCAAGGCCTCCGGCTTCTGCTCCGACGATGAAATCTCCGTCTTTGATATACGCGCCGGATTTAAGCTCAGGCGTCGCAGGGGGAGAGATCGTGATGGCCTTGTCGCCAAGAATACTGAGGGAGGTGATTTGAAACACGGAATTGCGATCAATTTTCGGAGTGCTCTTTCGAATCACCATGTCGACCACAATTTTGCCCTCTTCGGTCAACGACGGCTCCTCCACGACCTGGCCCACCTGTGCGCCTGAGAGGCGGACCTGGCTTCCCTTGATCAGCCCTGAGGCATCGCTGAAGGTCGCGGTAACGGTATAGACTCCCCGGAATCGATCCGCGAAGCGCCCAAATTGCATGATAAGCACCCCAAGCAGTGCGAGCCCCACGAACAGGAAAAACCCAACGAGGGTTTCGATTCGCTTCGGGGAATTAGCCATACCTCTATGATCCTCTGCCTAACCTCTGGTGTCAATGCAGGGAGCGTCCTGTTCTCTCACCCCTCTTTCTGAAGAGGTTCCCCGCACAAAATCGACGAGTTCTGGGTCTTTTGAGGCCTGCAACTCCTCTGCAGATCCGTGCCATGAAATGACGCCTTCCTTCATGAACGCGACTCTGTCGGCAATTCTAAACACACTGCGGAGGTCGTGGGTGATTACGATATTTGTGATATTGTGGTCTACCTGAAGATCCTTGATGAGATAATCAATAGAGTCGGAAGTGATTGGGTCTAGACCGGCGTGTGGCTCGTCATAGAGGACGCACACCGGCTTTTCCACCACCGCTCGAGCAAGAGCCACGCGCTTACGCATTCCTCCCGAGAGGTCTGCAGGCATTTTCTTTTCCTGTCCGGGCATGCGCACGATTTCCAATGCCCGGCCGACACGGGCGTCAATTTCCTTCCGGTCACGTATCCCGGCTTCCCGAAGGGGAAAGGCAATATTCTGGCCTACGGAAAGGGAGTCAAATAGGGCGCCTCCCTGAAACATCATGCTGACCTTCCTGCGAACGGGCCCAAGAGCTCGCTCGGGCAGGTCGGTAATGTCTTCTCCCTCGATAAGAACGGAGCCCTTCCATGGACGCATGAGGCCACAGAGATGCTTGATCAGGACGCTTTTCCCTCCTCCTGATCCCCCGAGAAGGCAGAGGGTTTCTCCCCGGTAAACTTGCAAGTTAACCCCCCGCAGCACCTGTTGCCTTCCAAAGCGTTGATGAAGATCCCGGACTTCAATAAAGAGCTCTTGTTTTTCAGGCATGGCGAAACGCGGCGGTAGGAGCCCCTACAGGGGCCTCTTGATTTCGTATTGGTTACTGGTCCGGCAGTAGCTGTTTGGAGCGGCCATCCGACCAACTGGCAGAAACGTCTCTGTCTTGAGATGCAGGGTTTGGGGGTCAAGTATTCCATCGCGGATGTGCGCGTGGTGGACAGTTCCCACAACCATACGGTTGGAGCCGATCTCAAGAGTAGCCCACTCCCGGCATTCAAACGACACAGGGGCTTCTGCGATGCGGGGCGCCTTTATGGATACCGATTTAGCGGCGGTCAGGCCTATGATGGCGAGTTCAGATTCTCCGTGAGGAAGGCTGGCAGAGGTGGCGACCATTTTATGAGCGAGTGTTTCGTCGGCAATATTGACGACAAAATCCCCGTTATCCCGGATGTTCCGGGCGGTATCCTTGGGGATGCCGGGCGCCTTGTTTCCCGGTGCAAAGGCAACGATAGGGGGACTTGAGCCGAAACAGTTGAAAAAAGAAAAGGGCGCGGCATTCACCGCGCCCTCCTGACTAACAGTTGTAATCCATGCAATCGGGCGAGGCGTAATAAGATTCGCCAGCACCTTATAGCATTCGGCAGGCTTCAGGGTGCTGAGGTCCAATTCCATTTCTCGACTGCGACGGCTTACTTTGGAAACTCGTTAATGGTGTAGTAGGCGTTCTGATGCCAGAGTTCGCCTCCGCTCTTGCTGCGAACGCCCGCGGACTTGAGATGGTGGCAATGCCCCGCCTGCCGGTTGGCCACCTTCAGACGCACTGATTTC
This sequence comes from Roseibacillus sp., assembly GCA_002709915.1. Lineage (GTDB taxonomy): Bacteria > Verrucomicrobiota > Verrucomicrobiia > Verrucomicrobiales > Akkermansiaceae > Roseibacillus_B. Next base: position 29,902 of record PARF01000046.1, on the reverse strand, counting down.
TTGTCAGCCCCCACGGTGACGGACTCTATGCTCTGGGCGGTTTTGTCCACTTCGGGGCTGCCATAGCCGCTTTGGTAGACATAGGTCCATGAGTTCATTGAGTAACTGGCCTTGTCGCCGGCAGTTTGCGGGTCGATTTCCTCCGTAAAGGTGAGCTCGAATCCATCTTGGGTGATCCTCATCTCGTGGATCTCGAAGGGAACCTTGCCAGTCCAGCGCGTCCTTTCAAAGCTGAAGGGAAGACCCCCCCGCGCGCCCCAGCCGCGATTTGTCGTTCCAACAAAGAGGGATCCGTCATCTGCGAGGCTCAGAGGAACGATCCCGGAGCGGTATCCGCCGAGGAAAGGAAATGCAGCACCCTGATAGACTCCATTGATTTTCTCCAGAAAGACTCTCTGAACCTGAGAATGAGTTTGCTCCCCAACAAGGACCTGACCGGCGAAGGGGCCGAAGGCGCCTTTAGTATGGTCGGGGATGATTCCTGTGGGGGACTGCCCAAGTTTGCCGTGCGGAAGCCAGACAGCGGTTGGAACCAGTTGGGGAATGCGCTTGCGCTCTGTTTCGATGCGAGACCCGCTCTTGGGATCTGCCGGCTTGGGCCCCATGTTGGGCGCCTGCTCCCAGAACTTGTTGCCGTTCGGATTTCCGACGAACCCACCGGGCTTAAGGTGCTTCAGCGAGGAGGAGCCATTCCACGTGCCCTGATTGTCACAGTAGAAGACATCGCCCTCCATGTTGAATCCGATTCCTCCTGGGGAGCGAATTCCAGAGCAAGTAGGAATGGACTTGCCGTCCGGGGTGATGCGGAAACACCAGCCCCTCCATGGGGAGTTAGCGTTAAAAGATCCGGTCAGGCAGAGGACCACCCAGACATTGCCATCCTTGTCGGGGGGAGTGCCAAAGGCATACTCGTGGTAGTCCCCGTTGATGCCCCAGGGAGCGGCTACGGTGACGAACTGGTCGGCCCTTCCGTCGCCGTCGCTGTCCCGCATCCTGGAAACATCAGGACGTTGGGTAAAAGTGAACCAGCCTTCCTTGTGAGACATCCCCAGAGGCTCATGAAGCCCGCTGGCGAATTTGCTCCAGGTAACCTTACTGAGATCCTTCTCAAAGGCACCACTACAGATCCAGACGTCACCGCGGCGGGTTGCGAGGGCGACACGGTCGTCGTCGATTATGGCGATGGAGGCGCCCTCCATTACTTCTCCGTCGGGGAGAGGAATCTCCTCGCGCTGGTAGAAGTCTTCCATGGTGGGCGCCGCAGCGGATAGGGCTGCAGCGGCCAGGATAGAAGAGATGCAGGCGCGGGTGGCGCTGAACTTGAATAAGGCGAGTGGTGTTTTCATAAAAAGTGTTCGGGTAGTGAGGTTGTTTCCGAGGCGGCTGCTTACTGGGCCCATTTGTATGTGAGTTCGATTTGGGCAGAACCGTTCTTGAATTTGACCGGAATTCGCAGCTCGTTGGCTTCGATTCTGGCTTGGCCGCTGATAGAAATGAGAAGATCGCCGTTAACGATAAATCCACCAGGCGCAACGGTGATATTTCCAGAGGCAGCCCGGAAATAGAGATTGGCCGGAGCGCTTTTAGATGAAAGCTTTAGAGAGCGAGTGAGGTGGCCATATTCCCCTCCAGCCACCGGAACAGGGGTATCTTCGATGGAGACTTCGCCCATCTCATAGTGGAATCTGGGCTGCTGCTTTTTGTTCAACTGGTAACCTCGGAAACGGAATTCAGAGGAGCGCGTCTCTGCTTTCGGCCAGGCCGCGCCAGCCGACTCCAGGGAGGCAAATGCGGCCCCGGCGGGCAATTTGATCACCGCGTCACCTGCGGGTGGCTGGAAACCCTGTCCCCGGCCGTTCCAGTGGCGGGCGCCGTCCATGAAGTCTCCCTGCCAGATCTGGGCGAAGCGCATGTTGTTGGCGTCGAAGGTCAGATTGACACCCTCGGAGTAGCCAACCCCGATGGCCCGGGGTCCGGCGTCCGAGATGAAGTTACGATAGATGGCGGCCTCTCCGTCCGCAGCGGTGATGAGCATTCCGCTCGGGCCGCCACCGCCTCCGGAGGAGGAGCCGGGAGAAAGGGGCTGCTTCTTCACTCCTGGCCCTGACCACTCCACAAAGAGGCTTTGCTCTCCAGACCCTTCGAAGTAGCGGACCTCAATTTTTCTCTTTCCGGCCTTGAGGCGAACCTGCCCCTTGGTGGCTCGGGCTGGGTGCACCCCGTCGTTGTTCACCACCCTAGTATCGTCAATATAAAGGCTCGAACCATCATCGGAGGTCACCGTGAAGGTGTAGATTCCATCTTTTGGACATTCAATATCCCCGGTGAAGACAAAGCCGAACTCGTTATCCCTGTCTTTTGGGCTGAGCTCGAAAAGGCCGCTGGCTAGAGTTCCGGTCTTTTTGGGTTCCATCTTGGAGAAGTCGGGGAGCTTGTCCCACTTACCGTGATAGAACTTGTAGGTCAGGTTGGTTACAGGGTTGGCCCGCTTGGAGACGGCCATCATTCCGTTCATCAGCTCGAAGTGGCCGGGGAACGTGCAAATGTAGGGATAGTTGCCTTCTTTCTTAGGCGCCCGGAACCAGATCACGGCCTCTTTCTTGGGCTGGACCATGCCGGTGCTATGAAGAATGCGGGGATGGCCCTTTGGCTCCCAGTTCTGCTCCACGCCCTTTTCTCCAAGCTTGAGGACAGCATCAATAACCTCCTTGCCTTTGTCACCACCTTTGGACTTTCCCGGGGTGCACAGGATGAGGTTGTGGGGAAGGTCGTCCGGGTTCTTGAAGGTGAGCTTCACCTTTGCGTTTGGTTTCACGCTGAACGAGCGGACATCATACTTCATCGCCGCCTGCAGGGTTGAAATGGTGATTTCCTGATCGACCTTTTCGAAGCCCTTTGGCGGAGCCTGCGCTTGAAGGGATAGATGGGCGCCGCAAAGCGCTGCAAATGTAAGAAGCTTGGATTTCATGGAATGCGATGTTTTGGAGATTTCGGTCATTGAGAAAGGAAAGCGAATAGTCGCGGCAAGATGATCGGACATCCTAGGAGGCGTAGTATTACGTAGTGTGTGAGGCAATCTGGCAAGAAAGTCAGAGGAAATTCTGCGATCACTCCATTGACCAAGGAGCGCGTGCGTTAGAAGCAATCTCCTTGTCCAGAGTTGCCATTCTTTTTTTGAGGCCCTCAACAATTTCGAGGTGCTGGCCAGCCAGGTTATTTTGCTCTCCCATATCTTCCTCCAAGTCGAAAAGGAATACCTGACCTGTATTTTTGGGGCTGTTTTTTCTTTGGCCCCTGCGCCCTCCTGGGCCTTTGACGAGGAGCTTCCATTTCCCTTGCCGGATTCCCTGCAGCTCTCCCCTTGAGGTGTAATGGAGGAATTCCTTGCGTGGAGATTTCTGAGCCTTGTTCATCCATAGTGCGGAGACATCCAGCCCATCGATTTTCTTTCCCGGGGGCAGGGGGGTTCCGGTGATGGCGGCAATTGTCGGCAGGATGTCGATTGTGCCAGTCAACTCGGAACAAACGGTCCCGGCAGGAATACCAGGTCCCCGCATGACACAGGGGACTCGCTGACCGCCCTCGAAGGTTGACCCCTTTCCGTCCCTGAGAGGCCCTGCAGAGCCCCCATGATGACGAAAGGGAAGCCATGGGCCATTGTCGGTGGTGTAGATCACGTAGGTCTTCTCGGTCAGCTTCAATTTGTCGAGGGTGTCCAACAGGCGCCCGACCTCGGTGTCGATGTGCTCTATAGTGTTAATATAGGCGTTCTTGGGGTCGGGGTCGCGCACATCGTCTGGAACGTAGAGCGGAATGTGCGGCATGGAGTGGGGCAGATAGACAAAGAAGGGATTCTCCTTGTTGGCTTGCACGAAGTCTATGGCCTTCTGGGTGCATCGACGCGTGATGGTGCGCTGGTCGACTGGCAGCTCGATAATTTTTTCATCCTCGAAGAGCGGGGTCTTCCACTTGGTTAGAGTGGACTTTGGATCGGCCCAGAGAAGGTCCATGCCCTGCCAGCCTCCGCGGGGCTTCCCTTTGTTGTCGGGGTGATTCATGTCGTTGGAGTAGGGGATGCCATAATAGGTATCGAAGCCGTTGGAGGTCGGCAGCACTTCCCGCTGGTGGCCGAGATGCCACTTTCCGAAGCAGGCAGTGGCGTAATCCTGCGCCTTGAGGTGATCGGCTATGGTGTGCTCTTCCGGGTTCAGGCCCTTCCGCGAGGAAGGGAAGAGCACGTGTTGATGCATCCCCACCCTTTTAGGATAGCACCCAGTAAGGAGTGCTGCTCGAGAGGGGGTGCACACCGGCGAGGCTACCATGAAGCTGGTGAACTTCCGCCCCTCCGTGGCGATTCGGTCGATGTTGGGAGTCTTGATGGTTGTGGAGCCGAAGCAGCTCAGATCTCCGTAACCCTGATCATCGGTGAATATGATGATGAAATTTGGTTTTGTGTCAGCGGCGGCGCTTGAAGCCAGGACGACAGTGATGAGGAGAAGGAGTGGTATTCGGCGAAGAGACATCGGTTCAGGGTAACGGTTCAGCTTTGGGAACCGAAAAAGCAGTGTCTGCCGGTCCCAGCGGAAATGGAGCTCCCCAGATTTGATGATGATCTGCGCTAAGCGCAAGATCCGATTAGGGGATGTGGTTGACGTGTCTCCGGCCGGGAGGCCTGAAGATTCCTCCGCCAGAGAGGGCCGGATGGTGCGGGGTGACGGGCTCGAACCGCCGACCCACTCGGTGTAAACGAGTTGCTCTACCAACTGAGCTAACCCCGCATAATAAATTTCGGCGGCGGGAGGATGCCTGTTCTGGAGGCCAGTGCAAGCCCTTCCGACAGGTTTCCGTAGTTCACCGCCCTCTTTCCTAGCCCAGCTCGCTTCCGAACTCGCTATCTCCGGACTCATCAAAGTCCACCTCGCGCACGCGCTTCTTGTCGCGGAGGGACTCTACCTCACGGCGCAGGATCTCGCCGACTTCCCTCGGGTTCTTGATGGCATTGAGGGTGGCCCTAGGATGGCTCCGGTCCGAGGTCTCCAGAATGACATGACCAAGTCCAAAGAGCCGGTAAAGAATAGGCTGTTGGATCTGGGTATCCTTAACCCTGTAAAGCTCGACTTCGTTCACTGTCCGGTTGAGCACGCCTTCGAATATTTTGAGGCGTTCGGTGCTGATCTCGAATCGGTGGCAACGGACCGTCAGCCATTTCCACCCGGCCCAGAGAGCCGGGATGAGGGCTCCCAGCATGATATAGTTCTGGGCCCCCTGGAAGTTCGGCCCAACCACAAAGAAAATCATAGCGACCATCGCGCTAGCGACGAAGGCGGGAAGATTCACAAGCTGGGAAGGGCCTCCACGCCAAGCAGCCTTTTCAGGTTCTTCACTCATGATACTATCCTTTCAAGTCGCACGCGATTATCAAGGTCTTTGACGCATTGCCCCTTTGGGGTAGCCACTCGCGCAGCACACAGCTTGCCTCACTACTGGTTTCCTGAGAGAACCGAGGTGCCGCTATGTTGTCTGACCAGTTGATCATTCTCGTGATGTTTGTTTCCAGCGCGTTGGTGGTCGGGGGGGCTTGGCTGGCCCCACGCAACAGGACTTCGCACCACCTTTTGGCCGTGGGAGCGAGCATGAGTCTCGCGTTTCCGATTGGTGGACACCTTTTGATGTTTCATATCTATACCCTCGGGGAGATCGGGATTCTCCTTTATTTTGGAGGGGCTGCAGGCTGGTATCTCTTCGCGCTCGCGTTCTTGCGATCCCGGCTGGCGCGGCGACGGCAAGGGGGGCGCGGCCCCAGGAGCGAAGAAACTGCCGAGGGATCAGGAAGCAAAGGGGTCGCCACGACTCTTGGCATCGTAGCTCTTTGGGCCCTCGCCTTGACAGGGCCGATCGCGTTAGTAATGGGCGGACTGGCGCCTCGACAGAAAGGGGTGGTGGACTGGGTGATGTTCTCGGGAGGAGCCCTTCTGCTCGGTGCCCCTCTCTCCTTTGACTTTATCCCCCTCGGCTTTCTAATCTTTTCTTTCGGTTTCCTGATGGATAGTCTCGCTGGTCGCCAGCGTGCCAAAGCCGATCTCGTCATCAGGTCTCTGAAAGCCGGCGGAGATGCTCCGCAAGAAGGCTTATTGAAATAAAGCTTATTCTAGAGTTGGCCTATTGGAATTCCGCGCGTGCGGCGGCAAGCAGATTATTTTTCCCGGAGCGGTCCGCGCCTGCACCGCGCGCCATGTCGGGCTTGCCTCCACCCTTGCCTCCCACCAAGGGTGCGAGGGTTTTGATCAGGTCCCCGGCCCGGTGTCCCGCGCTCTGTCCTTCAGGCCCGCAGAGAGCCCCAAGGTGAAGCTTTTCCCCATCATCGACGACCAGGACGGCGGATCCGGTGAACCGGACTTTTTTCAGGCCATTGAGCAGCTCCTGAAGGAGGGCCGGAGGCCCTTCAAGGGACTCAATGATTGTGGGAGGATGAGCGTCACCGTCGAGGAGGGCCGAGAGGAAGGCATCAGCTTCTCGGGCGGCGTTCGCGGCCTGAGCTTTCTTGAGGGCCTTTTCGGCCTCGACCGCAGTGGACTTGATGCCGGCGGCATCTGTGTTGTCGAGGGGCTTGAGCTGCTCGATGCCGAGAGCCGAGAGCGCTTCGTTGGCAGCGCTAAGCTTTGCGAGGGCCGCCGTTCTCTCTGCGGCTTGCTGCTCCGCGAGTTCGGCAAGATAGGCCTCTGCAGCTGCTCCGCACACGGCTTCGATTCGACGAGTGCCCGCAGCGATCGCTTCCTCGCGCCGGATCTTGAAGAGCCCGATTTCCGCAGTGTTTCGGACGTGGGCACCGCCGCACAATTCCATGGAGTAGCCGTCGAGGGCCTGGGGCTCACCTCCGATCTGGACCACCCGCACTGTGTCGCCATACTTGTCGCCAAAGAACTGCATGATGTCTTCGCGGCCTTGAATTTCCGTGAAGGAAACTTCCTGCCAACTGACGGATTCGCCGGCCTCAATACAGCCGTTGACCTTTTCTTCAAGAGCCGCAATCTGCTCCTGACTCACCGCGCCGGAGGTGAAGTCAAANCGNAGNCGGTCCTCGGCCACCANAGAGCCTTGCTGNGTTGCTTCCGGGGANACNACTTCNTGCAGAGCCCAGTGCAGCAAATGAGTGGCAGTATGNTGAGCTTCAATNGNGCGCCTCCGNNCGGAATGAATGGAGAGNGTTATNGTATCGCCAGATTTCAGGCCGGNAGATGAATCCGCGGGCACGCCGTGGGCNCGGGCNGNCCCAATCTGCTGCAGCGCAACGACCGGGATCTCTGAGTCNNCNGCCATAANGAAGCCNGTNTCNCCAACCTGCCCGCCCATCTCCGCATAAAAGGGTGAGCGGTCNGTCAGGAGCCAGCAGAGATCCCCATCGAGGTGGGTCTCCAGGATAACGGCGTCGCAGCTGTCCTGTTCGAAACCCGTGAATTCCGTATGAACTTCAGTGGCTATGTCGAGAGCGGAAACAATCTCTGATTTCTGCGCTTCGCGGGCGATTTGTCTCGCCTCTTCCATGAGCTCATCGAAGCGGGACATTTCCAGAGAAATACCCCGCTCACGGCAGAGAAGCTGGGTAAGGTCCACTGGAAATCCGAAGGTATCATAAAGTTTGAAGGCGGCCTCGGCGGGAAAGGCCCCGCCAGAGAGTTCAGCGGCCTCCTCCTCGAAGAGAGTGAGGCCCCTGTCGAGGGTCTCGTTGAAGCTACGCTCCTCACGTTGCAGGGTTTCCACTATAACGGATTCCCGAGCCTTGAGCTCCGGGAAGGCCCGCTCCATCTGGGTCACGAGGGTTCTGACCAGGGCGGTAAGGACAAACTTATCTCCGGTGAAACCCAGAGAGCGGCCGTAGCGCACTGCTCGTCGCAGAATGCGTCGCAGAACGTAATTGCGCCCNGTGTTNCCCGGAAGAATCCCATCTGCGATCGAGAAGCTGAGCGTNCGAAGATGATCGGCGATGACCCGGAAGGCCACCGCCGTCTTCACGGCCTCGTCCGGAGCGTCCTCGCCGGACTCTGGATAAACGTCCCGGTAGGTTTTTCCACTCAGCTCCTCCAAGGTGTTNAATATGGGGCGGAAGACATCGGTGTTGTAGTTCGAGGCCTTACGCGAGAAATCCGTGAAGCCATTTGTGTTCTGGATGATCGAGCAGGCGCGCTCGAANCCCATGCCGGTATCAACATGTCTGGAGGGAAGATCGCGGAAGCTCCCATCGGCCTCGGCNTTGAATTGAATGAAGACGAGGTTCCAGATCTCGATGCACTGATCACTATCCTTGTTCACCAGCACNCCTCCGGTATCGCCCTCCGGGGTGAGGTCCACATGCAGTTCGGAGCAAGGCCCGCAGGGGCCGGTCTCCCCCATCATCCAGAAGTTGTCAGCCTTGTTTCCGTCGACGATATGTATCTCAGGGTCACAGCCGGCATTTTCGAACAAGGCTTCCCAGTGATCATAGGCTTCCTGGTCAAAGTCGGCTGGGTCACCCGGGCCAGGCCGATAAACGGTGGCGTAGAGGCGCTCGGGGGGAAAGCCCCATCTTTCAACCATGAGCTCCCAGGCCCAGTTGATGGCGTCTTTCTTGAAATAATCGCCAAAAGACCAGTTTCCCAGCATTTCGAAAAAGGTGTGGTGGTAGGAATCCTGNCCTACNTCCTCGAGATCGTTGTGCTTGCCTCCCGCCCGGATGCACTTCTGGGTGTCAGCGGCACGCGGAGGGGCATAAGGCGCTTTTTCNGTGCCGAGGAAGTAGGGAACGAACTGGTTCATCCCGGCATTCGTGAAGAGCAATCCGGGGGACTGAGGGAGGAGCGATGCGGATGGCACAATCGAGTGCCTCTTCTCTTCAAAGAAGTCCAGGAAGCTCTGGCGAATTTCCGCAGCGGTCATGGGGCGGTGATTTGGAGCGACATTCGTAGCTGATGGCAAGGACGGAGATGGGAAGAGGCAGAAGTTTTCCGAATAACTCGACCGGGGAAGCTCACTACCCGGGATCGGGGTAAATTNGGCGGACTTGCTTGGTGGGAGGGGTTGACGGCAAGCAGCCCCTTGCGTAGCTTACGCCAAGAAAAACGTTTATTTTCTCACCCTTCGACTCATGAAAAACCACCCCCGGATGGGTGCCACTCTGGCCGCTGCCCTTCTTTCAATCGTTATGCCGGCATCGGCAGATTCCGTGGCTCGCACTTGGAATGAGCAGAACCTTGCCGCGGTGCGCCTTTCGTTTCCCGACCCTCCCGTGCACGCCCGGAATTTGTTTCACGTTTCAGTCGCGATGTATGACGCGTGGGCGGCTTATGACCCAGAAGCGACCGGCTACCTGTTTCGCGAGAATATAACCTCGACCGGAGACGTGGAGGCTGCCCGCCGGGAGGCAGTCAGTCATGCGGCCTACCAGGTTCTACGGCACCGCTACATAGCCGTCCGCCATCCAAATACCCCCTTGGCGAATGCCCTTCAGGTTCAGAATGAGCTCCGCGAGCTCATGATTTCCCTGGGGTACAATCCAAATGACCTGAGCACGGCGGGAAACAGTCCCTCGGCGGTAGGGAACCGGGTGGGCGAAACAGTCATCGACTGGACGAGTAATGATAACTCCAACGAAGCAGGTGGCTACACCGACAGTAGCTATACTCCGGTCAACGATCCACTGGTTCTTGCATTTGCCGGAACCACATTGAATGACCCCAACCGTTGGCAGCCGCTGGAATTTGTTGAAGCGGTTTCCCAGACCGGGCAACCGCTGGCTTTTAATACCCAGTCGTTTCTGGGGTCGCATTGGCGTGATGTGTGGCCCTTTGCCTTGAGTCGGGAGCCGGGAGAAATTGTATATTTTGATCCGGGCCCACCCCCACAGCTGGAGGGTGATGGAGATGAGGCCTTCAAGGCGGGAAATCTGGAGGTTATCCGCTTCAGCAGTCTTTTGGATCCTGCCGTTGCTCCGGTCAGGGACTTTTCTCCGGGCGCGGTTGGCAACAATCTGCTCGGAACCAATGACGGAAGTGGGCATGCCCTCAACCCCGTCACTGGGGCAAGCTATGCCCCAAACCTCATAAATGAGGCCGACTTCGGCAGGGTTGTCGCGGAATATTGGGCTGATGGTCCAGAGTCCGAAACTCCTCCCGGACACTGGAACGTCATCGCGAATGAGATGATGGATCACCCTTCCTTCGAAAGGCGCTTTGAGGGAGCCGGCCCAGAGCTCGACGAGCTTGAGTGGGAGACCAAGATGTATTTCCTGCTTAATGCCTCANTGCATGATGCNGCNGTCGCGGCGTGGACCTGTAAGAGGGAGTATGATTACGTTCGCCCCATCAGCTCAATCCGCTATATGGCGGCACAGGGCCAGTCGAGTAATCCAGCGTTTCCTTTCTACAACGAGGAGGGCATTCCCCTTGAACCCGGTCTCGTGGAAATTGTGACCAGAAGTACAGCTATTGGGGCAGGAAGGCATGCCCACCTGGGCGCCGGGGCAATCGGCAAGGTCGCAATCTATTGCTGGCAAGGAGAACCAGCTAACCCCGCAACTCAGATAGGAGGAGTCGGCTGGATCCTCGCGGAGGACTGGCTGCCCTATCAACGTGATACCTTTGTGACGCCCGCCTTTGCCGCCTACCTCTCGGGGCACAGCACCTTCAGCCGCGCAGCTGCGGAAATTCTCACCCGCATTACCGGAAGCGAGTTCTTTCCTGGAGGCCTTGCCGTCCATGAAGTGGAGGAGCTTGAATTTGAAGCAGGGCCCACGGCCCCGGTCCAACTGCAGTGGGCAACTTACTATGACGCCTCGGACCAGGCTGGAATTTCCCGGATTTATGGTGGAATCCATGTGCCTGCGGATGACGGCCCGGGACGGGCGGTTGGGTCCAAGTGCGGGATTGCGGCGTGGGAGCTTGGAATCAAGTATTTTGACGGGAGCGTTCTTGATGAGCGCCCAAGTTTGACGGTGACCCGCGTGGCCGGGGATGAGCTCCGGTTGGACTGGACGCAGCGCAGGGGTCTTTTTTACAAGGTTCTGCGTGCAAATGACTTGGAGAATTTTGTGGACGAAACTCCCTTCGAGCGCGCCACAGAGGACCGGGGGACTTATACGATCAGCCCGCTTGGACAGGCCCGGGAGTTTTATCAGATCGAACAGGGGGAGTAGCAATGAGGCTCCGCCGCTTGATCGTCATGCGCCATGCGGAAAGTCCCTGGGAGGGCGTGAAAGCTCCGGACCANGAAAGGCCGCTCGGGGTNGTGGGCCGCAAACAAGGTCCCCGGGTTGGTGCGGCTCTCGTTGAAAAGGGGTGGCTTCCTGAAATCGTATTGAGCAGTGATGCGCAGCGGACCCGGGAGACATTCGCAGGGCTGAGCGACGGCTTTGCGGCAAAAGTTAAGGTTCGGTTCCTTCGCTCCTTTTATCAATCCGGTCAGGCTTCAGCAGAGGACGAAATGTTGATGCTTCCGGATTCGGTGAGCTGCGCTCTTTTCCTTGGCCATAACCCAGGGTGGGAACATCTCGTGGAGAAGCTCACGGGAAAAGCCGTCGCGATGGAGCCGGCTACTGCGGTAGTGGTGTCGCAGGAATTGAATTCTTGGGAAAATACCGCTTCGGCGGGGCGGTGGGAATTAGACGATGTGGTTTTACCCGGGCTGCCGCCTGCTGGAGGTCATGCCTAGTAGACGCCTGCGTTATAAAGCTGGCCGTTAAAATCCTCCTTTCCGAGAATTCCATACCTCCGCTCAAGCTCCCGTCCATTTTTTCGGTCAAATTCTTTTACCGGCACCTTTCCTGCGCCTTCCACCGTTTTCATGGTGGCCGGCTCAAGGATACGCCGCCACTGGAAGTAGTAATACTTATCGTCCCACTTTGCCAGAGCGACATGGTCCTGCGGCTGGAGCCCGCCCGCCCTGTCCTGGATCAGTTCAAAGGCAACCTCGGGGTACGGACTTGCAGAACGCTTGTTAACTGTGAAACAACCGGAAAGGGAAAGAAGGACAAACATGATGAGTAATCTTCTCATCGGCGGAAATCTAATCAGCTGTTCGCCAGCCGGTCGAGGGGAATTCAACATTGCGGGGTCGCGGCCTGAATGGTGGGATATGCCATCCCGGATCCCGACAAGGTTAATGCATCTTCGCTTTACAGAGGAGGAACTCAGCGTCCTCATTGATATGATCAGCCTCGCTGCTGAGGTTGGATCTCTGAACCGGAAGCCCGGGGCCAAGGAAAATTTCGCAAGGTTTGAAGAGCTGGAGAATACCATTCTCGANAAGGTCACCCATCTGGGCTTTGGCGATATCATCGAGTTCGATGAGGCTCTTCAGCGCTATCGGGTCACAACAGACTATCTGACCCGCTCCTTCGTTCAGGAAGCCATTGATGAGATGCGGAATGAAATTTTCTGGGAGGAGCTGACCCTTCGTCTCGCGGAGCGAGACGTCATACGCAAGATAGGGCTTCCGGCCTGGAACTCTCTGGAGGAGGAGAAACGCAAGGAGCATACCAAGCCTATAGAAAAAAGTTACTGGGAGGAATTCACCAAGAGAGGGATTGATACCCTTCACCTNATAGCGAGATTCGAGACTGGCTGATAAATCTGATATAACCTGCTTGCCCGGAGAAGTTCCGCGTCAACGTCATGTCTTCCCTCATCCAGAAGCGTAAGCACCACTATCCAGTCTCGGGATTTCTTCTTCAGTATCTTCAGCACTTCGGGCGCCGTAGCGAAATTCCTTTGGTCTACGATGACCTGCTGCGATTTTCGGAGGCTGTGCCCTACGAGGATCCGGACGGGAAAGAAACTCTCTGGCTTACCGTTTCTTACCCGCAGGAAGTAATGCGAGAGCTTCGGACTCAGCTTACGGAGATCTACGCGGTCCTGAAGATCGGAGGCGACCTTTCGCTGGCCGAGCATTTGAGCGTGGAGCGGATTGACTTCGGGGAGTTTGGGAATTCCCGTCCCTTCCGGGTCCGTGTTACTAACCAGTTTAATGGCAATTCCGACTATTACTACGTCAAGATTGCGGACGCTAACCGGATCTACGGTTTGGAACTGGAGCACATCCTTTCCCCGAACCGGATAAACTATCTGGTCAATGGGAACACCCTGATCGAGGAGCACATCGCAGGAGTTCCGGGAGACATCTTCATCAAGGATTACCTGGAAGCCCCGGAGCTCAACAAGGTAAGAGTGGCCAAGGAGTTCGTAAAATTTGGGGAGCGGTGCTTTCTCCGGCTGCTCGGAGATATGCGAAGTGTCAATTACGTCGTCGATATCACGCCTGATTTTGAGGAGGTCCAGTATCGCGTAAGACCAATTGATTTTGACCAACAAAGCTACGAAGGGGGCCTGGAAGTGTATCGCGCCCACAGTTTTCGTGATAATATGCCGGTAGATGAACTGGTCCGGGAGCACCTCAACCCTACAACCATTCTCCAGTATCGCAGCGAAGAGCGCAGTCAGATGGCGCGCCGCTATCAGGCCTCCCGCGTTCGACTCAAGGGTCTTCTGAAAATGATGGGGAAGGATACCATAGCGCCTGAGGAGCAGCTCTCAGGGTTGCGTGCTGCCCTTTGTCAGAGGTATGGCACCTCGGCCTTCGAGGGCTGCGACACGATGGGAAGTCTGACAGCAAGTCATCTGCAATTCATGTTGGCATGATCGGCAAAGAAACTTCAGCGTCTCCTCTGTAATATTGTTAACAGGCACGATGAACACGGCTGACAGCCTCACGAATATTCATTCGCCTGAGTAAACAATATTGAGGGAATGAGATGCCCTTGAGTTTTGCTGGGCGCGTTTGGTCACGGACGATCGTATTTGCTACCCGTCAGGTTTCTGCGGCCACCGGGACTGGAACAGGGGACCAAGATGGAAAAGGGGCCAAGAAAAGGCTGTCGGAGCTTGTTGCCGCTTGCCCGGTCTTGACATTCAGCAGGGCTTGAGCAGCTTCTGAGCGGGACTACTCCTCCGGGGGGTAGTGCTTTAACTCGACGTTGTTACATGTCCTACGATCTCGTTGTGATTGGTGGCGGACCGGGCGGCTATGTTGCCGCTATCCGGGCCGGGCAGTTGGGAAAAAAAGTTGCCTGTGTGGAGGTAGAACGAGCAGGAGGAACGTGCCTGAACTGGGGATGTATTCCCACCAAGGCGTTGCTCAAAAACGCCCACCTTTTCCATACTCTAAAGCATCAGGCAAAAGAGTTTGGTATTTCGTTCGACAATCTTTCCTATGACTGGGGAGCCGTGGTTGGCCGCTCTCGAAATGTTTCTGACCGACTTGCCGGGGGTGTTGAGTTTCTCTTTAAGAAAAACAAGGTCGATTACGTCAAAGGTTATGGATCCATATTGGATAGCACACACGTCGAGGTAAAGGCAACGGATGGAAGCGTGCAGGTCCTTGAGACTTCCAACATTATTATTGCGACCGGTGGGAAGTCCCGGGAATTTCCGGGACTGCCTTTCAATGGCAGCAGTGTCATAGGATCCCGGGAGGCGATGACCCTCCCCTCCCAACCTTCGCGGATGGTGATTATCGGCGCAGGAGCGATCGGGGTAGAGTTTGCGTATATTTACAATGCCTTTGGCACAGAGGTGACACTCGTGGAAATGATGCCCCGCCTCGTCCCGGTTGAAGATGACGACGTAGGCGATGCTCTGAAAAAGTCATACTCGCGCCAGGGGATCAAATGCCTTACGGACACAAAGGTTATTGCGACCGAGGACGTTGGAGACTCGGTAAAGGTAACGGTAGAAAATACCAAGGGCCGTGAGGTCATTGAGGCGGACACCTGCCTGGTCGCGATTGGGGTCGTTCCTGTGCTGCCCGGCGGTCAGCTTCCTGAGTTTACCGATAGAGGCTGGATCCAGATTGGAGAACGTTATGAGACCTCCATGAATGGCGTTTATGCGATCGGAGACATCGCGGGGCCCCCGTGGTTGGCACACACTGCGATGTATGAGGCAACGCAGTGTGTCGACGGGATCTTTCTGCCTGACGCGACTCCCAGCCGGGTCGGAACCTTTCCCGGCTGCACCTACTGCTATCCGGAGATTGCCTCCGTCGGGAAAACGGAGCGTGAGCTCCAAGAGGAAGGAACTGCCTATAAGGCCGGGAAATTTCCCTATCAGGCGCTGGGAAAAGCTCAGGCTGCCGCAGAGACTGAGGGCTTCATTAAACTTCTCTTTGGGGAAGAGCATGGGGAACTGCTGGGCGCGCACATCATTGGCGCTAACGCCACCGACATCATTGCAGAAATGGGTCTCGGCCTTACGCTCGAGGCCACAATTGAGGACTTCCACGCGACCATCCACGCGCATCCCACCCTCACAGAAGGCGTTCATGAAGCTTCGCTTGATGCAGAGGGTCATGCGATTCATTTCTAGGAGCCTGAATTTTGCTTTTTTCTGATGGCGGGATGACTTTCGTCCCGGAGNCAGCTAGTATCATGTTGCTTCTGAAATCTGGCCCTCATGTCTGCTCCCGAAAACGCTCCAGACGGTTCCGCGCCGCCGGCGCTGGGGGACTATCTGCTCGGGCAGTTGATTGCCGAGGATAAGGATACGCGGACCTATCATGCACGCCAAAGAGCGATGGATCGCGGAGTGGTGCTCGTGATGAAGAAGGCGGAAGGGCGCGCGCAGCAGGCAGCGTCGTTTCTGGGAGATGTCAGGGCCAAGGCTGCGATTGAACATCCGGGNATCGGCTCCGTTTATGAGGCTGTGGAAAATGAAAGAGATCTTTATTGGACTCGCGAGCTTCTTTCAGGGCAGTCCTTTGCTGATCTATGCGAGGGCGGCCACGTGTATACCCCCCGGGAAGTTACCGGGTTGTTGAAGCAGCTTGGAAGAGCGATGGCCCACTTGGAAGAGCGGGGCATTAGAAGCGCCGCGTTGAAAGCATCAGATCTTATTCTGGGAGAGCACGGGATTCTTCGTATCCAGAATCTTGCTCTCGCCGGTAAGCGGGAAGCGGATGAAACCGCGCGAGATCTACGAGAGGCTGCCAGCTTTATGCATGAGTTGCTGCAGCCTGAACTAGCAGGAACGGCCCTTTTTGGAGCTACCCGCCTAGGGCGGCTTTTTGGGCTCATGATGGGTGAGGGAGAAGAGGTCAGATTGAGTTGGACGCAGGTTGCCAACACGGCGCATGAGCTGGAGCAATCCCTTGTTGCGGAGGTCCAAAAGGCCACCGAGGAGATGGTGAAGGAGTCGCGACGGAAAAGGATAAGGAAGATGGGCCTGGCAGTGACTGGAGCAGCAGCCGTGACCGTCGTTGTGTATGCGTTGTTCGGGGTAAGTAGGCGCGATGCGGTGCCTGTGCGCGATCTGTCTGGAATGATTTCTATTCCGGGAGGAGTTTATCGAGATCACGAGGGGAAATCCGCCCCGATCTCGTCCTTCATGATAGATGCTCATGAGGTCACGATTGCGGAGTATCTGGAATTCCTTGACGCCCTCGCGGGATTGGGAGCGGGCGACCGTGAGGCCTACGACCACGGGAGCCAGCCCCGGACGAAATTGGATCATGTTCCGGACGATTGGCTTACGATTTTGGGAGCAGCCCGCAGCGGAAGAATCTTCGAGGGGCTCAAGTTCGATATGAATCACCCTGTGACGGGAGTCGACTGGTGGGACGCATATGCTTACGCTGCATGGAAAGGGGGCCGGTTGCCGACCTTGCAAGAATGGCTGGCAGTNGTGGCCGTGGACGACAACGTGTCCCATTATGTCGACGGATGGGGTCCTGTTGATCAGGCCCCACGGAGCCTTGGTAAGCTCAAGATTCACGGACTGGCAGGGAATGTCACAGAGTGGACGAGGGATTCTGAGCGCGACCCATCTTTTCCAATGAATGCAAAAGCCCCTGTGGTATGCGGAGGCTCTTTTCTTGCGCCAGGGAGCGGAGCGTCCAGCCGAAGCTGGGTTTCAAAGAGGTCCCTCAGGCGTCGGGATCTGGGCTTTCGAATTGTGAAGCACGAGCCCCCTCCCGAGGGCAGAGCGGCCCCGGGGAAATCGGCAAACGGCAAAAATCAAGGGCCAAGCAGCGGGTTTCCCTTGCGGTAAGAGGACNATACGACGTAAACCCACCGTCCCAGACCGTCAAACCACTCGTCATGTGTTCCAATTTTAGGCTGCTCTCTCTGATGTGCTTCTTTGCGGGAATTTTAAACCTAATTGACGCATCCGCGCAGGTTCAAGCGAGCCTTAGCATGTCAAAAAGGGAATACATCGCTCATGAGCCCGTCATGGCAACGGTGACTTTGACTAACAACTCCGGGCGCGACCTCCTGATCCATACGGAGGAAGAGACGAGGTTGAATTGGCTCGATTTTGAGATTAAGAATTCCCGAGGGACAGCTCTCAGCCCGCTCGCGGCCATGAATTTTGGAGCGGTGAGAATTCCAGCAGGGCGCAGCATCGCAAAAAGCGTAGATCTTACAGGGGCTTTCCGCGTTACCGAACCGGGAAGATTTCGCTGCAAGGCGGTGATCAGACTTCCCGGGCGGGGAGGAAATTTTGTCACGAATACAACGTATTTCAGCGTGACGCTTGGACGGCAGGTTTATAGTCAGCGAGTTGGAGATCCTTCGCTTGGAAATGTGCGCGAATACAGGCTCTCAATCCACAACTCGGCCCGGAAATCTTCTCTCTATGTGCATCTCGTGGATATCCGAACCGGCCGCAACCTTCAGGCCTTTCGCATGGGAGATGTCATCACTAGTAAGGCGCCAAAAGCGACCGTTGACCGGGAAAACAACCTTCATGTGCTCTCCCTCGCAGCGCCAAATGTTTACGCGCATGGCACCGTTACCTCCGCAGGCACATACCTCGGCACAAAATATTACAAACCCGCCGCAGGCCGGAAGCCCGCCTTGACGACCTTTAACAATGGGGAAGTCGTGATTGCGGGGGGGGTCTCCTATGACCCGAAAGCGGAAGCCCAGAGCCGGGCGCGCCTTCGAAAGTTGTCTGAACGGCCTCGAATGACATTTCGCTAATGGAATGAGGTGCCGGTCTGGTGTGCCTCACCGAAAATTCTTTCCGCATGTGCTGGTCTCGTCTAAAAGAAATATGTAGCCGNATCTTCCTTTTCGCCCTGTTGCCCATGCCTATGCTTTATCCTTCGCTCCGGGCAGCTGCTTTTTCCGCTGTAATCTTCATTTTATCTTCTTCCGGAGTGTGGGCGGGATATTTCAGCCGGGTGGTCATTGATCCCGGCCATGGAGGAGATGATCGAGGTGGGCGATCCGGGAAGGTCTACGAAAAGCATCTTGCCCTCGATACCGCCATGCGTCTGGAGCACTACCTGCGGGAGAAGGGCTATCAGGTAACCATGACCCGCAAAAGTGATACCTTTATCTCCCTCGCCAAGCGTGCCGCCATTGGGAACCGATACAGGGGGTCAATTTTTGTCAGCCTTCATTATAACTACACGTGGCGGAGGTCCGTGTCGGGACTGGAGACTTACTATTACAGCAAGGCAGGCAAGCCCCTCGCTGAGGCGATTCAGGAGGGGATGCTGAAACGGGTGGGAGGTCGTGATCGCGGGGTAAAATTTGGACGTTATTACGTTCTCCGGGCCTCGCGAAATCCAGCGGTGCTGGTAGAGGGAGGCTTTGTCAGTAATTCGCGCGAGAGGTCTCGCATGAAAACAGGACCTTATCGAGACGCCATAGCACGGGGAATAGCAGACGGAATTATCAAGTATCGCTTCCAGCGTTAGGAGAGGACGGAGCTGCTCGGGCTCTCGATTCTGATCAAGCTCTCCAGATATGAGGAACTACTGAAGATGGGCCTTTTCAGTTGTAATCAAATGCGAGAGCTGGAGCGCCAGGCGTTCAGCAGGGGTATTTCCGCAGAAAGCCTTATGGACAAGGCAGGGACGCGGCTGGGAGAGGCTTTGGTGGATCTGTATCCTGGCCCCGGAACTGCTGTAGCTTACGTCGGCAAGGGAAACAATGGGGGCGATGCGCTGGTGGCCCTCAGGATCCTCCGCTCGGCGGGGTGGACGGTTATGGTGCGGAGCGCCTTCCAGCCCGTTGAGTTAGGGGCTCTTCCCCGTCAGAAGCTTCGGGAGCTTGGTGGCATCGAGCTACAGCGACATCGCTGGGAATCAGAGAGCAGCCGGGGTCCTCTACTTCTTCTTGATGGGTTGTTGGGGATCGGGGCGAATGGCGCATTGAGGGAGCCGATTGGCGCCCTTGCAGCCGAGATGAATGATCTTCGGGAATCCGGAGGAGCGGAGATTGTTGCCATTGATGTTCCCTCCGGGGTGAATGCTGACGACGGAAGTGTTGTAGATGGCGCGGTAAGGGCAGATCTTACTGCAACTATCGCAGTNGCCAAAAAAGGGCTGGTGAAAGATTCGGCCCTGATGCATGTCGGACGAATAGAGGTGATCGCTCTGGAGGAGCTTCCCGATTCTGGTCCCGGCGACGAGTTGATTACTGGGCCAAAGCTNCGTGGGCTTTTTCCACCTCGGAATTACGGAATCCACAAGGGGCAAGCCGGAAGCGTCGGGGTTATAGCTGGATCGAAAGGGATGCTTGGGGCGGGATACCTCGCGGCCCTTGGAGCCCTGAGGGCAGGTGCGGGACTGGTCACGCTTTACGTCTTGGAACAGGACTATCCGTTTATGATGTCCANGGCAGTGCCTCCGGAAGTCATGGTAAAGGCCCTTTCGAGTTATAACGAAGTCAGGGATACGCATCATGCTGCTCTTGTNATTGGGCCCGGTCTTAATGGATTGGCGAAGCTCGAAAAGACGGCGTTGTTGAATTTACTGGAGAGCGGCAAGACTCCCTTGGTAGCGGACGCAGAGGCACTGAACCTGATATCCGCCGCGGGAATATCCGGACGCCTAAAAACCCATATGGTTCTGACGCCCCATCCGGGCGAAATGCAGAGGTTGTTCCCTGGGGCGCGGGAGTTGAGCCGGGCAGAGTGTGCCAGGGCGTTTGTGGAATTGCATCCCTGCACGCTCCTCTTTAAGGGGGCAAGGACCATTGTAACATCCTCTGGTCAGGATCTGCATTACAACACCACGGGAAATCCAGGAATGGCCTCAGGCGGGCAGGGCGACGTTCTCAGTGGCATACTGGGGGCCTTGTTGGCTCGGGGCTTAACGGGCCTCGATGCAGCGCGCTCTGCCGCATGGCTTGCAGGGCGGGCCTCCGAAATTGCACTGAAAAAACACCAATCCCCGGAATCTCTCGTCGCGAGCGACACGGCCCGGGCGCTTGGAAGTGCGTTCCGGGCACTCCGTCGGGGACGCTGAATTTCCGCTTTCCCCCCGCCCAAAAGGCCTCATTTTAGACTAAAGCAACCAACGATCATGAATGTGGCATTGCGTCGAACGGCAGTTCTTCTCGGGGTATTCCTGCTGGCCTTTCTGGTTGTAGCTGGTTTCCGGAAGCTGCCAGGGATGGGGGGCATTCCAAGTCTTCTGGGCTTTGGGTCGAAAGACAAAGAGGGCAACTATGTCCCGGAAAGGTATACTCTTAGCAGCAAGCCAGCACTCTCTCCCGGAGAGGTGGAGTATCTTGCGGCGCTCGACGGGGAATTTGCGCGCCTTACGGCTGCG
Organism: Roseibacillus sp.; assembly: GCA_002709915.1. Classification (GTDB taxonomy): domain Bacteria; phylum Verrucomicrobiota; class Verrucomicrobiia; order Verrucomicrobiales; family Akkermansiaceae; genus Roseibacillus_B. The sequence goes on along the minus strand of PARF01000046.1, from coordinate 9,313 downwards.
GTGGTGCCTTCGGTGGTGTCTCTGCAAACCGAAGGAGTGAAGAGAAACTTCATGCAGGACTGGTTCGGCCGGGTATGGGTAGACGAGGGGTATCCCGTCCGCGGGATTGGCTCAGGAGTGGTCGTCTCGAAAGAAGGTCATGTAGTAACTAACGAACATGTAACTAATGGAAAATCCAGAATCACGGTCACCATGCACGATGGTAAAACCTACCCCGCAGTTGTGATCGGTGAGGATCGAGCGCTTGATATTGCGGTAATTCGCATCAAAGCCAGCCGGGAGTTTGAGCCTCTTAAGTTCGGAGATTCCGATCAGGTTCGCCAAGGTCAGCAGGCTCTGGCCATTGGTAACCCTTTTGGACTGGGAGAGACCGTGACACGGGGAATTATCTCGGCAAAGGAGCGAACAATTTCTGATCGCCAGCGCGACCTTTTCCAGACGGACGCGGCGATAAATCCCGGAAACTCAGGAGGCCCTCTTGTGAATATTCTCGGAGAAATTATCGGGATTAATGTAGCGATTTACTCTCCCGATACTGAGGACGAAGGATTCGTTGGAATCGGGTTTTCTATACCCTCCAACGATGTGCGAGAGGTTTTCGAACAGATTCTTGCCAAAGGCAGGGCCACCCGGGGCTGGCTGGGCGTTCGTTGCTATGACTGGAACCCTCTTATCAGAGAAAAAGTAGGATGGTATGAGAAAGGCGGGGTCTATATTCAGAATGTCGTTCCAGAGTCTCCGGCCGAGGTNTCAGGCTTGTTACCAGACGACGTCGTGGTGCGCTATAACGGGAAAGTCGTCGAGAGCCGTGTTCAATTCTTCGCCCAGATCCAGCGGACTCCGATCGATCGCGAGGTGGATATTACGGTTTGGAGAAAGGGCGAGGAGGTCACTCTAAAAGCCACGGTCATTGATGCAGAGGAGGCTGAAACTNTGACTCAGGCGAGTGGCTCTGATGAACGAAGCCTCTCGGATCAAGCTGTGATCAGAGATATTGGGCTCACAGTTCAGGGGTTGACCCTGCTCCAGCGAACTCGTGGAGCCAGAGGAGTTGTAATTTCAGGAATCCATCCTGACGGGCAGGCCGCGCGAAGGGGTCTGCGGGTAGGAGATATGATCCTCGAAATTAACAATGCGCGGGTAGATCAGCCCGGGGATTTTTATGATAAGCTGATNGCCTCCGCGATGGACCAACAAACCTCCCTTACGGTGCAGCGNGGAAGGCAGATCTATCGGGTGAGACCCTTTGCCCGGGTACGTCCTCCGGCGAANGAGGAATAGGCTGGCTCCCGAGGGATAGCCAGGTAGCCTCCGGAGAAGATCGAACGTAAGCTGGTCGCCGGGCCTCCTTATCAAATGCTGTTCAAGTCATGGGACGCGGGTTTCGTAGTGAGCTTGTAGTGGGTTTGTGCATTTTTGTGCTCTTCCTGCTGGGAGCTATTTTTTTCAATAGCCCCCGCCCACGCGATCCCATTCAGTCCCTCCGGTCGTGGCAGGATGCGGATGCTCCTCCGGGGTATCCGGTTGGAGCGAGTGAGCAAGAGCAAGGGCGGATTCCTGCTTTCGATCGCCGGTTCATCCTCCATGACGCGTTCAGTCGTTTCCTTCTCGCCCCGGTGGTATTGCTGGACCAGCCTCTGGGGTCCGAAACGGGGGCCTTTACCTATAACGCGCAAACATTCCTAGAGCCTAACGAGCGAGTGCAGATGAACCATCTTGGAGAGGATCTTAACGGAATAGGAGGAGGAAACTCAGATCTGGGAGACCCCGTGTATGCAATGGGAAACGGGCACGTCGTTTTTGCGGGCGACCGGGGAGGAAACTGGGGGAAGGTAATTATCCTCGGCCACCGTCTGCCGAATGGGCGAAAGCTACACAGCCTCTATGGGCATCTTGACCGAATTGGGGTGGCTGTTGGCGGGGTTGTCGCACGGGGGCAGCGGATTGGGACTGTGGGGACTGGTAATGAGGCTTGGCTGGCCCACCTGCACTTTGAGATTTACGAGGGGGCGTGCGTGGACCCCGGATCAGGATACTCCCTGAGCAAGGGAAACCGAATCCACCCCTTAAAATTGATTGAGACCTCGCGCCCTGATGGCCCGGAAGGGGTAGCCGTAGCGCCGCTGAGTGTTTTCGAATCGGTGCAGAGGGTGTTCCAGCTCGCCGAATAGGACGGATCTGCTGCCATGAGAACTCCCGAGGGGCGGCAGCCAGCGGGGCGAANTAAAGGGCGCAAGTNAGGAGAGCAGCTCCTCAACAACTCGGCCATGAACGTCGGTAAGTCGGATATCGCGCCCGCTGAAGCGGTAGGTGAGTTCTTTGTGATTGATACCCATTAGATGAAGAATCGTAGCATGAAGATCATGGACTTCCAGTGGGTTCTCCTCCGCCTTGTAACCCCACTGGTCAGTTCCCCCGTATACCGTGCCGGGCTTGACCCCGGCTCCTGCCATCCAGAGAGAAAATCCGAATTCATTATGATCTCGGCCATTGCCCCCCTGGGCGAAGGGAGTCCGTCCAAACTCTCCAGACCAGAGAACAAGAGTATCATCAAGCATGCCTCTGGCTTTCAGGTCTCTGAGCAGTCCAGCGATGGGCTTGTCCACGGAACGAGCGTTGTTACCATGATTCTTCTGCAGACCTCCGTGAGCGTCCCAGCGGTCCTCTCCGATGTTTGGAATTGTGAGCTCGACGAAGCGGACCCCACGCTCAATGAGCCTGCGGGCAATCAGGCACTCCCGGGCATAGGTCTGGGTCCCCTTGTAACTGTCTTCAATCCCGTATAGCTCTTTGGTCGACGCAGACTCATTGCTGAAATCCATGAGCTCTGGGATCGCGAGCTGCATGCGGGCCGCCAGCTCATAGTTCATGATGGCGGATTCGAGCTCTGAATTTCCCTTGGAGGATCTGGCATTCAGACTTCCAATTAGTTTGCGCTTGAGGATTTGGCTTCTGGCGTCGCGCTCATTGGGGCTCACGTTTGCGACGGGAGTTCCGTTGGCGTTNAGGAGGCTGCCGCGGTGGGTAGCGGTGAGGAATCCATTAGAAAAGCAGTCGAGTCCACCAGAAGGAATTCGCCCTCCGTTTATGACGACATACCCGGGAAGATTCTCGCTTTCCTTGCCAAGTCCATATGAGGCCCATGCACCCATACTGGGCCGCCCCTGTAATCCCGTTCCACTATGAAAAAAGTAGTTTGCCGAGGTGTGCTCCGGAAATTTTGATGTCATGGAGCGAACGACGCAGAGGTCGTCAGCCATTTCCGCGATGTGGGGGAAAAGATCGCTTACCCACATTCCGCATTCGCCGCGTTGCTTGAAGGTCCAAGGCGATTTCATCACTTTCCCGATATTCTCAAACTGGGTTTTCTCCAGCTTGCCAATCGCTTTTCGAGGGTCCTGACCGTGATACTTCTCAAGCGCTGGCTTGTAGTCAAAGGAGTCCACATGGGAGACACCCCCTTCCATGAAAAGGAAGATGACGTTGCGGGCCCGTCCAGGGAAGTGACTGTCGGGAATCAGAGGNGATGCCGCATTGGCCTTGTCCATGAGCCCTGCCATCGCGAGGGCACCAAATCCCATTGAGGATTTCTGGAGTGCTTCGCGGCGGGACAGTGTTAACGGGCTTGTATTCACGGGAGGTAAATAAAGTCGTTCATGGAAAATAGACTGTGGCAGAGGTCCTGCCATAGTCCTTCCGAATTAGGATTGCCGCCGTGGAGCTCCATGAGTTCAGGAAGGGATTCCATCAGAATGGCAATCTCGTGCCTTCCGGCTCGCCGGGTGAAGGCACTCTCAAACATGCGATGTAACCTTTCCTGCGGGGTCGCGGAGGGCATTTCCTTCAGGACCTTCTGCGCCCAGATCCGAGCCTGTTCATAAATGAGCTTATCGTTCATCAGGGCCAGTGATTGCGCGGGGACGTTCGTAATGTCTCTCTTCCCCTTGGTGCTGAATGGAGCAGGGAAGTCAAAGGCCAGCATCAGAGTGGGAAGGAAGTTCCGCCGGACGGAAGTGTAAAGGGACCTGCGACCNCCGCCATCCAGCGGGCCTCCCCCGGGGCGCCCCCTGCCCACCACGAACTCATCGAGGTAGGTCGGGATTGGTTTGCCTCCAATTTTGCGCTCAAGCCGTCCGGAAACAGCAAGAACGGAGTCTCGAATTGCCTCAGCTTCCAGCCGCCGGACGGGCATACGGTGGAGCAGGACATTGGTTGGATCCCTTTGATCAAATACGGGGTCGGCGCTGGTGCTGGATTGGCCGTATGCCTTGGTAAGGAGAAGCCTCGCTACGAAAGACTTGATCGACCAATCGTGCGTTTCCATAAACTCTACGGCAAGATAGTCGAGGAGTTCGGGGTGAGAGGGGCGTTCGCCNAGCCACCCGAAGTTGTCCACTGTTCGCACAAGGCCGAGGCCGAACAGCTGGTGCCAGATTCGGTTCACCATGACCCGGGCGGTTAAGGGGTTACTTGGGCTGGTAATTTGCCGAGCCAGTTCGAGCCGTCCGGAGCTTTTGCTATCAATGGAGCTCAGGCCAAATGCCTTGGGGAGGCCTCTGATCGCAGGCTCCAGTGGCTTGGCCGGATCTCCGCGGTCCATGTTATACTCGTTGACACCATTGCCATCCAGCCATGCCACGGCCAAGCCCGATTCCCATTTGACACCTTTCCGGATAGTGTCCAGCTCTTCGAGATAGGATGAGGCGATCTGGGAAGCTTTCAGTTTTGATTGCNCAACGATCCAGCGCGCGGCATGCAGGTTCTCTTTCTCGATTACTCCGTCGGCGAGATCCTTCCATGCAGCCGAAAGATCCAGACGGGTCAGGTTGAGCTGCTTCTGCTCAACGGGCGGAGGCTTGTCTGCCTCGACTACCATGAGAACCTCGAGCGGGCTTCCGCCCTCTGCACCAAACTCGATGTGGGTTCGGAGCCCCGCGTATCCGGACAGGTCATGGCTTACCCATCGCGGCTGATCACCATCAATTTTCGGCCGTTGGATCAGCCTGCCATGGAGCGGCCCGGTGATCATGATATGCTGACCAACCCCGGCGTAGACGGAGGCGTTTCCTCGGATCAGGTAGTGCAGACGGCCGGTCTTGAGCTCGAATGCAGGCGTTCGGATCATCTTTCCGGATCGCGAATGACTGTTGAAGGACCCGGAGTCGTTGGCGCTGTCGGTTATCTTGAGTCCATTCCAGAAAGGATCCCGGCGGGCAGCGCCGTAGCCTGCAATGCGAAGCCCTGGCTCGTCGGGGTGAGATCCGAGGAGAAGGGAGCCTTCTGCAGAAACTCCTGTCCCGAAAGAAGGCCCGTCTACGATCCAAGGAGTCATANCAGGGCGNGTGTAATCGGCAATTACCCGGACGNCCTGCCCTTCGGCGGGCTGAATAACCANGGGTCCAGGTACCCGGTAGGTGGGCTTCTTGCTTAACTCCGCAAAATGGGGTCCGGCCTCGTCGACAAAGTTCTTCAGAACCTGAGTTGCGGTCTTTGCGCGCAGGGCGGCGAGCTTCTGAGCCTGACCCTTGTTCACTTCGATGGATTCGTAGCGCACCTGCCTATAGCTCGAGCTCGCAACGAAGCCAGACAGGGCGTAATAGTCCTTCTGATAAATCGCATCGAACATGTGATCATGGCATCGGGCACATGCAACGGTGAGCCCNAGGAATGTTTTGCTGAGCACGTCAATCTTGTTGTCTGTGCGATCGCACTCGTCCTGGCGGATATCGACCGGAGAGTGGACCTCCTCACCAAGAAACGGCCAGCCGGTCCCCAAGATGGATTCGTTTGCTTTTGTCCGGGGGTCGAGACGAGGAGCCTCAAGAAGGTCACCCGCAATATGCTCTGCGACAAACTCGTCGTAGGGAACGTCGGCGTTAAATGCCCGGACGAGATAGTCCCGGTAGCGCCACGCGTTGGCGATTCCAAAATCACTCTCATGGCCTCGAGATTCCGCGTAACGCACGAGGTCCATCCAGTGGCGCGCCCACCGCTCCCCGTAGTGAGGAGAGGCAAGCAGGCTTTCAACAGCACTTCTGCGGCGGTCCTTGTCANTATTGGAGAGAAACTCTTCGGTCGCTTCGGTCGTCGGGGGCAATCCCGTGATTGCGAAGTTAACCCGGCGAAACCAGTGACGGTCACTTGCAGGTGGGGCGGGGGTCATCGCGCTATCCTCGAGGGCGGCTAGGATGAATGCATCGATCTCGTCGGCGGGCCACTCTTTGTCTGCTACTGCAGGCGCCGGAGCCTTGGTTGGCGAGTCCCAGATCCATGGGAGGCGCTCCTTATACTCCTCGAAGGCAAACTCGCCCCTGCCTGACTCCGGGAGGAGCATGGCGACTAGCAGAAAGAGCTGGCAGAAAGTTCGCATCAGAGGGTTTGTTTCCCGTAGTATCCCTCGTGCAGCGGGGAGTTACAACGGGAAGTTTTGGACTTCCTGTCGCTTGTTGGGGCGACTGTGCCGGAAACAGCGATAGAGTGCTCACGGGCAACCTGCCAAGACCCGATTTTGGGCTGCGGGCCCCTAATTTGCGCAGCCCCGTGCTCTATAAGAACTTGCCGGGGTTGAGAATCCCGCGTGGATCCATGGCTAATTTTAGGGCGNAGTGAGCAGAAACCGCTTCTTCACCTACGGCGTCTGCAAACCATCGCTTCTTGGCGAGTCCAACTCCGTGTTCCCCGGTGATAACGCCACCCTCCTTGATGATCCACCTGAACAGTTCGTCCAGAGCGCTGTCCGCTTTTGCCCGAACTTCTGGATTNTCGTAGTCCTTCACCATCAGATTGGTGTGAATATTGCCATCGCCTGCATGCCCAAAGCAAGCGATCGCGATGCCGGTATGCTCCTGCATTTCGCGGGCGAATTCCACGAGATCCAGCANTTTGGAGCGGGGCACGACAATGTCCTCGTTGAGTTTGGTGAGCCCGGTATTGCGCAGGGAGTAGGAAAAATCGCGACGCAGCTGCCAGACCTTTTCGCAGGCCTCCTCGTCGACGTGGTGCTCAGTGGCAAGCGCCCCAAGCCCTTCCATCAGGCTGGCGAGTTCTAGGCGTTCGCTCTCAACCGCCTGAGTGCGGCCATCAATCTCGACGATGAGATGAGCATCTCCGGCTGGGAGAGCATTAGGTCCGAGGTAGTCACGAGCGGCCTGGAGGGTGAAGCCATCGGTAATTTCGAGAGCGGAGGGGAGATGCCCAGAGTTGAGGATTTGTTGCACCGCGTGTGCGGCATGCCGGAATTCTGGGAAGGTCGCAGTCAGCATAGCGCGGGCCTGAGGATGNGGAATGAGACGGAGAGTGGCCTGANTNACNACGCCNANCATGCCCTCNGAGCCNACNAANAGGCCTACGAGGTCNAAGCCGGTTTTGTTNTTATGNCATCTTGANCCGCAGCGAAGAANGGTNCCATTNGCGAGGACGACTTCNAGCCCGAGAACATAAGGGCGCGTGACCCCNTATTTNAGNCAACGTGGNCCGCCNGCATTNGTGGCNATNTTGCCTCCNAGNGANCACTCCTTNAGGGAGGCGGGATCGGGAGGGTAATACCACCCGATCTTTCTCGCGGCGNTTTGAAGGTCNGCNGTGATCACGCCNGGCTGGACGACGGCCAGACCNTCACCGGGATTTAGCTCGAGGATGGTGTTCATGCGNGCGAGCGANAGNGNGATTCCTCCNTNCTGCGGGACACAGCCCCCGACATAACCGACTCCGGCNCCNCGCGTTGTTACNGGAATGCGCCGNTCGTGCGCAAATTGCATGACGCCCACAATATCTGCAGTGGTTTCCGCAAATATCACCACTTCCGGGGGAGATGACGCATGCCACCGGTCAGAAGCGTGAGCCGAAAGGATCTCCTCTGCGGCGGAAACCTTCCCGGGACCAAGCAATTGAACGAGCGCGTCGTGCACGGTGACAATAAGGGCTAATCCGGGCTCCCGGGCCACAGGTTTTTTTCACAGCACTTGACCTTCCCGGAGCAGTCGGAAGGGTAGGGGCCTTGAATAGATGGCAAGGCAAGGCAGGGGAAGCTCTCAACTGCTGTTGGAAGGCTCGGGACGTCCTGTTGGCCGGGGCCCTAGGTTTGTGGGTTGCAGGTTTCTGGGTCGCCGAGGACGGGTGGCACCATCAACGGCTGCTGTGGCTGGTATTTCCATTCGTCCTATTCAGTGCAGATCGGATCGTCGGGGTGGTGTCGGCGGTTCGCTGGCTCTGGTTGGTGGCGCTCCTCCTTGGGTGGCAAAGCCTGAGCCGTTGTTGGGCGGATCCTCCCGTTGTCCCGCAGGGCGGGATAAGTGACTCCATTTTCGTTTTTGTGCTCGCTGCGGCCCTTGTTGCGACTGGAAGAAAAAAGGAGCTCGGGGAGTGGATCGTCGGTGGTCTGGCAATGTTGGGAGCCGCGGTCATAGTCTATTCCCTCGTGAAATTTTACGGGGATCCGACGCGGGCTCTGGGGGGTCCTCGCCTTCGCAATATGCTCGTCTACGAGGATGGTTTGAATGCGGTTTTGACCGGGATGCTCTGTGCTGCTGGAGCGGTGGCAGGGACGTGGTTTTCACTCTCCGTTGAAAAGAAAGCCCACCAGCGTTTGTGGTTGATGGTTCTGGTGACTCTGGTCTTTGGGTTAATGGCGAGTCAGAGTCGTGGGCCAATGCTCGGCCTCATGGCAGGATTAGCGGTGATCTGCTTTTTCCACGGGAGACCGTGTATCAGGGTTGGCTTCTGGATTGGGGGCGCGGTGGGACTCTATTTTTTACTCACGTGGTGGATTGGAGGATCGGCCGATTCTGTTGCAAGAGGATCAACCGGCCGCATTGCTATCTACCAGTGGTTTCTTGAGCGAATGTCCGGCACGGAGCTGATCTTCGGGCGGGGTTTTGGAGCGGATGGCTCGATTCCAGAGAACGAGCTCGGCTGGTTTGTGCATCACCCTCATAGCTCTTATCTGACCCAGCTGATTCTGGGCGGCGCACTTGGTCTTGCTCTCTTGCTGGCAATACTCGGGTGGAGCTGGAGGGACGCGTGGCGGCAGGCGAAACAGGGCGAGTGTCTCTGGGTCGCGTTGCTATCCTGTGGGATGGGTACCCTCATGGTCGATGGCGCAGAAATCTTTACGATTCACTCGGTTCCTCGACTGGAATGGTTCATGGTAGTATTTCCAGCGACTCTAGCGGTAGGTCGTGCATACGGGCAGCGAACCACGGCCCGAACCCAAGTGGAGAGCCCTTAAACGGGAGCGCAAGATCTGCGAAGTTCGGAGAAGGTGCTCCTTCCAGAGATATCTCGATGCTAGGACCAAGAGAGTTGCAGAACTCCA
>PARF01000045.1 GCA_002709915.1 Roseibacillus sp. | reverse complement strand
TTTTTACTCCAGCGTTAAAACTCACGTGGAGCGATCAGTGATTTGTGAGATGTGGATCGAAGAGAAGCTGTATGGCATTCTCGAGTGCCTCGCGTGAAACATGCTTTGCGATTCCCCTTAGGTCGTTTCCGGCGGGAAGGATGAGTCCTGCTGGCTGCACAATTTCGTCATGAATCATTCCGGAAAGTTCATGGCCGGCTTTAGGTTCCAGCTAGTCTGCTGAATATCCGCTGCGATGTAAGCGCCTGCTTCAAAATTCGAATTAATGACGTAGTTAAGTTCCTAAAGCTTATGGATTCCAACGCGATCGGGGCCAATCACTGACCTCCAGCCTTGAATCTTGAGGCTCAGAATCGCCGCCCGAATTAGCCTATCGCTGCGACCGGCGCATGGTCGCTATCCGGTATTTCATGATCGCATCAGCGATGGCGCCAGCGAGTGTTCGCTGATAGGTTGGATTTGCAATCAACCGCGCCTCGTAGGAGTGGCTCATGAAGCCGCCTTCAAGGAGAATTGCAGGATGCTTCACTCCAGTAAGGACGCTAAAACGCGCACGCCGAATGCCTCGATCGGGCCTCCCGGTCTTGATGAGGCAGGTGCTATGAATGGCGGTTGCCAGAGCTATATTGGCGGAGTCCTGAGTATTTCCATTTCTAAGCTGGAAATCATCCTGACGTAAACCCCTTCCATAGTGAGCAACACCTGCAGGTGACAGGGTAAAGGTCTCGATTCCCTCGGCTCGGCCCCGGCCACCCGAATTGAAGTGGACACTGACGAAGATCGCATTCTGGAACCGGTTCGCGAGATCCACTCTCTCCTTTAAGGAGAGGAACCAGTCAGAATTTCGAGTCATCACGACCTTGAAGCGGCGGGCCTCAAGTTGTTGTTTCAAGATGCGAGATACAGCAAGGTTATATTGAGCTTCCACTCCATGGCGATTCACTGCTCCGGGATCATTACCACCGTGACCTGGGTCGATTATCACGGTGTCAAAGGGAGTTGCGGTCTTAATGTAGGAGGGCCTCAGCACCGGGTCTACCAGCTTGCTGAGGTCAATACGCGAAATAAGATATCGTCCCTTCGATGAGACGATCTTGAAGCTGAACACGAACTTCACATTGTTCATGAAGACCTCTTGTCCGCCAATAGTGAAGCGGATCTTGACAGCCTTATTTTCCAACTCAAGAAACGAACCTTTCACGGTCATTGATTGGAATCCATAGAATTCCTTGATGCTGCGGGCGGTGACATAGTCCTGCCCATTATGACGAACGGTTTCCCAACCCGTTGCGGCATGGGCCGGAGATAGGAATTGCCATCCAAGCACTACTACAGCGAGGACAAACGTTATGAGAGGCCGGGGGGCAGATTTCATTGATGTAGAGGCCGCGATGGAAAGAGGGTGAGGGTATGAATCCAACTGGCAGTTCAACTAGGGAAGGTTGGCCTGTAAGCAGGGTCCTCGCAATTAGAAAGCTGCTGGACACCCGGAAGGAGAGAACTTAAGGATCGCAGCGTTGTGGTTGAGCATCTGGCTGGAAAATATCGCGCCCAGTGGGGCGAAGGGCCGCTCTGGTGGGAAGGGAAACTGTATTATGTTGATATTGAGGGGGGCGTCGTAGTGGAGTTTACCCCCCAATCGGGGGAGGAAAAGTTCTGGCATATTGGGGAAAGGGTCGGCTCGGTGGTCCCCCGGATGGGTGGAGGCTTTGTCGTTGCGAGGGACTCAGGATTTGCCTTTCTTAACGCCGAAACCGGTGAGGTCAAAGCGGTTGGTGACCCAGAGCCCGATAAGTATGAAAATCGTTTCAACGATGGGAAATGCTCGCCGGATGGGCGCTATTTTGCCGGGACGATCAGTCTGGCAAAACGTAAGGGTGATGCCGCTCTCTATCGACTGGATCCAAGCCTTAGAATAGAGCGAATACTTGGAGGAATTACGAATTCCAACGGCCTTGTCTGGACCAAGGATGGAAGCACGCTTTTCTATATCGATACTCCACGATTATCTGTGCAATCCTTCCGCTATGAAGCGACAACGGGATCTCTTTTTGATCAGCGGGAAGCTTTCTCAACTGCGGGCCGGGTGCCTGGAGTGCCAGACGGGATGACAATCGATACGGAAGGAAATTTATGGATAGCGTTTTGTCACGGTGGCTGTGTGGTCTGCTTCGATCAGCTGGGAAATGAATTAGAGCGAATTTTTGTTCCGTGTAGGGAGGTGACAGCTCCAACCTTCGGTGGGGTCGGTCTCAAGGATCTCTATGTAACCACAGGTCAACCTGCAGAAGAGGTTGAAGAAAATGCCGGACGTTTATTTGTGTTTTCTGATTTGGGAGCTGCAGGAAATCCGACCCATTGCTTCAGGGGTTGAGCTCAAGAGTTGCCCACATAAAAGTGCTCTGGTGTGATGCATTTTTAAGAATAGTGTCACAATCCTGCGCTGAGGCAGAAAAGAGAGTCTGTGGAGACGCTTACAGAGTGGGTGGTAGCATGACAGCCAAATCTTGAGGTGAGAACTCACGGGCCTTTCTTATCTTCGAGCCTTTCTGGTGGGCTAGAGATCCGGCGCCGGGTCGCAGGAAGTTTGACGGATGCCTGAGTCCCGGGACCGTTGAAATTTCTTTCGGTGCTTGATACTCCGGGAATTGGCCCGTTTTCTCCAACGACGGAAACTCCTAGGTTTAAGACTTCTCCGCATAATCCTGATCACTTCGGACTCGGTTAGACCCGAAACGTGATAAATCTCTTCGAAAGTAATGCGATCGGCCCATGCAGCCCAGATGACCCAGTCCAATGATCCCCGGGGAGGCTCCGGGAAAGATTTTCGAGTAGCAGGCCAATTTCCACCTTTTGCCATAATAAAAGTAACCTCACTTTAGTCCCGGTCATAGTATTCGCTAGAGGTATCTGATCGAAGCCTTCACGGTTTGTGAATGAGCGTCCTGAACGGAAATTATCGCTGGGCTCAATTTAAGGAAGACAAGATATGAAGTAACGGAGACGGATGGCAGATAGGGAGACGTCTCAGGGAATTTTTCCCGGATTACCCGAAATCGTAGGCGTCCATATCAAAGACGAGAGTGACTTCCTCGGGCAAGGTGGTTGCGGAGATTACCTGCTGAACATGCCGTGAAAGCGTCCGAGGATTTCCTGATCTCAGAAGCATCTGGAAACGAAAAAGGCCATGAGCCTTGGGAGTGGGGGCAGGATTTGGAACTCCCAGCTCTATCCCATCCGGGAGATCGGCAGAGAGGCGTTGATGGAGATTCTGGAGTGTGAATTCCGCCAAGCGTTCATGACTGCATTTGCTCGTAAGCAGGGCCGCATGAGTAAAGGGTGGAAAGTTGAACTGTTTGCGAAAATCGTACTCCTGATCTGCGAATCCCTCATAATCGTGGTGTCTTGCAAACTGTACGGACGGAGAATGAGGGGTGAAAGTCTGGATGATTACCTCACCCTCCATTTCTCCTCGCCCGGAACGGCCAGCAACCTGGGTGAGGAGCTGGAATGTTCTTTCTCCAGCCCGGAAGTCCGGTGCGTGGAGCGAGAGATCAGCGTTCAATATTCCTGCGAGGGTAACATTTGGAAAATCCAAGCCCTTCGCAATCATCTGCGTTCCCAGCAGGATGTCGATTTTTCGAGCTCGAAAGTCGCGCAGTGTGTTCCGAAGAGCATTTTTCTTTCGGGCAGTATCAGCATCTAGACGCGCAAGACGGGCCGAGGGAAATGCCTTTTTGAGAACCTCTTCCACTTTCTGAGTTCCGTAGCCCTGCAGGAGAATTGACCGATCATGACACTTAGGACATGCATGGGGCACGATTGACTGGTAGCCGCAAAGGTGGCAGATCAACCTCTCTTCCGTCCGGTGGTAAGTTAAAGGGATAGTGCAATGCTGGCACTCACAGACATGACCACAGCTCGGGCATTGCAGAGATCGGGCGAATCCGCGACGATTAAGAAAGAGGATCACCTGCTGGTCAGCTTCCAGTTTTTGTTCCATGTCCGTCCTGAGCCGTTCAGAAAGTATCGCAGGCCCGCCTTTCTGTTTTCGAGCCTCGCTACGCATGTCGACAACCCGAATGAGGGGCAGAGACTGACCGTCTGCTCTCTCGGTCAGTCGGACGAGATCGTATTTGCCTGTCTGGGCGTTTTGGAACGATTCCAAGGAAGGGGTTGCGGAGCCCAGAACAACCTGACATCGCTCAAGATTTCCACGGACCACCGCAAGGTCTCGACCTTGGTACTTGGGTGGATTTTCCTGCTTATAGGTGTTTTCGTGTTCCTCGTCTACGATGATCAGGCCGGGCGAGGGGAGAGGGGCAAATACTGCCGACCGGGCGCCAACCACTATCAAGGCTTCCCCTTTTCGGATTCGGTGCCACTCGTCGAAGCGCTCCCCTTGCGACAGGTTGGAGTGGAGGACTGCAACCTGATCATGAAGCGCGGAAAATCTTGATTTAAAATGTTGAACGGTCTGAGGTGTTAGCGCGATTTCTGGGACCAGAACGAGGACGCTTTTTCCGCGGTCGAGGCAGTGCTGTGCCGCTTGGAGATATACTTCGGTCTTCCCTGATCCGGTAACTCCATGCAGGAGGATGGGTTTGGTGGAATTACCGGTAGTCTCAGAATCTAATTCTCGTTCGAGAGATGAATCCAAAGCAGCACAAATCTTTTCGTAGGCGTGTCTTTGCCCGGGGTTAAGCTCGTGTGGGATACTTTCAAGAAAGACGTCTCCAGCATCAGGATCACGTCGAACAACCTGAGGCTGAATGGTGAGGAATCCTGCATCTTCAAGAGATTTGACACTACCCCTAACTGATGCGCCTCCAAGTTCGTTGAGTGGCATTGGGCCCGATTTCTCAAGCAAGCTCAAGATGGTATGTTGCCTGGGTGCACGCCGTGAGAGTTTAGCGAGTTCCTCCGGATCCGGCATTCCAACAAGTGTTACGACCAGACGTGTCTTGGCAGAGTGAGCTTCCTGCCGGACAGCCCCGGGAAGCATCGAACGTATGATCTGCTCCAGCGGCGTTCCGTAATATCCTGCCATCCATCGAGCAAGTTGAATCAGTTTCTCAGTTACGACTGGCTCAGGATCAATCAGCGCGGTTACGGGCTTAAGCTCAAAAGCAGATGGTCGCTCCGAGATGATGTCGAGGATCGTTCCGGTTGCAGAAGTATTACGGAGCGGTACATTTACTCTGCATCCGGGGCGGGCAGAAATCCCCTCTGGAAGCACATAGTCAAAAATGAGCTCCGAGGGTCCATCGATCAAAACTTTGACAGTACTCGGCACTGCGCGACGATATGCATAAACGCAGGGCTATCCAACGTCGCAGATTACCTTAAGCGTTAGTCGAAAATAACCGATTTCCGGTAGGCCTGTTGCTAGCCTGCTGGCCAGTCAGGCTGTGGCGGCTTTTGTCGGGAGGTATGGGAGAACCTTCTCTAACGCGGCTGCTGCTGTGATTCCGTGCTTTTCGCGGAGAATGTCGACCTTGCCATGTTCAACGAACTCGTCAGGCCATCCCACTCGTTCGACGGGAGTGTCGATTCCTGCATCATGTAAAAGCTCGATTATAGATGCGCCGAAACCATTCTTCAAGACGTGGTCTTCAAATGTGCAAAGAACCTTGCAGCGCTTAGCGACTTCAATAATGAGATCCTCGTCGAGAGGTTTGATGAAGCGAGGGTTGACTAGTGCTACGGAGTGGCCCTGCTTTTCGAGTTCTTCAGCGGCCTCTACAGCAAGGTCATGAACAAACCCAAGACCTATAAGGGCAACCTCATTACCGTCTTTGAGCAGCTCTCCCTTTCCGATCTCGAGGAGTTGAGGACTTTCCTTTGGTCGGGCTCCGGTTCCTACTCCTCGTGGGTATCGAACTGCAATTGGGCCTTCTTCATATTGGGACATTGTCCAGAGCATGTCCGCGAATTCATCCTCATCGACCGGTTGCATGTGCACAATATTCGGGATGTGCCTCAGGTAGCCGATGTCAAACAGGCCGTGATGAGTAGGGCCATCGTCCCCGGAGAGTCCACCCCTGTCCATGCAGAGCCGAACAGGAAGTTCTTGCAGCGCCATATCATGAATAATCATGTCGTAAGCTCGCTGCATGAAGGTGGAATAGATCGCCAGAAAGGGTTTCAATCCTTGAGTCGCGAGGCCACAGGCAAACAGAGCGGCATGTTCCTCCGCGATGCCGACATCGAAGTATCGATCTGGAATCTCTTCCTTGAAAATCTCGAGTTTGGTTCCGCCGGGCATTGCTGCTGTAACCGCCACAATTTTGTCATCCTCCTTTGCAAGGTTGGTTACGGTCCGGCCAAAAACCTCTGAATAAGTGGGGTTTCCACCGCTGCTAGTTGATCCATCGACAACATTGTAGGGGCCAAGTCCATGGAACTTGCCAGGCTTTTCAAGAGCCGGTCTGTAGCCGCGGCCTTTTTCGGTAATGATGTGAAGGATAACAGGTTCTTCCTGCTCCTTCAGATATTCAAAGGTCCTAACCAGAAGTGGAAGGTTGTGGCCGTCAATAGGGCCGAAATAGCGAACACCAAATTTTTCGAAAAGGACGTTTGGGAACAGGAGGTTTTTCGCGCTACTCTCAATCTTCATCGCAAGGCGGCGTACTCCTTGCCCTCCAACTCGTTCGACGAACTCCGCTGCCTTTTGTCGAACGTCAGAGTAGGCCTTGTTTGTCTGCAAGGCGTTGAAGTATTTCGCGATCGCTCCGACGTTTTTGTCGATGGACCACTCATTATCATTCAGGACAACTATGAACCTCTTGGTAGTTTCTGCGATGTTGTTAAGTGCCTCCAAAGTCGGTCCACAAGTGAATGCGGCATCTCCTGCGATCGCGACCACATGCTCATCGTCTCCCTTGAGGTCTCTCGCCGCGGCCATCCCAAGTGCAGCGGACAAGGCAGTGCCAGCATGGCCAGCACCATAGCAATCATGATCGGATTCAGTGCGAAGTAAAAAACCATTGAGGCCTTCGTATTGCCGGATGGAGTCAATCTGCCCAGCTCGGCCAGTCAGCATTTTGTGAACATAACCCTGGTGGGAAACGTCCATCACGAATCGATCAACGGGAGTGTTGAAAACTTTGTGGAGAGCGATGGTAAGCTCTACTACTCCCAGATTGGGTCCAAGGTGCCCCCCGGTCCGTGCCAACGTCCGAATCAACGTTTCTCGGATTTCGGCCGCAAGCTGTTCAAGCTCCTCGTCCCCAAGAACTTTGACATCCTCCGGGCTTTTGAGCCCTGAGAGAAGGTTCGGTTCGGAGTCGTGCTGCTGATTAGAGGAGTCGGATGTCATCTTCAAGAGATTCGGCGGTTGGGCCGCTACTTGTCGGTGGGGGATCCTCAACTTCTTCTGGGTTGGGTGCGAGGTTCTTTTCTACGGAGTTTCCAACCTCGATCAACTCTATCCGCTGTTTTGCGGCTGCAAGCACTTTTTCGCAGTGCTGAAGGAGTCCTGCCCCCTTTTCGTAGTGCGCAACCAGTTCTTCCAGAGGGAGCTGATCTCCTTCCATAGCCTCTACGAGGCTTTCCAGTTCTTCCATGGCTTCCTCGAAGGTGTGCGCCTCCGATTCTTTTGCCTTCTTTTTAGCCGCCATTATCGTGTCATTAAGGTGATTAGGGAGTGGCCGAGTTGCCCGACACCGACCAGAATACCAGCAGGCTGTCAACGAACCGAACAGGATTGGGATACCGTGTGAGAATCGTCCTGAGTTCAGGATCAAGCTTGGCCAGCGTGCCCGGGCGACTTCGGGTTGAGACTGATGCCCATCCGTCGAGCACCAGAGGAGCCCATTCTTCATACTCGTTGTAGACGCCCGGCAGGACTCTGCTGCTGTGGGAGTAAGGAGAAATCAAAAGCCCCGCAAACGGACTGTCCTGCGTCGCCGATAGTGCCTCCAGTTCCTTGAATACGCTGAGCCGCCTGGGTAACCAGAGTGCGGTTCGGTCAGCATACCACGCAACTGCCCAAGGTTGATCGGTCACGACGATTTCGTCCTCACGGACCTGTGGAGCAAGTCCTGTGTTCAGTGCTGCAGGGAAATATGGTGGCCAATGTGGTTGAACCGTTCCTGCTCGACCTACCTCCCTGACCTGTCGGGGAAGATCGAGGACCATAGGTCCACCACTGATCAGAATGACCGCTACAAAGTGCGCATGTCGCAGGGTGGGGATCTGCGAAATAATCTGCAGTCGACTCCAGAGAATCGCAACAACCGCGAGGCCATATCCTGCAAACAGTGGTGCGAACAAAATATGGAGCTGATTAGGGTCCGTGCTTGCCCCTTCCTTCAAGCCAAAGATCGCCATTCCGACCGATCCGAAGAGCCACATCAGAAGAAGACACCATCGAAAGTTTGCAATGGATTTGCGTTTAAAAGGATGCAAAAGCGCGACAAAGAAGAGAGGCGCAGTAAGGAGTGACCCGAGGTTTGTGAAGAGATTGCCAGCCTGCAGGATCGTGGTCCTGACAATTTTGAAAGGAAGGTTCTGCAGGGGAAGATAAGCATCCTGCAGGTTAAAGGTTCTCATGACCGAGTCTTCGCTTCCCCCCAGTCCGTTAAACACGGCGAGGATCGCTGTTCCCCCCATGCTGCCGCTGTATTGCTGGTTTTTCAGGAGGGGGAAGATCGCTAGCAGTAGCACTACGGCGAGGGCAGCAAGCCCGATCGCACCTCTCGGACGCAGGAAAAAACCGGCGTATATGGCAAAACCAAGAACAATCCAGATCGCGAGCCAGTGGGTGAGAGCAAGAAGGCCGAGGAATGCGGCAGCAAGGAGAGCTGGAATCAGAGCGATCCGACCCTCGGAGGTTGACTCAATGGCCTTGTATGCAAACAGACAGGCACAGGAAAAGAGCAGAAGCATGAACATCTGAGGGAGGCCTGTCTGGGAAAATTTCCAATTAAGATCACAAAGGAGCATGAGCAGCGCGGTGACGCCACCAATCTTGGGATCGAATATTCTGGAAATCAGAAGATAGTTCACCCCGATTGCCATCAGGAAAAAAATTACCGCCGTAGCTGCAATAACCCGGTCCAACTTATAAACCGATTCCTTTTCAGTCATGCGCCACCTGTCGGCATCATCACCGCCGACAAGTTTCAGTGCGACACTGAGAATGATCGGATGCAGCGGAGCATGGTAGGTGTCACGGTTGGAATTTGCTACGATGGGATCACCTTCCCGCACCTCGCCATTCTGCCATATCGCGACCGGGCGCAGGACCTTCGTCGTGAAGCTCTTATTTCTTGCGATTTCCCGTGCGATTTGCGCTTGGTCCATCCCCTTCGGAGAGTCCAAGCCCTGGAATGTGACGAGCAGGTAAAGAAGCGAAAGACCAATAAGCAGAATGAAGAAAACAACGCGTCGGATAATGATTCCAGTTTGGATGGAAGTTGAGGGGTCTGCGGCACTCATATTTGAAGGTCTAAAGTCAGTTCGCCACCTTGGGCTCTAGATTTCTTTCAATTTACGCTGGAGAGTCCGGCGGCTGATACCCAGGAGATCGGCTGCCTTGGTGCGGTTTCCATCTGTGTAGCGGAGCGCCCTCCGGATCGTTGCCATTTCGATGTCATGCAAATTAAATTCGCCACCCGGCGCAAGGTCCTTTTCCGCCTCGCTTGACAGATTCTCAGGTCCTGTTGTGCCGGTTCCAGCCCGGAGGTCGAGAAAGGAGGGGAGATGTCGTTCCTCGATGGTTTCTTCGTTGGACATCACCACGCCATGTTCGATGGCAGTTCTCAGTTCCCGCACGTTTCCTGGCCACGAATAGAGCCGCAGGAGATTGAGTGCGCCATCGCTCAGGGGTTTGATAGAACGTCCGTTTTCCTTCGCGAATTCGCGGAGAAAAGAGTTCGCAAGGAGGATAATGTCCTCTGCCCGTTCGCGGAGGGGGGGCATCTTGACTGCCACGACGTTTAAACGAAAAAAAAGATCCTCCCTGAACTTCCCTGTTGTCGCCATCTCCCGGAGGTTCCGGTTTGTGGCGGCTACCACTCTCACATCAACTTTGATTGGTTCATTAGAGCCAACTCTTTCGATTGTTCTCTCGGAGAGCGCCCGCAGAAGTTTCACCTGGGTGGCGGCATCAATCTCCCCGACTTCGTCAAGGAAGAGAGTTCCTCCATCTGCCTGCTCGAAGCGTCCGATTCGCCGCTGGTGTGCATTGGTAAAGGCTCCCTTTTCGTGTCCAAAGAGTTCGGACTCGAGGAGCTGTGGAGAGAGCGCAGCACAATTAACGATGACCATTTTGTCGGCCGGACGACCACTCAGGTCGTGCAGTGCATGTGCGACAAGCTCCTTACCGGTTCCGGATTCACCTTCAATCAGAACGGTTGCCCGCGTTGGAGCAATCTGTGTCACCATTTCTCCGATTTTCGTGATGGCTGGCGATTTTCCTATGATGCGCTCGAGGCCTGCACTGCGAATCTCGGCTTTTTTCTGAAGCGCATAATTCTCGGTTGTGAGGCGGCGGTTCTCACTCTCGATTTCCCTACCTCGGGCTGCGCGGCTCACGAGGAGTTCAACCTCCTCGAGGTTGAGAGGCTTGGTGACGAAATGCCAAGCTCCCCGCCTCATTGCTTCAACTGCCGTATCNACCGAGCCGTAGGCTGTCATCATGATACAGACCGGAGGTTTGGCAAGAGTGAGGGCCTCGTCGAGGAGGTCCATTCCCGAATCTGGTCCAAGGCGTAGATCGGTCAGGAGGACATCAACTGGTTCACTCTTGAGAACCTGGCGGGCTTCCCGGAGATCAGATGCTACGTATACTTCGAATCTTTCGTCGAGGGCGAGGCGCAAGCCATCACGAGTCGGCTTTTCGTCGTCAACTATGAGAATGATTGCATTCATAAGGTTGTTCCCTCGCAGTGTCTATTCAGACCTCGATGATGGATNTAGTCTTGGGTGANGAGTCCTCGATAAGACGGACGCACTTCTCGATGAGCGGAAGATAAATGTGAACGCTTGTTCCCTGACCTTCCTCACTTTCGAACTTAATCTCACCATTGTGTTCGCGCACGATACGCCGAACAATCAGGAGGCCTAGTCCGGTTCCTGATTTGCGGCCAGAGCGAAATGGTTCAAAAAGAGATCCCATCAATTCAGGTGAGATTCCCGATCCGTTATCACGCACGGAGACCACGATCTCAAATTCATTGCTGGTAGATTCAATATGAATTTCCCCGCCTGAACCCGGAAGAGCCTGGTAGGCGTTCTTGAGAAGATTGAAAAACGCCTGTTTCATCTGGTCGCCATCCAGCAGGAGGGTGGGCAGGTTTTGATCAAGGTTAAGATGAACAGCGACGTTTCTCTCTTCCATTTCTGGAGCCAGCAATGAGAGCGTGTCTTCAATTACCTGGTTGAGATCGCTGGTCTTTCGGATAGGCGTGGCAGGGCGGATCGCATGAAGAAATTCCTTCAAAAGGCTATCCAGTCGCTTAATCTCATTCTGGGCAGTTATAAGATGTTCATCGAGATTACTCCGGTCTGCAGCTGGGAGGTCACTAATTTTTCGCTCGAGGAGCTGAAGGTGGATTCCAAGTGAATTCAGAGGGTTTCCTATTTCGTGTGCGACGCCTGCAGCGAGAAGTGTGAGGGCGTTGAGCTTTTCGCTTTCGATGGTCTCCTCGGTTTCCCGACGCGATTGTGTGATGTCACGGACGAGCATGACGTAACCGAGTAGCTCTTCCTGTCCGTCGACATCCTCTACCAGTGGCGAGAGGTAAAAGTTCAGAAAACGGTTTTCGGGATAGAAAACCTCAAGGTCTCGATTGACTGACTGTCGACCGGGCCCGGCCAGAGAGGGCCAGTCGAGGCCCCTAACTAAGCCGTCCAGTGGTTGTCCAACGGACTCCTCTTCATGGAGGCCGAAAAAGCCACATGCAGCTCTGTTAAGAAAAGTTACTGCTCCGTCAGGATCTAGAATGAGGACGCCCTCTTCGAGAGACTGAAAGACGTTCTCCAGAANCCCTCTTTCTCGTACGAGACGATCCACAAGCGTCTCAACCTGGCGAGGGTTCAGACGGTCCAGCCTTGCTATCAGTTTTTCTATGAATCCGGTGTTCAATCCTCTTTTAGCTGGTTGTCGGGAGGCCGGTCTAGGTTACTGAGGTGGTGATGAGTAAAGTTCAGATTGTCCTCTGCAGTTTCCCAGACATCTCGAAGGCGCGACATATTGGCACACTTCTGATTGAAAAGCAACTAGTTGCCTGCGTGAATCTCATTCCTAGCGTCGAGTCCATATTCAGTTGGGAGGGGAAAACCACGTCGGAACGAGAAGTTCTTGCTGTTTTCAAGACCACATCAGAACGGCTCGTCGAGCTTGAGAATGAGGTGGTGGCTCTGCATCCCTATCAGGTTCCGGAGTTTTTGGTCGTAGCAGCGGACGATGCTAGGGAGGACTACCTCAGATGGGTTGAGGCGGTTACCCACAAGTAATAATCGGAGATAGCTAGTTTGGTAGATACTTTAGTAGGTTTTCGCAATCCCTACCATTTATATAGTGATAGATGAGTCGTCGACTGGTCATACTTTTAAGCNTTGTTGGTTTGGGAANTCTCTTAGGGAGTGCCGCTGAGGTAGAGTGGAATGCCACGGGGGCTGTCAACGTCGTGCGGGGAGAAGACTTCCTTTCGATGGTAGCCAGCGGCGACCCGGTTACGGTTGAGCTCAGCTATGANAACGGCGGCGGAGGAGAGATTTTCAGGCAGATCTTTGATCTCAACGATCAGCTTTTCTGGCAGCAGNAGGAATACTACCAATCTATCAACCTTGAAATCGTTATCACGATAGGGCCGCACACTTGGCGAGGAACCTTGGAGTCTGGATCCTCCGGACCTCCCTACAGCATTGAGGTCCAGGANGTGAAGGTCGCGGGGGATACCGTTGACCGTTTCAGGCTAACNGTTGCAGAAGATGACGGAGGAAGTTTTCCGTCGTTTCCGGGGCAATTAGTGCCGGAGGATAATCCAAGGATTCAAATTGAATTCATGGATTCACCGGTTGGTATTGATGCCGTGCCCAGTTACCTCGATTCTACCGAGCTTGCCTGTGTATCGCAGAGCTTTACCCGCATTACCGCAGCAAGGGGATCCATTTCGAGTGGTTCGGGCGACATTATTAATTTCATTGTCGACCCGGAAAGCATCCGGACCCGAATGCCAGATTTGAAATTCGTGGAGTTGCGCGAAGTTAGCTATGACCCTGAGTTTGATGAGNTNCTTNTNAGGTGGGGNAGTGTCCCGGGCAGNTTCTACGTGATNCAATANCTCGNNGAGGACCTCTGCTGGCGGGAAAAAAGTTCAACNCAGGCGCAAGGTGTCGANACNACGTGGGCGGTTCTTCCGTCNGGGGAAACGGAGCTCTACCGTATTATCGAAGAGGAGTGACNGCNNAATNTNCGGGTCTGANCGATNGTAGCGGCAGACNCTTTTACCTGCTGATTACAAATCCTTTGGCATTNTCNAGANGAGGNATCTTCTCNGTCTGGANCTCTNTGATGAAGTGAGACACTGCNCTCTCTTCAGTGAGNTCGCACANGTAGGCNGCNGTTTCGTCGGGTTCNCCCATGANCANTANCTCNACAGAGCCATCTNGAAGGTTNTTCACNGAGCCCACNANATCGTAACCNGTAGCCACTTCTTTGGTNGTGTANCGNAATCCAACNCCCTGAACACGTCCNNTGAAGATGATTTTCTTTGCGATCATCTTTCAGNAGATTATCTGCCAAATGCNNNTTCTGTCNACNNNAGAGAGNNNGGGNCNGGGGNAAAAGTGCNCAAAGNCCTNGCCTTGNNGGACTANCGGNGAGTGGGANCNCNNTGAGNNTGCAATANNAAATCCCGNGTCTCGNTNTCCGCNCAGTTTGTAAATGTTGTAATATTGCCATCTACAGAAATTGAGATGAATCGCTTTGGGGTGTGGAAGTCATCGTTGAGTTTGGCGAGTATTTCGGATGCTCTGTCAGCAGCAGTTTCAGTTTCCCATCGGCATATCCAGATAAGGTGATCGCCACTTGAGTTCGCGAACAGGCGATAGCGATCTCCACGCCAGAGTAATGCGAGCGCCTGCGCCTGTTCGTAGCTCTCCATCCATTCGATAAGGGTTTGTAATTGAAGGGCCCCAAGGGACTCCTCCAATTGGTTGGCATGATCGCTGGGAAGGGCGGGGAGGGTCACAGGAGCGATCGAAGAATGGTCTCCGCCGAGGAGTTCGAGAGTGCTTCGGGGGGGATTCTTAATAAGGTCCGGGAGAGAGCGGGTTTGAGTCCGTAGCCGCGTTTCGACGAAAATTCGGGCCGCCCCCCGCTCCTGGGGGAGTTCGCCAAGAGCCGCAAGGTAGATTGGAAGTCCGGCGAGAAGAGATTCCCTCTCAGTAATCAGAGAGGTCGGCAGAAGGAACGCTTCCCTCTTGTCGTCGCGAAGCTTGGCGGTAATAGACTCCGATATGGCTGATCGTAGCGCAGACTCTGCAATCCACTCGTCATCACTGAGCTGACCAACCGCCATGGGAGTGATTTGCTCGATCAGAAGCTGCGAAAGCAGGCCATGGAGGAGAACCTCATCCTCAGGCTGTGTTTCGTCGAAATCATCAGCGAGCAGGAGAGCGCCCTCGGCTGAATCGAGCCAGCCTCGCACACCGATTGAATGAAGGGCCGAGAGGCCTTGTCTGAGGGATTGTCCTGAGAATTCACGAAATCCAAGCAGATCGAGTGCTCGGGACCGTCTCGCTAGGCCGCCTGGCCCGAACTGAGCAGAGAGATTCTCATCGACTCTTGCAAGCCAAGTCTCCTTTGGGACCTGAAGCAGAACCGGAGCAGTCTTGAAGCGGACCCCGAGGATGTCTTCCACATAAGCTTCCGCGCTGGGGACTTGGCCGTTCTGCTTGGCAGTCGTTTGCGGCTGATCCGGCTTGAACGAGACAATGAGAACTCCCGCCGCGAGGGCGATAACCAAGAGGGTTAGAAGGCTTCCGGCGCCTCTCATTGGGTTTAAAGCCGCGAAATATTCAGGGTTTGAAGGGATTATCCCGGGGAAAGGTTCCGCGTGCTCCGAACACTTCCTCGGCTTTTTTGCCCTCCTTGAAAGTATATACTTCGGGAGCGGTTTGGTTGCCCCGGGCGTCATAGTTGTAATACATTATCCTGATCGGAGTTTCCTTCCCTGTCTCAGGGTTTGTTCTAAGCGCTCGGGCATCGAACATTCTTTCTGCCTGCAAGCGGCCAGTGGTTCTGCTGTAGCCGTATGAAACCTTATAGAGGAGGGACTCGCGCCCATCGTAAATCTTACAGGCTAGAGGGTCTCCTTTCTGGTTGAGGCGGTAGACGACGATCATTTTAACTGCCCCGTTTGAGCCCCAGGTGCGCTTGACGAGTGTGCGGTCGTCTGGGCTACGCCTAAAAACGGTCCGAGACCCATCCTGATGCCGCTTGATCCGCACGTTTGGTCCGTCTTTTTCCCATTTTTCCTGAAACTTGTCTGGAAAAGATTTTTTCTCAGCCTGACTCATTCCGATATTTGCGGTGAGCAGGAGCATTGAGATGGCAGAAAACACCGCCATGCTAAGCGCAGGATGAGAAAGCATACGCACAAGGGGTAGCTTTGAGTTTGCAGGATGGCAACGGCTAATGAGAATCCGATAGGATCTCACTCTGGGGCAAGGAAGATTTTCCTCTGAGTTTTTTGATGCGATTGGCGGGAAATTAGGCTTTTTTCTTCCCGGAGCGGTGATTTGGAAAGCAGGTAGAAACATTCTCCAGTTGGATCAGGGGATCGTCATGGGGATTCTTAATGTAACTCCTGATTCCTTTTCGGATGGCGGACGTTATTTTGCCGTTGATCAGGCGCTGAGCAGGGCGCGGGCCATGATTTCCGAAGGAGCCGGAATAATCGATGTTGGTGGTGAATCAACGCGACCGGGTGCATCTCCGGTTGCCGTCTCTGAGGAGTTGGCCCGAACGATTCCTGTGATAGAGCGACTGCGCTCCGAGTGGGATGGCCCCATTTCCATCGATACGAGTAAGGCTGCTGTTGCGGAGCAGGCGCTGGCAGCTGGGGCAAACATAGTGAATGATGTATCAGGGCTGAGGGCAGACGAGGAAATGCTGGGAGTTTGTATAAAGTCGGATTGCGGAATAGTCGTCATGCACATGCAGGGTCAGCCAAGAACAATGCAGACTGATCCGCGCTATGGAGATGTGGGTGTTGAAGTCAGGGAGTTCTTCGAGGAGCGCTACCTGAGCCTGACGGCTTCAGGCGTGGAGGCCGAAAGGCTGGTTTTTGATCCGGGAATCGGGTTTGGCAAGAACTTGAATCATAACCTGTCCCTGCTCCGAAGGTTGGAGAAGCTGGTTGTGCAGGGGCGCCCGCTTCTTATCGGTATCTCCAGAAAGAGCTTTCTCGGAAAGGTTCTTGAAGATGACTCGCCTGATCTCCGGGAGTGGCCCACGGTGGCCTTGACAGCTGCAAGCCGGATGCAGGGTGTCCTCCTGCACCGGGTTCATTCGGTAAGAGAAAATTGTGATGCTCTCAGGGTCGTCGAAGCTGTTCTGACTTCAGACGTTGAAGCTCAAGATTTTCCCTGAAGTTGAGTATTGAGAGATATGCCTATCTGTTGTTCCAGTAGATTACGACATTTCGGCTGGAACGTCCGCAGGCTATAATATCCGGCTTTCCATCCTTGTTGAGATCGACAACCTTCAGATCCTCGCAGGCGATTTTGTCGTCAATAACATGGGTGGCCCACACGCCTTGTCTCTCATCCTGACTGTAGAGCTTGATGCCTACCTTTCCCTCCTTGTTGGGATTGCGCCAACCTGCCACAACCTGAAGGCCTCCAGTGCCTAGAATGTCAGCGTATTCCAATGCGTGTCCCTGGTTGAGGCTGTCATCAAGGACCGTCCTCTTCCACCCTCCCTTTCCCTCACCCTTGCTTCCGGTCGCCTCGTAAACGGCGACCGTATTGCCGTGGATAGGTTCGATGCAGGCAAAGGTGTTGCGCTGTCGTGGAGGCTCACTTTTACCAAATTTCCCGATACGGATCTCGCCTGCGCCTCCGTTCATGTCGGGCAAGGCAAGATCCTGGGACTGCCACTTTCCCCCCGTGAGTCTGACCGATCGAGCACCTTCTGCTCCCCCAATGATCACGGTGTCAATGGAGCCATCTCGATTTATGTCAAAAGAGTCAAAGTTATGAGTCTTGTGGAGTTCGTTGTTAATAATAGCGGTTTTCCAGCTGCCACCTTCGGACGGATTACTGGGAGGAAAGTAGGCTGTCACATTAACGGGTATTCCCTCACCCCCACGATTTCCCCGTCCGTGAAGAGGAAGGACTACGAGAGCATATTCTTTTTTTCCGATATGAACCCACCGCATTCGATGGGTAGTTGGGTCGTGAGGTAACTGAACTGGTTTTACCTTGCCGAGAGATCCGAGGTAATGAATTGAGCCCGATTGTTCCTCGCTGTCGGTGTTCCCCGGATTCCAGTTTCCGCCAACGGCTACTTCCACCTTTCCGTCTCCATTAATATCACGGGCTGCGATGCAGACATTGTCCCGCAGTTGATTGCGCTTATCGCCCCGATGAAAGGTATGAAATAAATGCTTTTTCCATGAGGGATTTTCATACCAGATGAAATCGCGCTTATCGGCCAGGAGGATATCCTGATCTCCGTCGCCATCAACGTCTCCAACTGCGAGACCATAACCGATGGCGATCTGTGGATCAATCGTCTGAGCTTTGAATGGGGCTTCAGCGGAGAGTATGGAGCCTGTGCAAAATCCGAGAGTGAGAGAAATGGGAAGCGGCAGAAGTTTCATATGCGGACGAGTCAGTTGAAGGTCAGAAGAGACTTTAAATGCTCGGAAGGGGAACGGAAAGCTATTGCTTTTTTATCTCCTGCGCGGAAGTACGGTGAACCTATTTTAATTATCCCGCTTTGCTCTGATGACGATTACCGTTGCCTGAGGGAGGCTTCAGGCTAAAGTTATGTCCGGTAAGTGGTAAATTTCCTACAAGAGCACTGGCGCAGTGCAGTGGAGATCCTGATTCTCTGGGTGTTCATCTATCAGCTCTACCGCACTTTCAGGGCGACTCGAGGCGCCAGGATCCTGGTAGGTCTGGCGATGATTTTCGTGGTGCTAACTCTCGCTTCCCAGCTTCTGCAGCTTGAGGTTGTGGAGTTCATCATCACACGGGTAGCCGTTGTGGCAGCTCTGGCCCTCCTGATTATTTTTCAGCCGGAATTAAGAATGGCTCTTGCACGCCTCGGAAGTTTCCGCCTGTGGTCTTTTAATTCGACTCAGCAGCAGGAGTTTCTGGGGAGTCTCTCTGATGCGGTCTGGCAGCTCTCTCACAAAAGATATGGAGCTCTTTTTGCAATCGAGCGAACTATGGGCCTGAAGGACCATATCGAGACCGGTGTAAAAATCAAAGGGATGCTCAGTCCCGAGTTAGCGCTTACCATCTTTCATCCTAAAACCGCTCTGCACGATGGGGGAGTCGTTTTATCTGGAGAGAGAATTGTGGCCGCTGCTTGTGTTTTTTCGGTAAGTCAGTCCGAGGTTGTAGATCGGTCAATGGGCTTGCGGCACCGGGCTGCTATTGGTCTTACCGAAGAGAGTGATGCAGTGACAATCGTGGTCAGTGAAGAGAACGGGCAGGTTTCCTTGTGTATCGATGGAAAGATTGAAAGAAATCTGGAAGAGGATGCATTCAGAGTGCGCCTCGAAGAAATTTTCCTCGCCGATAGTGAGGCCAAAGATAATGAAGAAGGACTTGATGAAGCAGTTATTCGTGAACAACTGGATCCCCAAGATAGCGTCGCTGCTGCTGGCGATCGCTCTTTGGTTTCTGATTAGCGGATACCAGGAAGATAATCCCGTCATGAGTGACACAGTGCCGGGGAGTCGTTAGCTCTTGTGGTTGCTCGTATTATTGGGTTCGTCCTGATCACTTGTTCCTCCCTGAGAATGTCATTTCCATTGCTAGTTACCGGAACCGATACCGGAGTTGGGAAAACCTATATTACCTGTGAGCTCGTGCGTTCGCTTCGCGAAGAGGGCATCGACGCGGTGGGCTATAAGCCCGTGTGCTGTGGCGCCCGAGAGGATGCAGAGCTTTTGCTTGAGGCTTCTGACAATGCAGAGCCTATTGAAGCAATAAACCCAGTGTGGTATCAGGCCCCGGTAACGCCCTCGGTTGCGGCGGAGCTGGAAAGTAAGCCTGTTCCTCTTGAGGATATACGCTCCCATGCGGAATCAATGGCAGAGCGCCACGAAATACTCGTAATGGAGGGCGTGGGAGGGTGGGAAGTCCCCATGAGTGGAAGTGAAACCTTCGCCGACATGGCAGAAGGTCTTGGCTGGCCCGTGGTTTTGGTAGTAGCGAATCGCCTCGGTGCGCTAAACCACACGCTTCTCACGGAGAATGCGATTCGGGATCGCGGATTACATCTTGCAGGTGTAGTCATCAACCATCTCACTGAGGATCATGATATCGCCATGACGACCAACCGGGTCGTCCTTGAAGATCTCCTCTCTGGCCCCGTTTCGTGTCTTGAAAA
Source organism: Roseibacillus sp. (assembly GCA_002709915.1). Taxonomy (GTDB): domain Bacteria; phylum Verrucomicrobiota; class Verrucomicrobiia; order Verrucomicrobiales; family Akkermansiaceae; genus Roseibacillus_B. The sequence goes on along the minus strand of PARF01000045.1, from coordinate 1,473 downwards.
TGGTGATGGGCTGGCCGGGGGGGTAATCGTGCAGGAGCTGCTAAAGGCCTTTCGAGACGGAGGATTCCAGGTTTGAGAGTGTTTTTTAGATTTAGGTGCTGGTTTCCGCCTTTGACTTTTCGGCCGCCCTCGGCACCCTTATGGAAATGAAGGCACCTCCTTCCGCCCCGGATTCCACCGGCCATTTTGGGCGGTTTGGTGGTATGTTCGTTCCGGAAACGCTCATGGCTCCTCTGAACGAGCTCTCCGAGGAGTATGAAAGAGCCCGTGTTGATGAGGAATTTCAGAGTGAGTTGGATGGTCTCTTGAGTGATTACTGCGGAAGGCCGACGCCTCTCTACTACGCTGAACGGTGGAGTAAGTTAATGGGGGGGGCTAAAGTCTATCTGAAGCGCGAAGATCTCCTTCATACGGGTGCCCACAAGATCAACAACGCCCTTGGACAGGCTCTATTGGCACGCCGTCTGGGAAAACGAAGAATCATTGCTGAGACCGGAGCTGGCCAGCATGGTGTGGCTACCGCAACTGTCTGTGCTCGTTTTGGCCTCGATTGCACTGTCTATATGGGGAAAGTCGATATGGAGCGCCAAGCCCCAAACGTGAGGAGAATGGAGCTGCTTGGGGCCAAGGTGGTTCCAGTGACTGCTGGACAAGCAACCCTGAAAGAAGCGGTCAGCGAGGCGATGCGTGATTGGACGGCCTCCGTAGAGACTACTCACTACATCATTGGATCAGCGTTGGGGTCTCATCCGTTTCCGATGATGGTAAGAGATTTTCACAAAGTGATCGGGGTGGAAGCCCGTGAGCAGGTGTTGAGCCAGGAAGGACGCCTCCCAAGTCTCTTGGTGGCCTGTGTTGGCGGTGGCTCGAATGCGATCGGTCTCTTTCATCCCTTTCTTGAAGATTCAGATGTGCGTATGGTTGGAGTGGAAGCTGGTGGGGATGGAATAACGCCTAAAAGGCATGCTGCTCGGTTCCAGGGAGGCAAACTTGGGGTTCTGCAAGGGACCAAGACATGGTTGCTTGCAGATGATGACGGGCAGATAGACCTCACGCATTCTGTCAGTGCCGGTCTGGATTATGCCGCCGTGGGGCCCGAACATGCCTTCCTTCAGGAGCTTGGGAGGGTGGAGTACACCTACGCCACCGATTCTGCGGCACTCACAGCTTTTCAGCAGCTCTCGCAGATCGAAGGGATCATACCAGCGTTGGAAAGTGCACACGCGGCAGCTTACGTTGCAGAGGTCGCTCCAAAGCTTCCTACAGAGGATATCATTATTGTGAACCTCTCCGGAAGAGGCGATAAGGACATGGATCAAGCGTGTCGCCTCTTGCAAGAATAGACGACGGCGTTGCTCACTGGTCTTTCCACCAGTTTGAATCCTTTTCCCAAGCTTCGTTTCTCGGGGATTCTGGCAACTCCCCGGCAGTTTCATGAGGCTGATCGATGGCCTCCTGCTCATCTTCTTCCAG
>PARF01000044.1 GCA_002709915.1 Roseibacillus sp. | reverse complement strand
CAGAGGGCTACGATTTTCCCTGCTCGTGAAACCTAATGGTGACCGCTACCTGGTTGTTTCGGGAATGCCGGAAGGAAGAATCCCAGACAGAGAATTCACCCTCCGGCTTGGCCCAGCTGTTCTGCAGGACCATCGCCTTATTTACTCAACCAAGACCCATCGCGCCGAGGCCTACTTCCAGATTGAAGCAGAGAACCTCTCAGGAAATATTCCGGTCGATTTTTCCCTCGATGGAGAGGCCTTCCAGAATAATGGCGCGGTATTGGACTTGCAGGGTTCCTCTCTGTTGATCAACGACGTGGACGTTGAAACCACCAGCCCTTCAGGGGGCACGATGCACACGATTTCAGGTCGAGGATTTGGCTCGACTGGATGGACGCTCCCACTTGTGATGGAAAATACCACCGGCGAGGACCTGAACCATGCGCCCGTTCCCGTCATCTTCAACAGCAGAGAGCACATCGAGACAGGCCGGATGAGCCCTGACTGCTCTGACCTTCGAATCCTGCATTGGGAAACGGGAAGAGAACTTAAATACTGGATTGAGTCCGGTATAAATTCCGAGGCGACTCTCCTCTGGGTAAAATACGGAGATGACTCCCCCCTGATGAATCGATTCAGTCACCTTGATGAATCAGGCTACTACTTGTCATTTGGGGAATCTGGCACCGAATCCTCCGGTGACTCCACCATCGTGTATGACTACTTTCCTGAGTTACTAGACGAGGGTCTGAAAGTGTGGGTCTCAGCAAACCGTCTGGCGGAAACCCAACAAGATGGTGATCCTATAAGCTCATGGCCCAATATGGCTTCCCCAACCTTCCTTACTCAGGCGGACCCCTCGGCGAAACCCTCCCTGAAATTCAATCAACTCAATCAGCTCCCGGCCGCCAACTTTAATGGTTCCGCTTATCTGCAAATCAATGGATTTCCCCGGCAGGTATCCGAAGGACTGACCGTCTTTTCTGTCATCAAGTCTGACCCCGGACATGACCCTCAAGGGCGGTTGATCAGCATTGGAAACGGAGACCGAGAAACAGACAATGTAAGGCAGGGCAGAGAACGCGGGTGGAGAGTCTTCGGGGTCAAGAGGGCCTACAGTGATAGTATCACCGCAATCGGGTCAGGTCGGCGGTTCGCAGGCCATTCTCACTACATGACCGCTGACGTCGCGGAACTCCTCGTTTTTTCCAATCTGCAGAGTAACTCGACGGGGGTGGGGATGGACCGAATCCGAAAATACCTCGAGAGGAAATACGCCATTGGTCGTTCCGCCCGAGGAGTGGTGGAGGCTAACCGTCTGCTGGGGCCAACCCGATTTTATCTCGGAGAAAACCTGATTGAATCAGTCACTATTCTGGACAGCCGGACTGCCACTTTCGTAGCTCCTCCCCTGCCTCCCTTCGGGAATCGTGAAGATTTGTCTCCTCTGGCTATGAGCACACTCCCGATCGGGCCCGTTTCCCTGACTATGATGGTCGAAAGAGACGGAGAGACGGCTGGTTCCGGGCAGCCTCTTACTTACTTCCTCCCGGCCTACGACCAATGGTCCCGTGACAACCTGCCGCAAGGAAGGCGAGGCGGTCTCGAGGACTCTGATGGAGACGGAATCATGAATCTTCTGGAATTCGCGACCTCCTCCAACATCTCGGAGCCCACGGGTGGCCCCTTGTTCTCAGTCTCATCCCCCGAAATCGCCGCTCCTTACATGGAATTCCATCGGAATACCCGCGCGACAGACGTTCTCCTCTCCGTTGAATATTCTTCAAATCTTCGCGATTGGACCACCGTTCCCGAGCATAGTCCGGACTTAACCGTGATTGCTCCATCCCCACCTGATGAAAGTGGTCTGCTAAGGATGCGATACTCCCCGAGCGCTCGCTCTCCAGAAATCTACTACCGGTTGCGGGCGACAAAAATTCCCATTGCAGATCCCCCGCCGCGGGATGCAAATTAGGGGCTGATGACAAGTTCCGGATTGCGGGGTTGCCGTATCAAAGCTCTTCTCGGGGTGGGAGCCCTGCTTAGCCCTCTCGCAGCCCTCGCTGAAGAACCTTACAATGTCCTGCTCATCATTGCGGATGACCTGAACAGTCGCATAGCGCCGCTGGGAGACCCACAGGCGATCACCCCTCACCTGACCCGGCTGGCACAGCGCTCGGTCACTTACCGGAATTGTTTGAGCCAGTATCCGTTCTGCGCGCCCTCGAGAGCGTCCTTCCTCACCGGCCTCTACCCATGGAACCTGGGAGTCCACGCCGCCGGGGGAAATCAGGCCAACGGAGAAAATATTGTACCAAGGCGAATGCGGATGTCCCAATTCTTCCAGTCCCAAGGCTATTGGACTGGCAGCTATGGTAAAGTTGAGCACTACGAACGTGCCGAACGATGGGATGAGCTCATTCCCCGCGCGCTCGCCATAGATGGCACCCTCCAATCGGTTCAGGATTTCAGTGGCCATAAGGGTATCAGCGGTAACACCAACTTCCTGATTTATGAGGAAGGGGAGCCAGAAAATTTTATGGACGGGCTGACAGCCACCAACGCCCTTTCCGCCATTGAAAAATGTCTGGCAAGAGACCAGAGGTTCTTTATCGCGGCGGGTTTCTATATGCCACACACACCTTGGATTGTGCCCGCCAGCATTGCAGATCTCCATGATCCCGCGAACTTCGTTCTACCGGAATCCCCTCCGGGCTCCTACGACAACGCTTACTGGCCGCCTTACGCCTATACCTACGGCAAAGCGAGTGACACCCGACCGTATCTTACGGACGACGAACTTCGCTCCCTGTTTCATGCCTACTACAGTGCCGTCACATTGATGGATTATAACCTCGGACGCCTGCTCGACTTTGCGAATTCACACAATCTCTGGGACAACACGGTGATTGCTTTCATCAGTGACAATGGATTTAGCCTGATGGAGCACCAACATCTCTACTCGAAAAGGAACTACTCGCGTGAAGCAATTCATGTTCCGATGATGATTCACCATCCGGAAATGACGTCCGAGGGCCGCTTCTGCGATCGCCAAGTAGGACTGGTTGATCTTATGCCGACCCTCATTGAGCTGGCCGGTATTGAGCCTTACCCGAGGCATCTGGACGGACAGTCTCTTGCCCCGCTGCAAGAAGATCCCGACAGGGAGTGGGAAACGCCTGCACTCTCCTGTCTGACCTATCGAGATAGTTCGAAACCAAGGTTCCGAATCGGGCAGGTTGGCCCTTGGAAGCTGGTCGAAGGTCCTTTCTCTGCTTCATTCAGAAGGGTCATGAACCACCGCGATGATCCCTTCGAGTATTTTGGAACATTCCCCAACGGGATCACCCCTCAAGCCCTAAGCTCTCTTGAGACGGCCGTGGCAGAGATTCCGTTCGTTGATAACGTGTTTTACGTCGGCAAACCGGATCTGGGACAGACTGACAGAGACGGGGATGGGTTATCTGATGAAACCGAAATTGACCTCATCCCCCTTGGTTTTCATCCTTTCGAGGAAAGCGACGCAGAATTAAGGCGCCTGCGTAGTAGCGCCCTTGAAGTGGACTCCGCTTCGGACGGATTGACTATCACTTTTCCTGACCTTCGCATAAATCCTGCGGAATTTCGTATATGGCATACCTATCCAATCTCTCTGGAAAGGTCATCTGACCTTTCGACTTGGGAGAATGTTCCTGAAGATTTTCAGCTCAATTCCCTAGGGGCTCTCCAGTGGCCTGCAAGGCCCGATACCGTATCAGGAAAATCGTTTTACCGACTGCGCATCGGACCCTGACGCTAATCCACCCACCGGCCGAGCGCTGCTGAAAGAGCCTCGGATTTCTGAACCCGGAACTGCTCTCCACACTCAACCGTGGCTCTCTTCCCGGTTCCGCTCTGGAAATGAAGGAGAACCGGTGTTTTTCCTGGATGAGAAGCCAAGACTTCTTCGATTTTTTTAAGGTCTTCAACTCGACTACGCGATACCCACAGGGAGAGCTCCAGTGGACCTCCTCCATTAGTCCCAGTCTGGTTCGTCCGTAGCTTCAACTCCCTGAGGCCACTTCCCATGATTTTTCGGCTCTCTGTTCTATCATCAATCGAGATCTCACCCTTTAAAGCAATGACTTTCCCCTCTACAAGAATACCCGCGTCTCGTGCCGGAGTATAGGATTCTCCCCAGCAGAGAACTTCCTGGCTCCCCGTAAAGTCCTCAATCACGATTATCCCAAATGGCTTCCCCTTCCGGGTGAGCCGTTGATCAATTTTCCGGATCATCCCCGCAAATGGAAAACGGGCACGCCGGTCTCCAATGTCGAGGTCATCGAGTAAGCCCAGCTTGCAGAAACGGTCTGAATTCAGGAGGCTGCGGTATTTATCCAGCGGATGCCCGGTGACATAATAACCCAACAATTCTTTCTCTTTCTCAAGACGCTCATCCTTTGGCCATTCCGGGATCTGCTTTCTCGCCGCAGGCGCAGCCAGCTCCTCGTCAGCAAACAACGCAACTTGGCCACTTTCCCGGTCACGCTGGGCGGCACTGGCAGCAGCAGTGACATCCTCCACCCGTGCATACATGCCTGCCCTCGTTTCCCCGGTCCAGTCCATCGCCCCCGAGAGCACAAGATTCTCAAGAATGCGCTTATTCACGACCTTGGAATCCTGGCGGTTGGTAAAGTCATCCATGGTAGGAAAACTCCCGTTCTGCTCGCGTTCGGCAATAGCCTGCGACATGGCGCCCTCCCCGACGTTCTTAATTGCCGCCAGCCCGTAACGGATCGCCATTTTACCGCCGGACAGCTCCTCCGGAGCAAATCGTAACTGAGACCGGTTCAGGTCCGGTGGAAGAATTTCAATATCCATCCGGTGACACTCCGAAACAAAGACGCCTATTTTATCAGTATTGCTGAACTCGTTGGAGAGGAGAGCTGCCATGAACTCGACAGGGAAGTTCGCCTTGAGATAAGCCGTCCAGTAAGAGATGTGGGCATAGCAGGCCGAGTGCGACTTATTGAAGCCATACCCCGCAAAGCTCGCGATCTTGTCGAAGATCCGATTGGCCAGAGCAGGGTCGATCCCATTCTCGGCCTTACAGCCCTCAACGAAGGTCACTCGCTGCTTGTCCATTTCGGACTGCTTTTTCTTACCCATCGCCCGCCGGAGGATATCCGCTCCCCCTAGAGTGTAGCCGGCCAGGAGCTTAGCTGCATTCTGAACCTGCTCCTGGTAAATCATGACTCCGTAGGTATCTCCACAGATCTGCTCAAGCATGGGGTGCTCGTAAGTCACTTCCTTGCGCCCCTCCTTGACCTCAATCATCTCGTCAATGAACTGCATGGCACCAGGACGATAGAGCGCAAGGAGATCAGTGATGTCATCGATCCGGCGGATACCGTAACGCTTACAGGTTTCCGTCATTCCGCCTGACTCAAGCTGAAAAACTCCCATCGTCTCTCCCTTGTTGAGCAGATCAAAGGTGGGCTGGTCATCAAGCGGAACCCGGTGGATCTCAAAGTCTGGAATTGCACTCCGGATGAACTCCGAAGCCTCTTGAATTACGGTCAGGTTCTTGAGCCCGAGAAAATCCATCTTCAGCAGGCCCACTTCCGTAATGGCGCCCATATCATACTGGGTAACCACCTCTCCCTCATTACCCCGACTGAGAGGAACATGCTCATCGAGAGGACGGTCCCCAATCACCACTCCAGCTGCGTGTACTCCGGTATTCCTCGTTAAACCTTCCAGCTTTGTGGCGTAATCCCAGAGTTCACGATAGCTGGCATTGCCCTCGATTGTTTGGCGAAGCTCCGCCTTGTTTTCATACTCCTCTTTTAGTTTTACCCCGGGACGCGCCTCGATCATCTTGGCGATCATATCGGCTTCTCCATAGCTTACTCCCATCACCCTCGCGACGTCTCGAATCACGCTTTTGGCACCCAGAGTTCCGTAGGTGATTATGTGAGACACACACCGTTCCCCATATTTGCGCCTCACGTAATCAATGACTTCAGGGCGCCGCGTTTGGCAGAAATCAATATCAACGTCGGGTGGGCTGACTCGTTCTGGATTTAAAAATCGCTCAAAGAGCAGGCCAAAGCGCATCGGACAAATGTCTGTAATTCCCAGCGTATAGGCTACCAGAGAACCTGCTGCCGATCCTCGTCCCGGACCCACTGGAATCCCGTTTTCCTTTGCCCAGTTAATGAAATCTGCGGTGATCAGGAAATAGCTGCTGAAACCAAGGTCGCTAATGGTTCTGATCTCGTAATCCAGCCGCTTCCTGAGTTCCTCATCCTCGCTTGCCTTTTCCTTGCCGTAGCGCATTTCAAGGCCGGCGAAACACTGCTCGCGAATATAGTCGTCACGACACATGCCATCAGGCGCCTCGAAATTCGGATACTTTTCTGAACTGGTAGCATCCAGACTGAGGGTTACGTTACATCTCTCCGCAATCTCGAGAGTATTATCACAAGCTTCAGGAACGTCAGCGAAGACCTCACGCATCTCCTCCGCAGTTTTGAAATATACCTCCGGAGGATACCGCATGCGCTTCTCGTCAAAGACCAGCTTTCCGGTCCCAATACATATCATCACGTCGTGGGCGTCATGGTCGTCACGAGACAGGAAATGAACATCGTTGGCAGCAACAAGTTTGAGCCCGAGTTCCCGTGCGAGAGCAATCAACTGGGGCTTGACCTCAAGCTGCATTTCTAATCCGTGGTCATGAAGCTCGACATAAAGGTTGTCGCGTCCGAAAATTTCGCAGAGCTCCTCAAGCATTTCACGCGCCTGGAGAGGCTGTTTCTGTAAGAGCCATTCATTGACCGGCCCTGCGATACAACCACTGAGACAGATGATTCCTTCCGCATGCTGCCGCAGAAGCGGGAGGTCCACCCGAGGTTTACCGTAATAGGAACCATCCAGATGTCCCTTACTGACCAGCTGGACCAGATTCTCCCAGCCTGTATTGTTTTCTGCGAGAAGTGTCAGGTGAGTTGCTCGCTTACGGCCTGGGATCTCTTGCCGGTGATCCATCGACTCTGGGGCCAGATAGATCTCACATCCAAGAATCGGCTTTACTCCCTCTTTGCGGGCAGCCTCGTAAAATTCGATCGCTCCATAAAGATTGCCATGATCGGTCATCGCAACCGCTGGCATCCCCAGCTCGGCCGCCCTTGCTGTTGCCTCTCTGCAACGCACCGCGCCATCAAGAGTTGAATACTCCGTGTGGAGGTGAAGATGAACAAACGAGTCGGCCATAACAATTCCGGCCGGGACAGCATAGGCCCACCTGCGGCCCCCGCAACGCCGAAGCGGGCCGGCTCTCTCATTTCATTGGGCGAACCCCGCGGGATCGTATTTTTCGCTGGCGCTTCCGGCAAACCAGCCCTTCCTTGTAGACCATGGCTCTTTTCATTTCGCGCCTTCTGGCCATACATCTGCTTCTTAACCTCGTGAGTACCTCGAGCTACGCGGACGAGGAAAACGGGCCTCCGGCAGAGGAAAAGGCGGAGGGTCTACCCAAGAAAGCACCTGACCCCTCCGAATTTCGAACCTTTACCTCCGCCAAAGGGAACAAAACCCTGCAGCTCAAGGTTGTTGCTCGCATCGACGATGAGACCTACAAGGTCCAGAACCCCGAGGGCAGGATCTTCAACATCAAGACCAGCAATCTCAGTCGGTCCGACCAGCTCTTTCTCGATTTCTGGGAACCCGACGCCATTCTCAATCTGAAGCAGGCCAAGCTCCCTGACGTCCTTGACCAGATGGGTTATAGCGTCCTAGAAATGACCGTTGTTGAAAGCACCTTCTTTGTCACGGCGACCGTCGACGGGAAGACCGGAAAGTTCCTGCTCGATCCCAGTCGAGGATGGTCGACCTTCGACCCTGCTGCCGCAAAGGAAATCGGTATGACCCTCACTCAGGGCCGTATCAACTTTACCGACAACACTGGTAAAAGCAGCCGGTCACAACGGGGTGCGGTCAAGGAATTCAAAGCCGGGATGGTCTCTGTCAACTCCCACGAATTCGAGGTAATCGAGGTCGCTAAAATGTTCCGAGCCGTACCCGCTAATACGATCGGCGCTATCGGTGGGGACATGCTCAAAAAGCTCAATGCCCTTGTCGATTTCGGGGGTAAACGTCTCTTCGTGCGAGCGAATCAGTAGTGCTCTGGTACCGGAAGGGAATTGCAACCCGGCGCCGCGCCTGGTCAGGTTCCCTCGGGTTGACCAGTAGAGTGGTTGATCTCCCCTCCGAATTCAGGTCCCGAACATGAGGCTCCGAGGGAAACTCGATCACGATAACTGCGACGCCGATGGTGAAAGCTCGAGTCATTTGGAAGAATGATTCTGGGGTAGAAACCCGACATCTCTATTCTCTGTTCCGCGTTCAAAACCTCACATTTCGTGAGGCTTTCTCTAGGTTGACTTTCCTCTAGAGAGCCTTTCCCCTTTTTTTCCGGTTCCGGGCACAGACTTCCACCGACCTTTCGCACTGGACCGAGAAAAATGTCGAACGCAGCGCCTAGGGATTTCGGGCAGCTCGGGAAGGCCCGACTCGCTACATCCGCCTCGTTTACAACGAGATCCTTCGTCGATAATCCCTCGGCATAAATCTCAGCTCGCAGCTTCCGCTGGTAAATTGGCACGAAAACTGCTATCTGGTCTTCCAGTAACAAGCAACGTCTATGAAAAAAGTTGAAGCCATCATCAAGCCGTTCAAGTTGGAAGAAGTTAAAGAAGCTCTCGCTGAAATCGGAGTTCAGGGGATGACGGTTACCGAGGTAAAGGGCTTCGGCCGCCAGAAAGGCCATACAGAGATCTATCGAGGCAGCGAATACACCGTTGATTTTCTGCCTAAAGTGAAGATCGAGGTTGTCGTGGACGATGGCGAAGCCAGCGCCGTTGCAGAGGCCATTGTAAAAAGTGCCAACACCGGCAAGATTGGGGACGGGAAGGTCTTCGTTTCAGGTATCGAAGAGGCAATTCGGATCCGAACCGGCGAAACCGGTGGAGACGCCGTCTCCGTAAACTAATTCCCCGGCCGAATATCTCACAGATGGTAGTGCGATAGAGACCGCACTCAGTCCCACTTCATAGGGAAGAGGGGAGTTCAAAGACTGGTGACGATCCCAGCTCCGTGAACTTCCCGTGATATGCAAAGCACCCCCCCGGGTGCCTGTTACTACCGGCATTACGGAATAGTCCTCGGCAAGGCTCTTTCGCACGCGAACCACTATCCGAGCATCGCTCCCAGGCGGGCGCAAACTTCCTCCACGTTCTCCCGGGAGTTGAAAGCAGATATCCGAAAGTAGCCCTCCCCGGCAGCTCCAAAGCCTGCTCCCGGGGTGACTACTACCTGTGCCTCGTGCAACATTCGGTCAAACATTGCCCAGCTATCAACCCCCTCGGGGCAGCGAACCCAGACATACGGAGAGTGCTCTCCTCCATAAACGTCCAAGGCCGCATCTTCACAAGCACGTTTCAGAAGAGCCGCATTTCCCATGTAGTGCTCGACCAGCTTACTGATCTCCGCCTTGCCTTCCGACGAATAAAGAGCTTCTGCTGCGCGCTGAACCGGGTAGCTAACGCCATTAAACTTAGTGGAATGCCGTCGGGCCCACAGGGCATGCAGACTCACTCTCTCACCACTGCCATCAGACCCCGTAAGCTCCTTGGGGACCACGATAAAGGCACAACGCGTTCCAGTGAAACCACCGTTCTTGGAAAAGGACCGAAACTCGATTGCACACTCACGGGCCCCCTCAATCTCATAAATTGACCGCGGCAGATCAGGGTCCTGAATAAAGGCCTCATAGGCGGCATCATACAGAATAACCGCATCATGTTCCCGCGCGTAGGCTACCCATTGTTCCAGCTGATTTCTGGTCGCCACTGTTCCGGTGGGATTGTTCGGATAGCAGAGATAGATCAAGTCTACCTTTTCCTTCGGCAATGCAGGGGTAAAATTGTTGTCCGCGGTGCACGGCAGATACACCAGCCCCTCATACTGACCACTCTCGTCTCCCTCTCCGGTGTTTCCCATCATTACGTTGGTATCCACATACACAGGATACACCGGATCCGTGATGGCGATTCGCTGTCCAACTCCGAAGATGTCGAGGATGTTGCCACTATCACACTTCGATCCGTCCGAGACGAACACCTCGTCTGCCTCTACCTTTACCCCTTGGTAGGAGTTGTCCACGATAGCTTGGCGCAGAAAGTCGTATCCCTGCTCGGGGCCATATCCCCGGAACGTTCCTCTTTCGCCCAATTCATCTACCGCCTCTTTCATTGCGTTTCTTGCAGCAAGGGGTAGTGGCTCGGTTACATCCCCAATCCCGCAGCGGATAAGCCGCTTTGTTTTCTCAGGTTCAGCATCAGAAAACGCGTTCACCCGCCGTGCGATCTCAGGAAAGAGGTAGCCCGCCTGGAGCTTCAGGAAATTTTGGTTAATTCGAGCCATGGCGTGCACCCTGTAGCTGGCATCAGCCAAACTCGCAAGCACCAGAGTTGCCTCTGCGAATTTTGAGGCACAAAGAACTCAGCCGGGCCCAGAGGCCCGGCTGGTTGACGAAAAGTCTCGTTTGCTGAACCTTATCCTGCGGCCCCGCGCAGGCCCTCTGCTACCGTGTCCCAGTTAATTATGTCGAAGAACGCTCCGACATAATCAGGACGTCGATTCTGGTAATTGAGGTAGTAGGCATGCTCCCAGACATCAAGACCGAGAATTGGAATGCACCCCGCACATCCAGACAGCTCGCCCATCAGCGGATTATCCTGATTCGCAGTCGAGCAGACCCCCAGCTTCCCTTCTTTGTCCGAGCAGAGCCACGCCCATCCCGAGCCAAACCTTGTCATTGCCGCCTTCGTAAAGGCTTCCTTGAAACCGTCAAAAGAACCGAATGCAGCGTTGATGCCGGCCGAGACCTCACTAGTCGGCTCATTGGAGCCACCTGGCCTTATGCAATCCCAGAAATGAGTGTGATTGAAGTGGCCCCCTCCATTGTTCCTTACAGCACCCCGAATATTCTCGGGAACTTCCCCGATATTCGTCACCAGCTCAGAGAGGGACTTATCCGCAAGCTCGGTTCCTTCGATTGCAGCGTTCAGATTGGTTACGTATGCGTTGTGATGTTTGCTGTGATGGATTTCCATCGTGCGCGCGTCGATGTGTGGCTCGAGCGCATCATATGCATAGCCGAGATCGGGAAGTGTATGAGCCATTGGAATAATGTGTTGATAGATGTTAGCATATTTGCTTTGCGCCTCCCGGAGATTTCCAGATAAATGACACGCAAAGCTTCTCCCTTCGTAAGAAAGCAGCTTCCGTCCAATCCGCAAGGGCAACTTCACCATGCAACTTCAACCCTGGCTCTTTACTCTCCTCCTTATTCTCGGCAGCTCTCTTGGCGCATCCCTGACGTGGTTCCTGTGCCATATCAGCTCGCAAACCACCCGCATTCGTCACCGGGAACGCTGCAAGGCTCTCCTGAAATCCTCTGTCGAGCTCGAGGCCTGCTGCGCCAGACTTGAAGAAGAAATCGAGAAGCTGCGTTGCAGCGAAGCCGGCGCCCTGCGTCGCGAAGCCCTCCTCAAGGCTGAGCAGAAAAGCGCCGTCGACAGGGAACAACTTCTCAGAGAAACGGAATTCCGCCTGCTTCAGGGGTTTCAGTCTGCTTCTCTCCAGATTCTCAAGAAGAGCGAGGAGAACGGGGCTGGAAACACCCCACCGGCCCGAGTGAAATCCGGAAATAAAGGCGTTCCGTTCGATCAGGATGCGGACAGACCCGCCGCCACGATTCGGGAGCAAGTAGCTTCCGACATGCACGAAGTTGGGTCGGTAAATGTTCCAGCTTCTTCTTCAGATGCTGCGGTATCTTCTCGGGAATGAAATAGCAGGCGATTCCCGTCACACTCCGACCTCTCGTGAAGCTAAAGCTCCTTCACGAATATGTTAGCGAACTCAAGTGGATTCCCGTGGTGCTGAAATCCCAACCGGCCAGTGGGGTTCACCCCGGGTAACTGTGCCTCATGCAGGACCACCTTCCCATTGAGGACCACCGTAAGACGGTCGCCCTTAACGGTAATAACATAACGGTTCCACTCTCCTACCTTGTTGTCCGCAGGAACCCGAGGGGTAAGCGCAGCCCGGATTGGAAGGGGCTGTTTCCCATCGTTACGAATCCCATAGACCTCACCAGAGCCAACCGTCCAATTCCAGAGATTGACCTGGGTCCGGACTGCTCCGCGTAAGAGCACGCCGCTGTCGTACTCATCGATCTCAGCAGTAACGCCCTTCTTGTCGGGTCCCGTCTTCTGCAATCCATTGAGCAGAAGGACAGGCTGATTACGTTTTCCACTATGCTCACCGGTCCAGCGCCAGTCCACCACAGTGGTGAAATCCTTGTATTCCTTGCCGGTCCAGAGATTGGTGCCCTTTCCATCATAGCGCAGGATCCAGTCATCCTTGACCGTCCAATGTCCCTTGTTCTTTGGGTCCTCGGCAAAGTTCTTGAGAGACCCGCCCGCCATGATGGGCGTAAAACCCTCTGCTGCCAGCGTGTCATCCGCCTTTCCGGCCGGCTGGTACCAGGCTTCCGATTTGTCCTCTCCGAAGGAAATCTCCGCGATCCGCATCTTCCTCACCTTGATGATATCGCCATGGCCGGCAAAACAGATGTGACCCTTTCTGCGCTTAACCCCCTGGTGCTTGGGCTTCTTTTTGCTCAGCTCGTCCAGATTGGCATCCGTAATGCAGACCCCGTTCAACTCCACCGTGAGACGAGGTCCCCGGATCGTTACCCGCTGCTTATTCCACTCCCCAACCGGAGCGAGGTGCCCGCGAAGGGACGGCGCCAGGGAATAGACCGAGCCATGGAACTGCCATTCCTTGAGATTCTTGTACTTGTCGGCGGTATTATCCAGAATCTGCAATTCCATCCCTGTATAGGCCGCGTCCCCGCTACCGGGGTAATGAACCCCCAGACCGTTGTTGGCCCCGGGAGTCAGTTGAAATTCAAATTCCAGAATATAGTCCGCATATTGTTTCTCAGTGATCAGGTTCCTGCACTTGCGGGAAGATTCGATGACCCCGTCCTTGACGAAATATCCATTCTGTTCGGTTTTCCCGGGTGCCCCGAAGTTGGTGAAGTCCTTGCCGTTGAAAAGCTCCACCCATTCGGCGGAGGCGGGAAGGGACAGGATGAGAATAGAGGCAGCGAGTGCTTTCATGTCGGTCTTATGGTTGGTTTGATTAACGTTGAATCTGGTTCGTTTGAGCGGAGAGACTGAGAAAGGTTATAAATCGACGGTTTTCCCGGTCCGATAGGATTCGTCAGCGGCTGCCACGATCCGCATGGAATTGAGGGCATCCTCCATGTGATCTCCCAGATCGAGATCCTCGCGGATGGCCTTGAGGAAGTATTCCTGCTCACGGAAGCAAAGTTCGTCATGATCTGGTTCATCGGTCATGTCGATCCACTCATCCTCCCTCGTAAACTCCTTGTTTTCATCCAGCTCACTGTGGTGAATCCGCAGCGACTCGGTCTTGCTGTGCGCGTCCACATCCGCGGAGGCTCCCGCGCCACCCGCATCCTTCGCCTCAATTGTCACACAACCTTTTGGGCCCACCACATCTTTCACGAAGAAAGCCATCTCGCTCATCATGGGACCCCATCCCGCCTCATACCATCCGACACTGCCGTCTTCGAAGGCCACCTGCAGGTGTCCATAGTTGATCTTGTCCTCCGGAATATCGTCAGTAAGCCGAGCCCCGAGTCCCGAGACCCGCACCGGCTTGGATCGCGTCATCTGACACATCACATCTACGTAGTGCACTCCACAGTCCACGATTGGAGAGATGGAGGAAATCAGGTTCCGATGTGTTTCCCAGGCCGCACCCGAACTCTGCTGGTTCAGGTTCATGCGCATGACCAGGGGCCTGCCCAGAGTCTGGGCGATCTCGATGAACTTGATCCAGCTTGGGTGCACCCGGAGGATGTATCCAATCACCAACTTCTTCCCGCTCTCCCGAGCCTTGGCAACAATACTTTCCGCCTCCGCCACGGTCTCCGCAAGGGGTTTCTCGATAAAGACATGAGCCCCGGCTTCAAAAGCAGCCTCGGCGTAAGGTCCATGGGTGTCAGGGTAAGTCGAAATACTCACCGCATCGGGCTTGGTTTCCTCAAGAGCCTCGTGGTAGTCGCCAAACTCCGGGTATCCGCCACCCAGTTCCTTATTGAGCTTTCCACGCGATTCAGGCGACCGAGTTACGATGCCCACGATCTCGAAATCTTCCAGCTTATGGTAAGCCCGGGCATGCGAGCTTCCCATGTTACCAGCACCAACACAAAGAATACGAATCTTGTCACTCATGACGTTGCAGGGACCGTGACACGGNCGGACCGGTCAGGTCCAGACGCAACCGNAANGCNGACGAAGCTCACACCTTCCANGGACCACGCATCGTCTGGTGCACANACTGATCCGCCTCCGGCTCATCAATCTTGAAGGTCTNNGGNTCNTAGCGGAANCTTTTGTTCGAGCGGTGCGCNATCACGCCNAGATTGACGATCGATGCTGAACGGAATCCATTNCTTTCATTNAGNGCGAAGGTCTTGCGCTCCCGCACCGCCTGATGAAAGTCGGTGACCTGNGGATCNGGGTCCTTCAGGGCCTTGAGCTTTTCCTNCAANCCCGTGATGTCAGAAGCNATNCCCCGACTGATACTCCCCTCTGACCCCTTGATATAGGGGGTATTTTTCTCACGGTTGTCTCCATCAAGAACAATTTTCGTCCCATCTGCATACTTATACTCGATGCGCCGCCAACGTCCCACTGCATCATCGTGCTGCTTGTCCGCATCGATAAACACTTCCACGGGGCTCTCCTCATCCTTCCCGATAATATACTGAACCGGGTCCAGATAGTGCTGGCCCATGTCTCCCAGCCCGCCTCCGTCGTAATCCCAGTAACCACGAAATGACCCATGCGTTCGGTGCCTTGTGTAGGGCTTCACAGGAGCCGGGCCGAGCCACATGTTATAATCGAAATGGTCAGGAATCTTTTCCTCGGGCTGGTTCACCTTGCCGGACCAGCCGAACTTCCAGTTAAACCCTTGGTTGCCACCGACTGTCACCGTGAGCGGCCCATCCCCGAGCAGACCGTGCATCACCGCCTTCCTCAGCGGCGCCACCGTGGTACCCATCCCGTAGAAGCCTCCCTCAAAGCGGAACCAGGTGTTGATTCGGAAGATCCGCTTGTGCTTCTGCACCGCCTTCATCATCGCAATTCCCTCCCCGATGGTCCGGCTCATCGGCTTCTCACACCAGACGTCCTTCCCCTGCCTGGCCGCCTCGATGGCCTGCAGCGCATGCCAGTGAGGAGGGGTGCAGATGTGGACCACGTCGATATCATCACGAGCGCATAGCTCGCGGAAATCGTGATAACCCTTCGGGTCATGCCCTCGCTTCTTGGCGTCGTTGGTCCGGTTGGCGAGATGGTTCTTGTCCACGTCGCAGAGGGCCAGCAAAGGGCCCTGCTGACCCACGTGTGCCCCGGATCCCGAAATCCCCCCGCACCCGATGATTCCCCGGGTAATCTGCTCACTGGGAGGCTTTTTCCCGCCGGCCCCGATGACGCGGCTGGGAACGACCTGAATGGTGGCAAGGGCCGCAAGTCCCTTCAGGGCTTTACGACGGGAGAGCGAATGCTGGTTTTCCATGACTTCTCCTACTGAACGCACTGGACAGCTATTTCAAGTCGGAAGCACGATATTTCCTTCCAGCCCAGTGAGTTTTCGCTAAACATCCTAAAAAATACATCCCAGCCATGTCTCAATCCACCTCCGCCTTGAAACCGCGCCTCTGCGTGATGATGTTCATCCAATTCTTCATCTGGGGCGTCTGGTATGTCCCGATGTGGAAGTTTCTATCCGAGATGGGCGCGACCGACGAACAGATCGGATCCGCCTACGCTTCCACGGGCTTGGCGGCAATATTCTCTCCTTTCCTCGTGGGAATGGTTGCGGATCGATTCTTCCCAACCCAGATGGTTTTTGGCGTCCTACACCTCCTCGGTGGCCTTCTCCTCTTCGGATGCTCAAGGGCAGATAGCTTTGAGGCATTTTACCCTCTGCTTCTGGGGCACCTCCTGTGCTACATGCCTACCTTGGCGCTCGCCAACTCGCTCCTTTTCCGTAACTCAGACAACGTCGAGAGAGATGCTCCCCCTATCCGCACCCTCGGCACCATCGGCTGGATTGCTTCCGGCATTCTCATCGGTAGCGGCTTTCTGGCATCCGGCTCACTCAAGGTCGTATGGCCGGAATTCCTCGGCGGGGAAAAGTCTCCGGCAGAATGGATCGGCCTTGGCGCAACGCCATGGCCCTACTACTTCGGGGCCGGCGCATCGATCGTTCTGGGCGTTTACGCATTCTTCCTTCCCCATACCCCACCCGAACTGAAGGGAAAACCGGTGAGCGTTGGAGACGTGCTCGGCCTCAAGGCCCTGCGGCTCATGAAGGATCCCTCTTTCGCGATCTTCATCATCTGCTCCCTTCTCCTCTGCATCCCTCTTTCCTTCTACTTCCAACTCGCTAATGGATATCTTGGGGAGATGGGAGTCGGAAACTCTGAGGGAGTGATGACCCTTGGACAGGTCTCCGAGATCTTCTTCCTCTTCCTCATTCCATTTTTCTTCCGGAAGCTTGGCGTAAAGAAAATGCTGCTAATTGGAATGGGATTCTGGGTCCTGAGATACGTTCTCTTCGCCAGTGCCGGACCCGAAACCCACGCGCTCCTCTACCTTGGGGTCATTTTCCACGGCATATGCTATGACTTCTTCTTTTTTACCGGACAAATCTACGTCGACAAACGCGCTCCGGAGGACATTCGCTCCAGTGCTCAGGGATTTATCGCGGTAGTCACACTTGGGGTTGGGATGTTTATCGGCGGCAAACTTGCTGGATGGTGGGCTGCCAGGAGCAAGACAGAAGCAGGCCTCCCTGACTGGCCAGCGATCTGGTATTTCCCGGCTATTCTTGCCGCCATCGTGATGGTTGCCTTTTTAATCCTCTTTAAAGACCGGAGAACAGAGCCAGCCGAAAGCTGATCCCCCGGAAAATCGCTTCTCCCCGGATGTTCGGCGCCAGACGCTGGGCCTCCGTGATCTATTTAACCTGTTAACAAGTCTAAAACCTTGAAAGGAGGGGCCGAAACCCTACCGTAACAGCCCATAGGAACTGTAACCACCTCATGAGCGAGACCAACAACTCCACCCGACGCAACTTCGTAAAGACCGCCACGGCCGCCACCGCGGTCGCAGGCTTCCCTCACATCGGCCGTGCCGAGATCGGCAGCAGCAACACCATCAAGGTGGGACTGATCGGATGTGGAGGCCGGGGCACCGGTGCAGCTACGCAAGCCCTGAAGTCTGACGACAAGGTCAAGCTCTGGGCCATGGCCGATGCCTTCCCCGAGAAAATCGAAGGCCCCCTCAAGACCCTCGGAGCCGCCTTCGGCAACGAGCGGGTTGAGGTCGACAAGAGCCGCCAGTTCACCGGGCTCGATGCCTTCGAGAAGCTTGCGGCTTCTGATGTGGATGTAGTCCTCATGGCCACCCCTCCCGGATACCGCCCCTCGATGCTTCGCAAGTGCATCGAGGCCGGGAAGCATGTCTTTGCCGAGAAGCCCATGGCCATCGACATGGCCGGGATTCATCACCTGATGGAAACCGCCAAGATCGCGGACGAGAAGAAGCTCGCCATCCAGCATGGCTACTGCTGGCGCTACAGTCCAGCCAACCGGGTTGGCTTCGCCAAGGCCCTTGGTGGGGAGCTGGGCCGGATCACAAGTTTCGTGGGCACCTACCTCGGCGGTACGGTGCGTGCGCTCTCCCCCGACGCCAAGCAGCCCGAGGGAATGGGCGATGTCGAGTGGCAGCTGCGCAACTGGATTAACTTCGAGTGGCTCTCCGGCGGACCTCTCCTGGAACAGTGCATCCACGCCGTCGACAAGATGGCCTGGGCCATGGGCGACGTTGCTCCGATCGCAGCCTTCGGCAATGGCGGCCGCGGACAGCGCCGCGATGCCGGCAACGTCTACGACAACTACTCAATTACTTACGAGTATCCTGGCAACGTTTTCTGCCAGATCCAGCAACGCCAGTATAGCAACTCCTTTAACGAAAACGTGAGCCGCATTATCTGCGAAGGCGGCACTGTAGTCGGCCCGTGGAAGGTCTCCACCAAGGACGCCAAGGGCAAGACCAACTGGAAATACCGGGCGGAGAAGGGTGTGGAACAGAACATGTATCAAACCTGTCACAACGAGTTCTTCGCCAATCTCAGGGCGGGTAAGATCGTCAACTCCTGCGAGTTTATGGCTAATTCGACCGCGGTCGGCATTCTCGGCCGAGAGGCCGCTCACACAGGACAGCGTATCACCTGGGACGACCTCTGGGCAACGAGTGAGGATCAGGCCCCGGATAATCCTCCGATGAACGGCAAGATGCCGATTCCAGCTCCGCCCATTCCCGGGACCGATTCCCTCGCCAAAGCGTGACGCAGGTCACAGGCGGAAGGACCCTCCAAGCAAATAACTGGCGGGGCAGAATTGCCCCCTTGGACAAAACGGTCCTGCCTCACGAACTTTCTTAATAATCCCCATGAAACGCATCCACTTAATTCTTCCCTCGACTGCGGCCATCGCATTAGCCGGCATTGCGGCTCTGGCAGATGACTCCAAATCCAAGGAATCCCCAGCAGCTAAAGCTCCGGCCAAGTTTACCAACTCTACCCCTACTCCCGCCCAATGGGACCTTCCCTCAACTCACCGATTTTTCGTCAGTAAGCAGATCCACGAGCTTGTCACCAAAAAGGCCGGATCCGGCAGTTCTCCAGAGATGAAGGACTACGAGGAAGTAGCGCCCAGAGCAAATGATGCGAAATATAAGATGATTGCGCTGAAGGGAGGGGAGTTCGTCATGGGATCTCCGGAGGGCGAACACGAAAATCGCACGGATGACGAGGGCCCTCAGAAGAAAGTAAAAATCGAGCCGTTCTGGATCGGACAAACTGAAATTCCTTGGGCTCTTTATAAGCCTTTCTACGAAAATGGCATTGCGCGGAACAAGGACGGAAGCCTGCTTGCGGCCGACAAGGATAAGGAAATAACCGTGCGCGGAAAACAGCGAAAGAAAGCGGTGAAGGATGCTCTGGCCCGTGGCGACAGTAGTAACATCGTAGACGTGGTTTCACAGCCTACGCCTCAGTATCACGATATGTTTGGAAGCGGTGAGCACGCCTCCGAGCTGAACTACCCAGCCATGTGCACCACCCACCACGCTGCCTCCAAGTTCTGCCAGTGGCTCAGCGCCCAGACTGGGCACTTCTACAGACTGCCCACCGAGGCCGAATGGGAATATGCGTGCCGTGCGGGAACCACCACCGCGTTCCACTTCGGAGACGACATTTCCAAGCTCGACGATTACGCATGGCACGGCGATAACTCCGAATTTACCTACTATCCGGTTGGCACTAAGAAGCCGAATCCCTGGGGGCTTTATGACATGCACGGCAATGTCGGCGAGTGGGTCCTCGATGGGTTCAGCGAAGGATATCGCAACACCATAAAGGATGGAGCCGTCAATCCATGGAATATTTCTCTAACCCGTTATCCAAGAATCGTAAAAGGGGGCTCATGGGACCAGAACCCTGATGAATGTCGAAGTGCAGCCCGGGCACAATCCGTGAAGGACTGGAAGGATACTGATCCGCAAGTGCCAAAAAGTATCTGGTATCACACCGACGGTCAGTTTATCGGCTTCCGTATTGTGCGACCTCTGAAAACTCCGACCGCTGAAGAGATGCACGTTTACTGGAACACGGACTGGTGGGAGCCTACAAGAAACGCCGAAGATCTCTAGAAACGATACTCCAGAAACTCTTCTTTTCCTTACAAAGGTGCAGCCCCACGCTGCGCCTTTTTTTGCGACATGGAAAGCTGGCGCTATTCGAGAGTTTCCAGAGCCCGTAGCAAGTCCTCCCCCTGGCTGCCCGCCGAAACCTTCTCTTGTTTCCAGACCAGCTTCCCTTCCTTGAATAAGTAGGCTTGGCGAGAGGCAAATTTTCCCAGATGCGGAACCCCAAAAGCCTTGGTGATACTCCCTTTCACGTCTGCCAGCAGGTCAAAGGGAAGCATTTGCTTTTCCACGAAAGCTTTCTGGGAGGCTACGGTGTCAAAGGACACACCGTAAACCCTGACCCGTTTTTCCGATAACTTTTCGTTTACGTCCCGTAAACTACATACCTGTCTGGTTCATCCCCCGGTCAGAGCCTTCGGATAGAAAAAGAAAAACGCCAGTCCCTCCGCTGCTACCTCGTGGACCCTGACGAGCTCTCCCTTGTGGTTCTTCGCCTCAGCCTTGGGAAGGGCTTTGCCAAGGTCCAGGCTTTCCGCCATCGTAGGCTGAGCGAAGGCAAACAGCGACCCAAGCCCTGTCAGCCATCTCGAAAGCTTTTTCTTCATGACTCGACCCATATCCCGCCCGGGCAGGAATACCAGAAGGATTTTCGTTGTTCTTATCCTTATCATCATTGTAGGCGGAGCCCTCTCCCTCCTGCTCGGGCCCAAACTTTCGGAAAGGCTCAAATCCCCCTCGCGAGAGCAGGCCCCGGAAACAGTTCGTGTCTCCTCCGATGACCATCCAGTAATGGGAACAACGGCACGTATTGTGGCCTACACTACAGACCTGCAGAAAGGAGAGAACGCTATCAAGGCCGCATTCGATCGTGCTGATGAGATCAGCTTCATCTGTAGCGACTATAATCCGGAGAGCGAACTGATGCGTCTGTGCCGGGGGCCGGTTAATGAACCAATCCCGGTCTCCAGCACCCTTGCGACAGTTCTCACCCATGCACGGAGTATCGCAGAAACTACCGAAGGAACCTTCGATCCCACTCTCGGTGGATTTACCAAGCTCTGGCGAAGATCAAAGCGGAGAAATGCTCTACCTGATCCCTCTCTCCTGGAGAAAGCCCGCAATGCCGCGGGCTGGACGAAATTTGACGTCTTTCTGGAAGAGCAGACTGTAATCGTTAAAGACGAAAACCTGCTCTTCGACCTCGGAGGTATCGCCAAGGGCTACGCCGCGGATGAAATGCTGCGCGTCATCAAGGCTCATGGGATTTCCTCTGCGATGGTCGCTATTGCAGGAGATGTCAGACTAGGGTCTCCCCCACCGGGCAGATCCGGGTGGGCCGTTGGTATCAGAACCCTCGGGGCCGACGTTGAGCAAATCATACACGTAGCTAATTGCGCTGTTTCCACCTCGGGGGATATAGAACGCTACGTTGACATTGAAGGGACTCGCTACTCGCATATCATCGACCCCGAGACAGGCATCGGGCTCACCCGCCGCATCGCTGCTACGGTAGTGGCACCCACCGCGGTTCAAAGCGATCCTCTGGCCACCTTCTGCTGCATCAAGCCACGAATCGCTTCCAAGATCTTTGCTGCCGGAGAGATTTCCTGCCGAATTGTAACTCTCGGAGATGGCCCCTTCGACCAGAGAACCCGGCAATTCCCACCCTTAACCCGCCCGTAGAAGGCCATTCCTGCCGTCTGAGTATGTCCGCAGAATATTTTTACAGCGGCTCTGCCGTTAGAAAATACTCGTAAACTCTCTCACAGCGCCTTTCATCGGCCGTCCGTGTTTCTTGACCCCTGGCTGCCTGATTTCTCGTTCCTCTTTCTGTCCATTCTGGTCGAGGGAGCTCCTTTCATTCTGCTCGGAACAATCATAAGTGGCTTTATTGATGTCTACCTGCCCTCCGGGGCGATTGATCGTCTTCTTCCACGAAATCGTGGTCTAGCCGTCCTGATGAGCGGCTTGCTCGGCATTATCTTTCCCGTTTGCGAGTGTGCCGTAGTTCCCGTCATCCGGCGACTGGTAAAGAAAGGCCTGCCCCCTGCTTGTGCCATCACCTACATGCTGGCGGCTCCGATTGTAAATCCTGTGACCTTCTTGAGCACGTACAGTGCCTTCAAAAAGATTCCTCTCGAAATGGCAGGGTCGCGACTTCTTTTTGGCTACGTTATCGCGGTTATGGTCGGTCTAATTCTCCTGCGGGTCGGAGTCGGGCGAATCTTAAAGCCACGCCTCGTGGGCGAGCTGGAGGAAGTTGCATCTAGTCACGATCACCACTCCGACCACGAAGACAACATCGCCGAGAAAAAGAATCGCCTCATCATGGCTCTCCGAGCCGCTATGCGGGACTTCGTAGATGTCGGGATCTATTTCGTTATCGGGATCACAATCGTCGCAATCGTCAACACTCCCCCTCCTGTCGACCAGCAAACTATCCCCCTGCGTGACTACATCGATGGCACCGCAGAAAGCATATGGGGCGCTCCGGCTGCGCTAATGGGCCTGTCGTTCCTTCTCAGCCTGTGCAGCACATCGGATGCCTTCATTGCAGCCACTCTTGACACTTTCACTATTGGGCCACGCCTCGCCTTTCTCGTCTTTGGCCCAATGATGGACGTAAAGCTGCTGTTCCTCTACGGCACGATCCTTTCCCGAAAATTTATCCTTATCCTTGCTGCAGGTCTCTTTATAGGAATAGGGGCACTGAGCGTTCTGCTTGAGCCAGTTTTTGAAGGTTTTGAACGCAACAAGGCTCCACCTTTTTCCCAGACTGCACAGGAGTAACGCCCCAACCCTATGACCAAGGCGACTTTCAACCAGGTTATCTCCAGTCTTGCGACAATCTCGTGGGGAGGAGTTCCAGTCTATCTTTATACCAAGGGGCTTATTGGTGAGTATTTGAGTGAGTCCTTTCACCTCATTGCACTGAGTGGAGGACTAGCCATGATTGTTCTAGGCCTTTTCAATCTCCTTCACGCCGGACGGGAGGTGGGTTGCGGGCATGATCACAGTCATGAGCAGAATCACGGCCACGACCATGATCACAACCACAACCACGACCATGATCACAGCCACGACCATGATCATCACGAGCAGAATCCAGTTGCTGCAATCTGCCTGATGATCATTCCGGTCATTCTGTGCACCGGATTCACCAAGCATGAATACTCCAAGGAGGCTCTCAGGTGGAAGGGCCTCTACAAACAGCGTACTCTTAAATCACTCTATTCCACCTACAATACCGAATTTACCCGTGAGCTTCTCGAGAAGCGAACACCCAAAACCCCGGAGGGAAATTTTCTCCTTCAGCTTACTGAGCTATATTGGTCAGCGGGGGATGAAAAAATCATGAAGATCTATGATGGCCTTCCTGCACAGCTCGAAGGCCGCCTCATCGAGGAGGAGCCCACCCTCAATCCTGAGAACAACCGCAAGCGCCTCTACAGGGTCGTAATGACTTGCTGTGCCGCTGATGCCCAGGTGCTAGGCGTTCCGCTTGAGTTCAGCACCTCTCTTCCGGCAATTGCAGATAAGACCTGGATTACCGCCAGAGGGAAAGTCGCCTTTGAGCTGATCGACGGGCAACATTTTGCCTACCTCAGAGACTGCGAAGTCGAAGCGACGGAAGCCCCGGAAGCCCAAACCAGAAGGCGGCCCTGAGGCAAACCANGGCTCGCATAACCCCTAGCAGGCTGGGGTCATGGTTCTTCCGATGGATCGGAAGNNCCTTCCAANGCCCGGTCCTGATCTTCTGGCGGAGTGGTAACTTGCCCCTTCACCGCCGCCTGAAATTCCGTAATCCAGGTCGCAATATCCCGGTGGGNNGCGTGGGCNTCAATATGTTTGAGCATNCGGAGGGAGGCTTGCTTCTGGTCCCCNACGCCAAACAGGTCCATTTCCTTCTTCCACTGCAACTGCGGNCGCCGAACTCCCAGAAACTTCTCCATGGGAGCGGAATGCTCCGGGCGCCCAAGCCCCTTCTTGGGCTTGTTCCATATCTCTATCATCTTTCCCTCATGGAGAATTCTCCTGTCCCATGCCTGCCCCAGCTCAGTCAAAGTCTTCGTGCTGCGCAGGGAAGGCAGAACCAGTCCCTCGTAAACGGCTTCCAGCTGTAGAGGGGAACCAGGCCAATCGGTAATATCGATGTTATCAACGGAATAGGCCTCGGCGAAGACCGTTCCCAAAACGTTCTGGCGGAGCATGGTTTGCGCACCCTCAAGATCCTCCGCGTCCTTCAGGATCGTATCGATATGGTCAAGAGCCTTTGACCATATTTCATCCTTCTTCTTCGGCTCAGAGGCAGCCTCGAGAGTGAGCAGGAGCCAATTCAACTGATGCCGGAGGGCACGGCGAAAAGCTGGGCTATCTGAACGCTCCTTATGGCGCCTCTTCCAATCACGAAACTCGCTTCCGCTCTTCTGTTCGTCTTCAAACTTTACTTTCTCCGTACAGTCAACAAATAGAGCGTAGGCNGCAGAATCACTCTGAATTGCGGATCGAAATGCGGAATGAGCAGTGGAATACCGGGCACCTATGGCCTTCTGTGACCCCTCCTTGAGGGTCTTGATCTTCTCAAGGAGAAGCTGCACGTCGAGCGCGCTCAGCTTTTCCGGTTCACCGGAAAGAGGAGAAGAAAGTACTAGGAGCAACAGAAATGCGGAAAATCTCGACATGGCTAAAGCGGGAATGTGAGTCGAGCCTCGACCAATTACAGCAGCGGATCAAAGGGAAATTACAGAGACTTGACCAACCTACCCCATTTTGGGGTNAGATAATGACAAGCGACGGCAGTTGCGCCCGTTGGAGGCCACCTCCGTGACTACTCTCGGGAGTATCGTTCCGAGAGAAGCCCTTCTTCGTCACAGCCCCTACCAGATAGATTAAGCAGGCGCCAGCCTTTGTTGCATTCTGCATTTATACAAACCGTCGACTGGACTCTGCTAATTACGAGTCACAGAAAGACATCATCTCCTCCCAGCCCCAACCCTAAATCACCAGTTCGATAGCAACGTGCCAGACTNGAACCTCGCCTCTGTCCGGAGAGAGCATCATAACTTCTATCGGTGTGTATTCCGCAACTTCCCACAGGCCTTCATAAAAAACACACTGTAACAAATNGGNATAAGGCCAAAGCATACTCCCATGATTAAATTCGCCTCAAGCATCGGGCTTTCCAAATGTTCTGGAACTCCAACAAGAGGCAGGGGATGGGTTCCATCACTCCATGAATAGAAGAGGGCTGTCAGGCCGACTGAAATCACTACCCATCCGAGGCGGGCAATAGATCTTGGNGCTCTCCTGCGGGTCGCGAGCAGAGCTGTTCCAAAAGAAATGACCCATAAGGCTGCCCCGATTGCAGCGGTGAGAAAGATCACCAGCAGGAGCCCCAAGATCCCTCCAATNCCCATGGGGACGGCAAAAGTTATGAGAATGTTTTTGAGAGCTCCGAGAGGAAATGGCGTTTCATCGGAGCGCCTACCGTACATGACCAGAAGCATCGAGTAAATCCCCACAAGGACCACGGCTACAAGCCAGCAAACCACCCAAGCGATTTCCGAAATACCCGTTGTTGCAACCGTCCCCTTATCGAGATCAGACATCTCACGGAGAAACAGCACTGAAGAGAGTATCAGCNCGAGGCTTCCTCCCCCGAGCAGGGCCAACCGCAGGGCTACAAGATTGGCAGACACCCACGCTGGCGGGTATCCAGCTGTCCCGTGGGCCTCGCTACCCTCAGCNTTACCGATCATGGCNGCCAGTGTAGACCTTGCCCCGGGAGATTCAAACCAGCAGGACCCTTGCCAGAGGGACCCTTTCCTTTTTTGCAGCCCAAGGCTGCAATTTAAGGGAAATTTCTTGCCAAGGAGGTCTCAATTGCCTACTTCCCCCGCCCCTTCTTCACACCGCCGCAGAACAACGGAGAGCCGAAGGGTGTAACTACGCGGTGGGCCTCCAGACAAAAGAGCTTCTGTGAATCAACGGAAGACACCGAAATGATAAACGACCTGATAAAAGAAATGGTAGAAGCGGGAGTCCATTACGGACACCAGACCCGCAAGTGGAATCCGGGAATGCGCCCCTACCTGATGAGGGACAAAGGAGGCATTCACATCATCAACCTCGAGGAAACCGTTCGCTGCCTCGACAAGGCCTCGGACTTTATCTCCGGGTTGGCAGCAAAGAAGCGGAAGATTCTTTTCGTCGGCTGTAAACAGCAGGCCCAGCAGGCTGTCAGTGAAGCCGCTCAGGCTGCTGGACAATTTTACGTCAACCACCGGTGGTTGGGTGGCACTTTGACAAATCTGGCTACCATCCGGCAGTCCGTTGAACGATTGAAATATCTCGAGGGTATCGAGAAGGCTCCGGAGTATAAGGCAATGTCAAAAAAGGAGCTGGCCGCTCTGAACCGGGAAAGAAACAAACTTCTCCGAAACCTTCAGGGTGTTCGTGAAATGGATAAGCCCCCTCAGGCCGTCGTGATTGTCGACACTGCAAAGGAATCCATTGCAGTCGCCGAAGCCCGACGGCTCAAGATTCCCATTGTGGGAATCATCGATACAAATGGGGATCCCAGCGTAATCGATTACCCCATTCCTGCAAATGATGACTCAATCCGCTCAGTCCGNATTATCCTGCAGAACCTTGTGGACTCCATCGTGGTTGCCAGCAAGGGCTAGAGCGCATTCCTTCCTGGCAGAAGCTCCATCCAGCTCTGCCCGGAAGAGCTAAACTGAACCGATCAACACTAAGCTTACGACGCCAATGTCTATTACCGCATCTCAAGTTAAAGAACTCCGCGACCGCACCAATGCTGGCATGATGGAGTGCAAGAAGGCGCTGCAGGAAACCGATGGAGATATCGAGGCTGCCATCAAAAAGCTCCGGGAAGCCGGAGCAATCAAGGCTGCCAAAAAGGCTGACCGTTCTGCTAAGGAAGGGATCGTTGCCGCACAAATTGAACCCGACGCCAAGCATGGTGTCCTTGCGGAAATTAACTGCGAGACCGACTTCGTAGCCAAGAACGAGAACTTTCAGGCGTTCGTCTCGGAGCTGGTCAGCGCGGTCGCAGAGTCCGGAGCCCCTGATGTGGAGGCTGCGCACGCTCTTTCTCACGCCGACGGAACCATCGAGGACTTCGTTAAGTCCAAGGTCATTGAACTCGGCGAAAACCTCCAATTCCGGCGGATGACCCGCTACGACATGGAAGGATCAGGATTGGTCGGCTCCTACATTCACCTCGGAGGCAAGGTTGGAGTCATGTTGGAAGTCGGGTGCGAAAATGTTGACACCGTATCAAACGATGACTTCCAGGCCCTCGTCAAGGACCTGACCCTCCACATTGCTGCACTCTCGCCTGCGGGAATCAACCGCGACGATATTCCCGCTGAACTCGTTGAGTCGGAGAAAGAAATAGCGAGAAAGGAGCTGGAAGCCCGCGGAGTNCCCGCAGAGCGTATCGACGGAGCCGCCCAAGGAAAACTCGGCAAGTTTTACGCCGAGCGGTGCCTGCTGGAGCAGGCTTTCGTTAAGGATCCTGATGTTTCTGTGGGCGCACTCCTTGAGACAACGGGGAAGTCACTTGGTGACACCCTGTCCATTCGTCGGTTTGTTCGTTACGCCCTTGGCGAGTAACGGCCGCTTCTCCAGCCAGGTTTTACAATCCCCGCGGTCACTCGTGAGGGCTTTTGTTCTTCATAGGACGCGCGCTCTATCTCTGGAGCTCAAAATAGTTCTGGTCTTCCCTCTCCTGCGCCCTTAGGCGCTTAGTAGTGATTCCCAAAACGCTTTNCCCTCTGTTGGTTCTCCTTCTTTGGCTGACCGCTGGGTCTGGGCTCCAGGCAGGTAAGCTCTCTTTCTCGAATGGTCGCTTTTCCATCGAGATTCCTGCTCAATGGAAGCAATCGCCGATACGAGGAGATAGCTCTGCTCTGTTACGATTCGATGCCCCGGGTGGTTCAGGTTCTTTTTCTACCTACCAACTCCCGGTAGCCAAGGAAAGAAAAGCCGACCTCGAAGGGACCCTCACGGCAAGGATCAAAGCTTTTGAAAAAGCTGGGCTAAAGCTCAGTGCCAAAGTTCAATCGCAAAAGCAGGAGAACTTCGACGGCAAACCTGCGATCTTCGGAGTNGTTCCCGTAGAAGCAGCTGCGCAAGACGGGGTCGTCAAGTTTACCTACTATCTTGTGCTGATCGATGCGAAAGACTCCGTCATCGTGATGGAAGCGGCTCTTCCTCGTCCCCTCACCCCGGAATTACAGAAAGACGCCCTCTCCATTATCCAGTCCTTTCGGGAAAAAACTGCAGGGTCCTGAACCTACTCTGGTGCCGGTAACGATTTCACCCGGGTCCAGCGGGCCTCCATCTCCTCCAAGCTGGCATCCTCAAGGGAGTTTCCTGCGCCTCGTAATTCCTTCTCCATCGCTGCAAATCGATTCTCGAATTTGACGTTCGTGCTTTCGAGAGCGGCCTCGGGATCGACCCCGAGCTTGCGAGCTAGATTTACCACGGAGAAAAGTAGATCCCCCACTTCAGCCTCTAGAGCAGGTGTTGCTACGGCACCATCGAAAGGTAACTCGGCCCTCACCTCCTCAAGTTCTTCCTCAATCTTGGCCAAAACTCCCGCGAGGTCTGGCCAGTCAAAGCCCACTTTGCCAGCTTTTTTCTGCAACTTACCCGCCCGCAGGACGGCAGGAAGGCCCTTCCCCACCCCGTGAAGGTAGGGCATTGCCTCGTCTCCTTTTTCTTCGCGCTTGATCTCTTCCCATCGATTCAGAACCGTACTGGTGTCTTCAGCTTCGCCATCGGCATACACATGAGGATGTCGCCTTACCAGCTTATCGCAAATTCCCCTCGCTATATCATCAAGGTTGTAGCGCCCTTCCTCCTCAGCAAGCTCCCCGTGGAAGACCACCTGAAGGAGCAGGTCTCCCAGTTCTTCCTCCAGATGCACCCAGTCCTCTCGCTGGATCGCATCGACAGTTTCATAGGTCTCCTCAATTAAATTCGAAATCAGGCTGGCATGAGACTGCTCCGCGTCCCATGGGCACCCCCCCGGTGCCCGTAACCGGTGCATGATCGCCCGGAGCCTCTCCATCTGGCGCTCAGGAGCCACGCAATTGATCATTTCCTCATCAGTCACGCGGGAATTGAAAGCAAAACCGCGGTGAAAAGAGAGTCTTAAAACATATCATACCTGACTCAGCGACCGTTCCTGATCGACGGCTTGCCTTAAGGCTTCCGATTCCCAGAATCACTAAGCAACTTTCTCTCCTCTTCTGTAAGAGACTGCAGGCCATGCTCGTTAATCTTATCAAGAATCCGGTCCACGTCGGCTTCCTCTTCCTTGTTCTTGATCTTTGGCCCAAGCTTACGGGTGTAGCTCTTCTTCTCTTTCGTAATACGAATTCCAAACCCTCCTCGTTTCCTCGCAGGTGCACCCCGAGGGCGTGCAAGGTTGTGCAGAAACTGGCGGAACGCGGGAATTTTCCACATCAGAAATCCTGCAAGCGCTCCGCCGAGATGCCCAGCCTCTCCCCCCGCATTCCTGCCTCCATAGATAATCACGAGTGCCCCATACCCGAGCATAATAATTGCAAGCAGCCGCATGGTCAGGGTCACCGGAGGAAAAAAGAGCCGGACCCGCATATCCGGAGCGATCAGCGCCGCAATAGCCAGAATACCAAAGATTCCACCCGATGCTCCCACCACGCCGACGTCCGGATAGGCAGGATTGGCGGAAACAAGAGCACTGTATCCGAGAGCGCCAGCTCCGCCACAGAGCAGGTAAAAGGTAAGAAAGGCTCTGCTTCGAAGCTGCTGCTCGACAAACGAACCAAAAAAATAAATCGCAATGGAGTTAAAGAGGAGATGCCCAAAATCCGCATGAAGAAACTGGAACGTGATGAACCTCCAGATCTGAAAATTCAGTATCGCTTTTTCAACCGAGAAGACGCCCAGAGCTTCAAACGCACTCCCCAGGCCAAAAAACTCTAAGACGAACACTCCCAAGTTGAGAATCAGAAGCCACTTCACAACTGGAGCACGAGTCAGTCGTCCCGAGGAGCTGCGCTCCCCGTCTCTGAAATACTCTCTGTCTGCATATCCCATATTTCTCCTTTCCCATACCATTGCCCGTCCCCTTTCTCAAGCGAACCAGCCTCAATAACCTGCTCATCATAAAACGAACTCGGGCTTGTCCTGCAAGGCTTGCCTCTCCGTGGCAGTTTTTTGTTCTCCGATTTCGCTGCATCTCACATTCTAGAATCCTATTATGAAATTCGCCGGGCTCATCCTTTTTTCCCTCCTATATAGTTCACTGCCCGCCAGTGCTTTAAAACTCACCGCTTCCCAAATGGAATTGGCAGCAGGGCACCCCCGGCCCAGCTACGAGGAAGTTGCGGATATCATCGCCATGGCGGAAGCTCTTCGCGACGAACTATCTCAGAGGAAAAGCTATTCCTTTTCCCGGGGGTGGTGGGTCTGGGACCGCCTTCGCGCCCGCTATGTCGACGGAAACCGCCGCAACCGGAATGAACTGCTGATCCTCCAAGCCGTATTCCGTGCTCTCATTCTCGACTGGCACGCCAAACTCGAGACAAATGGAGAGGAGGAGCTCATGTTCATCTTTTTCGTCACCACCGCTCCCGGTAGCAAAGTGGAGCGGCAGCTACCCGACGGAGCGGTCCTGAAGAGAGATTATCACGGTGGCGGCTATCATGGCGGCTGGGGTGGAGGAGCCCGAATGCGTATCTACGAGGAGCTCGTTAAGCAGAGGATGCTCACTGAAGAAGAGCAAGTCCGCTTCAAGAAGATTGTGTATCAGAGCATGAGTAGCCGCTTCCTCGACTTTACCAAGGGTTCACAATCGGCAGATAATCATTCCTTCGGAAACGCCGGCGGCATTGCGATGGCCCTGAAGCTATTCCCGAAAGCACCTCAGGCTCGCGAGGCGCGTGCCTGGATCGACCGGATTTGGAAACACCTTGCTGATTTTGGAGATTGGACCGAGTGGAACTATTTTCCCTATGGTCCGATCTTCCTTCACGGGATGATCGATATCGCCGAGGCCATGGGCTGGATTGAAACAGAAGCCGAACTGATTCACGCAGTGGGAAAGCGCGTACTGGGATTTATCCATGGAGGAGGACTCCGAGGCGGACCCAACTGTGGCAGCCCGGTATTTCCAGACCGCGAAGCTCTCTACCGTGATCCGTGGAACCTTGGTAACTACCGCGTTGAGAGCCCGGGACGGGACGGCCATTTCTGGTATCGCCTCGCTCAACACTACCGAAATGGTCACTATCTGTGGGCGGCAACTCAAAGTGTTTTCGGTGGAGTTCCGCCGAAAGCAAAGGGAAAGGACTCCTTTAGCTGCGCGTATTCTAAGCGCTTCGCCTGGTTCCATCAGAGGTCTATTCGCCCTACGGTCCCGGAGGATACCGCTCGTATTGGACTCCTTAGTTCCCTTAAAAACAAAATCCCGGAGCGTCTATACCTTGCAACTAATCGCAAGGCCGGGACCCCCTTTGTCTCATATTTCCTCTATCCAAAAAAAGACCAGCACCTCGATAGCCTTTCCGGACAACTTTATGAATACGTTGCCAATGGCGCCAAATTTCTCCACAGCTCCGGAAAATACAGTATGCTTGGAAAAGGTGGCGGCACAGGCGAGGAGAGCCTCGATGTCTTTCTTGTCATGAACGGCAAGAACCCATTTCCCTTGCACCCTGACAGGGCAGAAGACGGTGACTTCATCCGAAAGAATACAATCCAGCTGATCGCCTCCGCACTAAAAGTCGAAAGTAACGCACACGGTGATTCATACGGTCAATTTGGCTGGGACAACTACTACGGCGGAGGAAGCAGGTGGATTCGGAAAAGTGTCCTGACGAGGGAAGGGGTTCTGATCGTATCGGACACCTATACCCCTTCCTCGAAACTCGGAGCGGGCTACCTCGGTGGGCCGATATGGCATCTGGCGCGCGAAGAAGGTCAAAAGGAAGGCCCCCGGACGGAATCCTGGTTCGATGCCCCTGCCTTCGAACACGCATGGTGGCAGAAATCCCCCCAGCGGATTCGACTCACCCTGCACCCGGGGAAAAAGCATAAATATGGCCAGCTCCGCCAGAATACCTCACAGGACCTTGAGCCTAACATTACCACATTCGCCTGTAGTCCGATCTCCCCGGGGAAGCCTGCTCACTTTCTAAGTGTTTTCACACCATACCCGGTCGACACCCTCCCCCCGGAAGTCAACACCATCATTTCCGATAAAGGATCCTGCTCTGCCTTATTTGCGGACATCAAAGTGGATATTTACCCCGATGGAACGTGGCGAGTAACTAGACCGCGAAGTCAAAACTGAGAAACTCCACACAAAGCTGTCAGCCCTTTGGCTCCCTGACCAGGTCGACCAGCGACTGTTCCTCGCGCGCACTCAGGAAAAGCCATATCCGGCTCTCGCTCCTCTGAGCAACCACGGCAACCCCCGTCTCCGGACAGGTCCAACAGTCAGCAGCAACCTGCCACCCGGCAGGAGAATCCTTAATTGGCATGGTTGGAACCACGAAGACGTGAACCGGAGTATTCTCAAGGTCAAAACAGAGGTGGGCTGCGCGAGTTCCCCCTATCGTAGAGACACGGCAACCGAGAAGTCGCCCTCCAGAAATCCTCCCAGGCAGATCTTTGAAATCAACCCGAGGACCGCCTTCCGCCCTGAGCCAATCCTGATAGCCATAAAGTTCATTTCCCTGAAGCTCAAACGGCAGCTCTTGGCTGATCGCGAGGAGCGCTCCCTGCCCAAGTTCCCGCATGGTAATTCTTCCCTTCTCGCTGGGTGAGGATCCAAGATTACTGGAGGTCAATTCGAAGGTGGCAAAGGCAGCAACCACGAGTAATCCAGCTAAAAGAACAACCTTAAGAATTCCCTCCTTGCGCTTCTCGGAACCAATATATTCCGGGGAAGATCCCGGACTTTCAAAACCACTATCTGTCGCTGCAATCTCAACCTTCAACACCGTCATCGGTCTTCCATCTGATGTTGCAGTCAGAGGCTCCGACTGCCATGGAGACCGCTCCTCTCCAAGGCCCGCATCATTCGCTGCCAGCTCCTCTGAAGGAGCTCTTGCTCCCCGCTCTAAACTGACCTGAGTCAGAATTTCATCAATCAGGTCAGGAGGAACTGGAACATCCTCAAAAGCTTCTGCGATGACGGCGTCCCGGCAGCGTTCAGCCGAAAGCCACTTCCCGAGAACTGAATCCTGTGCCGCCACCATCAAGGCCTCTTCAAAATCTGCACTCGCTTTGTCCGTTCCATCAGGACGAAGACTCTGCAGAATAAAGCGCGCCTGCTCCCTATCCATTACTCTCCTCCCTGTCTCTGCTCCTGAGTTGTTCTTTACCACTGGAAATTTGCGACATTATCGTTCCGATAGGAAGATCGAGGATGGCAGCTATTTCTCTATAATCGTGGTGCTGCAGATAAAACAGGGTCATCGTTGGAAGCAGATCAGGGCTGAGAGAGCTCAGCGGCTCGACCAAGTCTCCGTGCCCGTTCGAGGCTGCAGCGGTAGACGGCATTGCCGTCCTGAGATTACCCCCGTGCGAACCAAAGCGCCCTAAGTGCTCTCGGTAAAGAGCCGAGAAGAGGCCCGTATTGACGTTTTTGTGCACTAAACCCTCTCCTCCCCGACGGCTCCAAATTACGAATGTCCGTGTTACCAGATCGACAGCCCGGTCCATATCCCGAACGAGCGAAAGGGCAAACTTGTACAATGGCCCGTTGTACACGTCGACGATTTGCTCGAATTGGGTCATGCTTCCAAGGGTTCTGACTCTCTGCTGCTCCGGATTGCGGGGGCCTCTTTTTTCAACATCCTGCGATTGGCCGCAGATACAAAAATTTCAGAGTCCTTTAACGCTCTTCACGAACTTACGTTGGCCCGAATCGATCCGCGAAGCAATCTGGATTCCTGCTTCCCCCCGGCAGGTCTCCCTGCTTCACTTCTCCCCCTATAACGCCATGCGCACGCACAACCTTACTTTTGCCCTCATACTGCTCTCGGCAGTTTCCCTGTCTGCCGGGGTCACCATCAATCTCAAACAGGAGAACAAGAACCTTAAGGTGCTCGTCGATGGCAAGCTTTTCACGGAATATCACGGAGATACACGCGTTCCGTGTCTTTATCCCCTGATGAGCCACTCTGGCACCCACCTTACGAGGCAATATCCTTTCACCAAGGACGTCGCTGGGGAAAAATCAGATCATCCGCACCATACCGGTTTCTGGTTCACACATGGAAATGTCAACGGACACGACTTCTGGCATAAGGAAGATTGCAAGATTGTCACACTCAGTCTTGGGGAGTTCGGGACCAGCAAACACAAGGATCGGGCCAGCGCGAGCTTTACGGCGGAACTTGCCTGGGAAGCAAAAGGGAAGCCCATTCTCTTGGAGAAACGCGAGTATAGGATCACCATTGCGGGGACGACCAGCCATGTTGATGTCACATCATCGATGGAACCGGTTGAAGAGAAGGTCACCTTCGGAGACACCAAGGAAGGGAGTTTCGCCATTCGGACGGCTCCGTCCCTGCGCCTTGTGGGTGAAGTCGCCAAAGGAAAAATTACCAACAGTGAGGGCGTAAAGGATAACGACGCATGGGGGAAAAGGGCTCGCTGGGTTGCTTACCACGGCCCTGACTCGGCAGGCACATCACAGGTGATTGCCATTCTCGACCATAAAAAGAATTTACGCCATCCCACGTGGTGGCATGCCCGGAACTATGGCCTGCTGACCGCAAATCCCTTTGGCGTCCGGGCTTTCCGGGACAAAGTTGTAAAGGGGAGCGGAGATTTCCACCTTAACAAGGGCGGGAGCTTGACCCAGCGCTATCGTCTACTCCTTCACGAGGGGAGCTTTGAAAGTGCAAAGGTCGAAGAAGCTTGGACCTCGTTTACTGCAGGCCAGTAATCTCCACACAGCTACCGGCTAAATTCGCCGCCACTTCGTCAGAAGTGCTACAGTCCATTGGAACTTTCGTGCGGTCTCCCTGATCAGGAAAGGCTCATCATGCTCTTCCAGAAGTTCGAAGTATCCTCCCAGTTCCATTTTGAGCCACTCCAAGGTGTCCCCTGGCGGCCAGTAATTACTCGGGGTGAACTCCTCGAGCCAGGTGCAGGGCGTGGTCAGAACTAATTCCCCTCCTACTTTGACAAGACCCGGCAGGCGCGCAAGCAGAAGGGAAGGGTCCCCCAAGCGACACAACAAGTTGGCTGCAAGAACCCTGTCGAATTCTCCAAGGTCTTTCCTGAGGTCCATTGCGTTCCCCTGCTCGAACTTGATGCGACTTGGATACGCGTCTGCCGGCACCTCAACATGCACAGAATCTAACATTTTGCCCTCGTTGAGCCGAGACACCTCGCACCTCCCGTGCTCCTGCATCACTTTGCCCGCTTCAACGAAGGAGTGCGAATAGTCGATGGCAACCACCTCTTCAGCCGCCCGCGACATCTCGAAAGCAGAACGCCCCACTGCACATCCGAGATCTAGAGCCCTGCTTACATCTCCCAGTGAAAACCGTTCAACAATTCTCTTTGGAAAATCGAGAGCACGGTCGGGTCCACCACCCCAACTGTGAATTTGCTCCGGTTTTCCGTAGTGAAAGAGCAGATACTCGTCCTTGAGGCGCTCTGTCTCGTAGATGTTCGCCATTCTTGTTCAGGTTGAGTTGTATTTCACCCCCGATTCTCAGTGGACCGGCTTGGACCCCACTACGGTGACGTCAGTATCATCATAATAGAAATCCTCAGGATCGAATCGGGGAACGGAAATGTTGAACAACTTTAGTTTGCCTATGCCCCGATGCCTGCACCCAGGTTTGATCATAACTGCGGAAAAAGGTTTGACCGGGACCAGATCGCCGTCCAACTCCAAGTGCCCTTCACCTTCGAGTATGACATAGATTTCGGTGGTCTTTCGATGGTAGTGACTGACCGGCTCTTCTGCGAGGTCCAACAAGTGAACGGAAGCTGGGCCATCCTGACTGTCGGCAAAGGCCCTCCTGACAACTCCACAGGAGCAATCCTGTTCGGCAAGGCCTGAAAATGTGACTTCCTCGTATCTTTTCATGGGCATCAGCCACCAGCCAGAGCCTCCATAATATACCTGCTCGGTCTGAAATCTTCGATGATCACATGCCATTCCCCAGCCCGCTTCATCCTCACCTCTTTCACATTAAAGTTTGGCGTCTTATGGGGGGCAAAAAGAATATCATCATGAGTGCTGTTCTCATGCTTCTTGAACATTTCCGGCACAATATCTCCTCCGAGGTGATCGTCCCGGCCCGTGGCCAGATGACAGGTTCCAAGCACCTTTTCATCCTGAATATCCTGATAAGAAACGGGCAGAACTTGCGTCCCAAACCCAAGTTCTCCAAGGGTTCCAGTCATAGGATCGTTCGCGAGACGCTGGTTGTGCTGGTCAATCGTATCCTGATTTCCCTCGATCAGAGTCGCTTTGACGACATCCCGGTTGGCGACGTCCAGAATTCCAAGAGTGCCATCCTCGTATTTCATCGGAAACTGGCCGTGGGCATCCTGTGGCACGAAGTATACCTCTCCCGCAGGGAGATTCGCTATATCCGGAGTTTTCCCCTTACACAGACCGTGGGACTTCTGAGCCTCCTGCCCTCCAAGGTCAAGGGAGGCCTCTAATACCCGTCCATCTTCGAGCCCAAACTCTATCTCAACCTTATCAGCACCGGTCATCGCCAGACGGATACGTTCGGCATCTGCCGAAACCTCATTGTAGTCAACCGCCAGACCCGAGTTGAGAATGATTTCGTTCATTCCATGCATGGTAGCTCCCCTGAACCCATATTCCTTGCATTTGGCAGTCAGCGGCGCGGTGGCGGAAAAGGTGGAAACGCAGAGAATGAGGTCGTATTGCGGGTAGATATCACGGTCGAGCGAAAGCTCTTCTCCGTCCGTGCTCCAGACCTCATCGTCAAGGTCAAGGTTCGACCCTTTGCTGCACCGATAGGCAAACATTTCTCCTCCGGTCATCCCAAGCTGCTCCATGACTCCGGCTTGAAGTGTTTCGTAAAAATATTTGTAGGCATTTTTCTGCACCTCGAACCCGTCCTGCTCGAGAAAGGAAAAATTTCTTATCAATTCCTGGGGTTCCTGAAAATCAGTGAGAATGCATACTCGACACCCCTGAGTCGGTTCAAAAACGGTTGATAGGAGACGCGCTGGGTCAAAGGGAGGAAACTTTCTTTTTGAGGGATCCTGCAAAATCGCCTCTTCGAGGTAGGATGGGAGCTTTTGGGTGATAGCTTGCATACGAGGTGAATTTACGACCATTCCGGCGCCGGGCAAGGGAAGAAGGGCCCCACAAACCCGTTGATCCCCTTAAGCATCCCCTCCCTCCATCTCCATCCCCTTGTCCCTCAACTCCTCAAGAACGCTGGTCATATCTTTTAACCCCTCCCAAACTTCTCTCAGGACATACAGCGGGGCCTGCTGACGAACCGCCAATGCGATCGAATCACTTGGACGGGCGTCGAGCTCTATGATCAGCTTCTCTCTGATTTCATTCTCTGCCTCGATAAATAATCTCGCGAAAAATACGTCGTTTTCGACCCTCACGATGACGACTCTCTGCACTACAGCCCCGAAGGCCCTGAGTGCGTCATTGAAGAGGTCATGGGTAAGAGGCCGCGGCGGCTTACGATCGGAAAGCGCATCGTTGATGGAGGCCCCAATTGCTGGTTCAATGTAAAAGACGATCGATTTTTCTCCGTCACCTAAAAATACCGCACACCCTGCCTGCGTGGGCAAGAGCGCCACGGGGTCAACTTTCACTAGATCAGGCACAGCGAGAGGTTACGGACGATCCAGGTTTCGGGCGAGGAACTTCCGTCTGTTTTCGACATATTTCTCGGCCCACACCTTCACTCCATCCTGTTCCTCTATGCTCAATTGACGAACTACTTTTCCCGGGGAACCAAGCACAAGAGAACCCGGAGGGATCTCTGTTCCCATGGTGATCAAAGTGTTCGCCCCGATGATGCTTCGCTCTCCGATGACCGCGCCATCGAGTATAGTTGCGCCCATCCCAACCAGAACCTCATTCTCAATCTGGCAGGCATGGACAATAGCTCCGTGCCCCACCGTAACGAGCTCTCCCAAGTAACAACCTTGGTTACTCTCGACATGCAGCACAGCGTTATCCTGAACATTAGACCGGGGGCCTACCTCGATTTCGTGAATATCTCCCCGGAGAGTCGAATTATACCAAACACTCGCTTCCTCCCCGATTGTCACCTTCCCGATGAGGTCGGCACTGGCTGCCACAAAGGCACTCTCATCAATCTTTGGCCAGTGATCCTCAAATGGCTCGATCATTTCTCGATGTTAGGAGGACACTTCCAAAAACCCAAGAATCGAAACTATCTCAAATGGCCTAACCCACCAGAAAAGCCGCTGCCTGAAAAAGAAAGACGGAGGTCGAGCTGGTAAGGCCGGGGGCTTCACTGCTAAGTGGGACCGTGGAATTCATCACTATCTCGCAGCTCAGGCAGATCACCAATGAGACACCCAGCGAAGCGTTCTTTTACGCTCAGATCCAGGACCGTTCAGAGAAGACTACAAAAAGTGGTTCTCCCTACCTTGAACTCACTCTCGCAGATGCCACAGGTAACTTCACTCTGAAAGTATGGAGTAACCATTCTCAATTCAAAGAGCTCGAAGAGCTCCCCCCGGGAGCCTCCATCCGGGCGGAGGGTAGTTGGAGTCAGAACCAATACGGAATTGACGGTAAAAACTGGCGGATGCGCATCCTGACTGAAGCGGAGATCGCAGACTTCTTCAGCGGCGACCCAGCGACCGCAAGGAAGCAGCAGGAAGACTGGGATTTCATCGGCTCCAGCTGTGCTTCGCTCAAGGACCCTCGCCTGCTCTCCCTCGCCCATAAGTTTCTCGAGGATTTCGGAGACCGCTTCCGCCGAGCCGCCGCGGCACGCCGCAACCACCACGCCCGGCGAGGCGGTCTCGTCGAGCACGTGGCCCAGATGATGCGTACGGCTTCAGCGATTTGTAGCGCTTACCCGGACCTTAATGAGGACCTTCTTCTGGCCGGTGTCCTCTTTCACGACTGCGGCAAGCTCTGGGAAAATAACTATCCGGAAGCAGGCTTCGCTCAGAACGTTAATCTTCATGGCGAGATGATGGGGCACATACCGCTTGGAATTGAACTGATTAACAAACTCTGGCGAGACCTTCTCGACTCAGACCGATCCCGTTCGTGGGAAACGCTGGCCCCCCCA
Source organism: Roseibacillus sp. (assembly GCA_002709915.1). Taxonomy (GTDB): domain Bacteria; phylum Verrucomicrobiota; class Verrucomicrobiia; order Verrucomicrobiales; family Akkermansiaceae; genus Roseibacillus_B. Next base: position 8,713 of record PARF01000044.1, on the reverse strand, counting down.
AGCGACCTTGTTCGTACCCACCTTCTTCATCTTGTCGCAAGCCACCATGGCACCAAGGAGTTTGGCTCACCGGCACTGCCCTCTACCCCGGAGGCATTCGCCCTCCATTACATCGACAACCTTGACGCAAAATACGAAATGCTGACGATGGCCTACGAGACAAATAACGAGCTCGCCCCCGGCATTATCGCCCGGCAATTCCCACTACCGGCCAATCCCATCACGCCGCTTCCATCCTTCGACTGACTCCCATCACGGGGGCACAAAGCGGGGCTCTTTTTTAAATCCTCTCCCCCGAATCGATCCGCTCCTGAACCTGTTGGAGGAGCACTTCCAGTTCCTTGGCCCGCCGCACAGTCGCCGCGTATTTTATCCCCACTCCGACCACCCCGACGAGACAGCACAGCATACCTCCCCCGGCCAGTCCGGCACCTGCAAAGGCGTAGTACATTCCCTCGTACCTCGGACTGGAAGGAATGAGGTATGCAATCACAAAGAGCAGAGGGGCAAGATTCATACAGGAAGCCCCTACCATAAGCGTGATCGTCGCCCAGTTTTTTACAGCCCGCACCAATAGAACGGCACTCACCAGAAACGGGATCAGGGTTACCACATTGATAAGGACCGGAAGGGATACTGAATCCATAAAGTGATTTTGCCTCGGATATGACGACGGTGCGACCTTAATGGCAGCAAAGTTCTGGCAACTCCCAAAGATCTCGCTCGGACCTGAACACTATCCGGGCGCCTTTACTGACGCGAGAACCCTCACCGCCTGCCAGGCGGCATCCACATTATGCACCCGGAACATCTGGGCTCCACGTGCCATCCCCGCAGCCAGAAGCCCGACCGTTCCAGCGTCCCGCGCAGCGGGATCCTCAATGCCCAAGACCTCTCCAATGACTGTCTTTCGAGAGATTGGCAGTAAAATCGGGCGATTGAATTGGTGGAGTCGCTCCAGTTCGCGAATTAGAAGCAGGTTGTCTGCCTGCTGTTTGGCAAAATCAATTCCAGGGTCGAGGAGCACATGATCGGCAGAAAGGCCTGCGGACTCAGCCAACTCCATCTTCTCCCCGAAAAAGCGCTCCAATTCACCCATGATGTCCTCCCATTGCTGGCCAGTCCGCTCCTCCTTGGGAGGCCCAGCCGTGTGCATCAGCAAAAGCGCTGCTCCATGGTCCGCGGTGAGACGAGCATTCTCTCCGTCGGGCAACCCACTCATGTCGTTGATCAATTCTCCCCCAAGGTCCAACGCGACCTTGATGACTTGCGGCCGCCACGTATTCACTGAAAGAACCGGTGGCCACACCTGCTCAGAATCCCGGGGCTGCATCTCCCCGAGCGCCTCCTTCCATTTCCCAAGTACGCCCCGGAGCCTGCCGCATTCCTCTTCCACGGAAATCGCCACCCGGTTCGTCCGCGCACTTTCCGCCCCGATATCCACGACGTCAGCTCCTGCCTCAACCTGGCGGCGGGCCTGGCTGAGAGCCTCAGTGGCATCAAGCGTACCATCACCTGAGAAAGAATCGTCGTTTACATTTACAATTCCCATCAACAGCGGGCGTCTTGGAAATCTCAAATTTCGTTCGGGGAGATGCAGGTTCATCTGAGTGCACGCAATGGTGGATTCTCACGACAGGCTTCTTCCATGACCTTGTTCATACAGATAGGGAACGACCGTTATCTTGAGCGTCAAGGCTCTCCAGGACCGGCAGGGCGCTCTCTGCCCACTGCTGCGGGTTCAGGCACTCGGACGCCCCCTCACCCCATACTGCTCTAAGCATATCCGTATCGATGACTCCGGGGTTGAATGCCACTGCCGCGAGATTCTCAGGCAACTCGCTGGACAGAGCCTGAGTCATTCCCTCAATCGCCCACTTGGTCGCGCAGTAAGGAGCTACCTCTGGCGAGGTAGATCGACCCCACCCGGAACTGAAATTCACGATCACCCCCTTATTCTGGTCGATCATGATCGGTACTGCGTGGCGTAAAACATTCGCTACTCCCTTGATGTTAACATCTATCACTTGATCGAATTCATCGCTCTCAATCTCCCACAGCGGAGCCGGTTCATGAATGAGAGCCGCATTATTCAGGAGAAGCCGTGGCGGCCCGAGCTCGCGCGCAGCAGCCGCACAGAAGGCTTTCACCTCGTCTTCCTCCACCACATCAACCGATGCCAGAAAGTGCCCCTCGCCAAGGCACTCTGCTACCTCCTTAACGGCGCCCGCACTCCTCGCAAGCCCGGCAATCAACCATCCTCTTTCAGCGAGCCCAAGAGCCATTGCCCGCCCCAGACCGCGTGAGCATCCTGTAATCCATGCAACTCTCTGATCGAGCATGGCGCACGATTAAAGCCTGTTTCTCTGCCTCACGAGAAAATTTTTTATTCCCTCGGCAAGTTGAAAGACGCCGCGTGAATGAAGCTAATCCCGATTTGCCCTTATCACGGCAGGCTTCCATCCCTATAGGAGGGTATGTCCGTGCAGAGGAGAAAACGCTCTTGGTGGAAATGGCTTCTTTCTGCGGCAATGCTGACGCTCCTGATTCCTGTTGTCGTTCTCCTTGTATTCAGAGCCAACACGGAAAAAGCATGGGAAAAATACAAGACCGAATGGAGTAGTCGTGATCCGTTCGCCATCAGCCATTACCTTCCCTCTCCTGTTCCGAAATCGCAGAATCTCGCTTTTCATCCCCTTTTCGAGAATCTGGAAAAGAGCGGATCTCCCGCCCAAACCTGGTTTGCTGCGTTTCGCGCAAATCCGGCGTGCCCTGGGGCTCAGTATGACTTCAGGGCCAATCCCGCTACCATGCAGAAGTCCGATTTATCCAAAATTACGTCGGTAACTCTATCAGGCAGCAAGAAGGAACGTATCGCCGAACTTGTTCGCCTCAATCAACCCGTGAGCGATCAGCTCGACCAGCTCTCGGAGGCGCTGGCAGAGAGGCCTTACTATCACGTCCCGCATCAATGGCACGACGCCTTCCTTCTCTTAGAGACGGAGAGTTCTGGCATGCAGATCCTGAATGCGGCTCATGGCTTGCTCCTTCGTGCAACGCTGAGCCTTCATTCCGGAAACCAATCGGGGGCGGCTGCCGATATCACGAGCTGCCTGCGCCTCTCCTCCGCGGTGGGACAGGATCCCCTGCTGATGAACCTCCTCGCTGAATGCAACCTTCGCTCAATTGCTCTCAGCGCTCTGTGGGACGGCCTCACAGGTAATAGGTGGAGAGAAGAAGACCTTCGAAAGTTAGGCAAGGAGCTCTCGACTATTCCCCCAGCACGCGACCGACTTCTTAAAGTCATCCGAGTATCCCGGGGACAAGTTCTAGGGCTTATGGATCGACTCCAGGATTTCTCCGGGGTAGGCGGCCGTGGAAAGGCCCCCGCACTCAGTCGTTTTTTTCTGGCTGCGAATCGACTTTCCTACTGCCGGGATCTCCAGGAATGCATTCTGGCACCCGGAGGAAAGCTTGCCCAGCAAGCTACCCGTTCCGGCATCAGGGATTATGAGGAACGACTTGAGGCCCGGTCCCAAGGGCTCTCGCAATATATCAACGCACCAAGCTTGATGATGGCTTCCAGTTTCAGCGGCCCCTTCTCCACTACCCTTGAAGCGGACGGAGAAATCCTCGCCGCACGGTGGGCTATCGAGATTGAGCTTCATCGCTTGATCCATGGATCTTACCCACCCACCCTGGAAGCCCTGACGCCAACAGCCTTGAAAACTCCGGGGGCGGCCATAACGAAGGGACAGAAGGTCGTCTATCAGCTGAAAAAGGATGGAACACCGGTAATCTCAATCGAGTGGCCGGCTGGCACCGAGCCCGCAAAAAACATCGTATGGAGCTACCCGACTTCAAATCCCTGAACTTTTCCAGACTGAACAGGCCCTCTCCCAGACTGGATTTCATAGGCTTTGGTGATCCTAGGCCCTCGAAATTCCTTGACCGGCTGGCGAATCACCGCTTTCCTCCCCGCCCCGCAATCCCGATCCCCCTACACAATGTCACGAGTCTGCAGCATTAGAGGTTCCCGCGTCCGCATGGGGCGTAGAATCCACCGTTCCGGATTGGCGAAGAAAAAGGGCGGTATCGGTCGTCACGTGACGAAAACGGTTAAGCGCTCCGTGTCGCCAAACTTGAAGACCAAGAGAGTCTGGGTTCCGGAATTGGGGCGCTACGTGAAGGTGAAAGCAAGCTGCAAGGCCTTCAAGACCATCAATAAGAACGGCGCTTACTCCACGCTCAAGAAGGCCGGGTTGATTAAGTAGGGTTCACCTTGTCCACTCCGCCCGTGGACCAAAACGCTTCCGCCAGAAGCTCTTTCATTCTCCTGCCTCGCAGACGGTAAGAATGGCATCCCGCATCCCGTGGATCTTCTTTTTGTCAGCTGGGACGATGGTAGCGAGGCAGCCTCCTAGATTGATGTTTCCCTCTTCATTGACGAAGTAGTACGGACAGAGCCGAGCTCGACCTCTCATTATTTTCTGAGAACCGGTCACGGGATCAAAGTAGGAGTGCTCCACTAGTTTTGCTTCCCGGAATTCCTGCAGAATATACGGTTGATTTTCAAATCCCTCGCACGCTGCACTCAAGGCCGCTCCCCACTCTTCCTGGGAGACGTCGTGACCAATCACCACCCCCCGGCTGCCCCAGGCTAATTCACTGAAGCCACTGACCTTGAGAACTAATCTCCGCTGTTTCTGACTGAAGTTTTCCAGCTGCTGCCATGAGTGCACTTCGAGGCGGGGCAGGCTCGCGTGAGGTGGTAGCGGGATCGGGTCGACAACCCATCCGAAGGGCACGAGTTCCCTGATCCTCTGCAAATGACTCCTTCTGACCTCTGCGTCCCAAACTTCTCGCAAACTCGGCGACCAGAGAAGGGCCAACCAGAGTTTTTCCTCAAAGTGCGGCTTGCAGGGAGGGGTGAGATTCCGGCACCTCGCACGGGACGAGAGCGCGGGAATCGCCTCCCAGTCGAACAGCTCGAAGAAGCGATAAAGTCTATCTGATGTGTTGCTGTCCTCGAATCTCTCTGCCGATGCAATGCCCCATGGCCCCTCCCCGGCCCCGTTAAGAGCGTTAACCAACCATTCCATTTCCGGACGATAATCCACGGACTCCTCTGAAATAAGAACCTCGCCGCCACTTGGCATGAGAGAGCGGAAGCCCTCTACCATGCCTGCCGCCCCCCCTAGTAGCCTGTAGCCCTCTGCCCCGTAGCGTTGCGAAAGCCATCCCGTGATCCCTATTCCCCCCGGGACTGCGTCTAATTCTGTCAGGGCGAATCCGTTGTCGGTCATCAGCAGATCGGGGCGGATGACCCGGGGTGCCACATCTCGCAAATCCTCCGATTGCTGGGCCTTTATCAACCACTCGGGTTTTCCACTGTCGAGTAATCCAGCTATCCAACTTGGCAAAGTGCCCTTTACGCTCCGCCGATAGATCCGGTCACATCCCTGTTGAAACATACGCAGGGGATGACCGAGCCGCTCCAATTGAGAAACTTCCGCAGGTGACAGCGTCAGAGGTTCAGGCGAAAAGAGCCAGTCACGGCCTTCGCAAAAGCCTACCGCTCCGGCATCACTCATGAAGTCATCAAGACCCAGCCCCATCGGGGAGCAATCTGCCCGAGGACCGGCCTCGACTGCAAACAGGAAAGCCTCTTCCTCTGGGTCCCGTGAGTTGGCACGAACCCTAGCTGAGCTCCCGCAATCCCTCTCTGATAAGGTCTTCAGCGGCCATACTGGGATCCTTTTCCAACACCACTTTTATCGCTTTCCGGGCATCTGCCTGTTTGAAGCCAAGCGCGAGGAGCGCAAGTTCTGCGTCCCGGGACGCAACCCCTGCCTCAGTAGCCTCCCCTCCCACTTGCCAAGTTTCGGCCACTCCCACCTTATCTTTGAGCTCAAGAACGATACGCTCGGCGGTCTTCTTCCCGAGCCCTTTTATTGTCGCAAGCGCCTTCGTGTCCTCATCCACGACAGCCTGCTTAAAGCGCTCGACGGCCATGCCGCTCAAAACTGCCATTGCGATCGTCGGGCCTATTCCACTAACACGGTCTACCAGCAGAAGAAAAATGTCCCTCTCCTCCTGACTGGAAAACCCAAAGAGAGTAAGGGCATTTTCACGGACATGAAGGTGGGTCAGGAGGGAGATCTCCTGCCCTTGCCTAGGGCTGAGGCGGTCAAAGGACGAAATCGGAACAAGAATCTGGTAGCCAACCCCGGCGACATCCACCACCAACCGGTTGGGAAGAGCTTCTACCACCTCACCTCGCAAACGCGCGATCACACGCTCAGGATTAGGGCTCAAAAATATGCCATCCAAGTCAAAAACTTGGGGAAAACAAGACCCTTATAGGCTTATTTCTAATATAAATGAATATTTTACTTGTAAGGATTTTGAAAAAAATATGAGCTACTTCCTTTTTCATATCGCATTTTTGCCTGTTCGCTGCTAAAATGTTCTCGCTATGGCTACCACGAAAAGAACGCGATTTTCACGTCGGCTCCCTGATCACGTCACTGACGAATTGGTGAATGTGCTCGGAGATGACGACAAGTTCTTCGGCTTCAACGACCTTTTTGAGCTGGTTTATGATCGGCTGAAGGAGCGCAATGCAGTGAGCGGCGGCGAAGAAATGCTCCGGCTCCGTGCTTACGAAAAGCTCCAAAATCTTGTCACCCGCGGTCTCGTTGAGAAAAGCGGTAAGGAGTACAAAGGTCTCGATCGCATTGAGGAGGCCCACAGCGACAACATCGCTGCCCAGCAGCAGCAGGCCTGAATAGGTTTCATCAGATTGTCAGCTGGACAGGTTCCCGCTAGTAATTCTTTAACACCTGCGCCAGTGTCTGGCGCAGGTTTATTATTTCTAATTAGTCCATGCTTCCTGACTATCTTCCAGTTCTGATGCAAACCCTGGTCGCGATCGGGTTTTGTGCTTCCATGCTGATAGCGAGTGTTGCGTTTGGTAAACTCGGTCGAAAAACAGGGGTCAAGGACGTGCCCTATGAATGCGGAATGCTTCCGATCGGTGAAGGGGCTCCGCGCTTCAGTGTAAAGTTTTACCTGGTCGCCATGCTTTTCGTCATCTTCGACATCGAAGTTGTCTTTATGTATCCATGGGCAGTCCAGTTTAGGGAACTTATCCTTACCAACTCCATGGCTCTGCTTTCCATGGCCTCATTCGTTGCGGTCCTCGCAGTAGCCTACGTTTACGTCCTGAAAAAAGGGGCTTTGGACTGGAAAGAGTAAATACGCGCGCAAGTGCTCTCCTTCGCGTTGTCGCACATTTTCTTGGCGAGCGCGGCCCCGCCTTTCTCTGCCTCACCTCCGCCACACCTGGACTCTCCTGCCAAGGTCACGCCCCGAGCAACAGCAGCCCAGCCCATATCGAGGAGGTGGCCAATATGAGGAGACCGGTCACCCCAAACGCGATATCCCTCTTGGTCGCTCGAGGTCGTCGGTTGGAATCCGAACGCGAAAAGACGATTCCAGCGTAAAGCATCCCAGCCAGTAATCCCCCCCCGTGCGCGAAGTTATCGATGAACTGATACCCGATAAACCCGACAATAAACGTTATTCCCAAGGCGCCCAACAAACGCCTTCTAGAGGATCGGGGAACCAGTTGCTGATGCAAGGATTCGAAAATAAGTAGAAATCCCAGCAGGCCCAATACCCCTCCCGAAGCGCCAATCGCAGCCTTGTCCGGCATGAGATAGCTCGTAGCTAGTCCCCCCGCGAGCATGGAAATCGCTATCACGAACGAAAGATGGCACCAGCCAGCCAAGGACTCCAAGCGCCTGCCAAGATACCATATCCCCCATATGTTCAGTGCCCAGTGCAGAGGGTGTCCATGCAAAAACGGCGCCGTCAAAAGACGATAGCACTCCGCTAAATCGAGGCCCCCCGCGCGAAGTCCTGCAACTTCAACGGCAGTCTCCAACCCAACCCAAGGCTGGATAGCTCCGCATCCTGCCAAAAGAACGATAAGAACCCGTGTGAACCAAATCCGGTGATGCTTGAGCCAATAATCGAAACGTGCCTCCCGCTCTTCCGTTGCCATTGTCTGCTCGTTCAAGGCCTTCGCCGATCTGCGCTCACGGCAGGCATCATACCAGGGCACGAGACCGAGAACGGTAAGCAAGATTCCCGCTAGACCTACTGAGAGGGATTCCGTCGGTTTGGTGCCTTTCATTAAGTTCGCATAGAGTGCCCAAAGAACCAGAATCGTAAAAATCAGGGTATTCCGGCGCGCGTTTGATTCGTCCAATCCAGTTTGCTCGAGACGCCTTTCCCGCAATGGTTCCACGAGCTCTGCCACTGCCTCCGGAGGCATCAGCTCCTCACGCTCTGGCATCCACACCGCCTCCACTCTCTCCCGGTTATGCCGAATATGATGAGCCAGCTCCTCCAAGCTCTGACACTCAAATTGCCGGCCCCTCGGCGAAACGGAACCATACCCTGCCGTTTTAGGTTTACCCGGAAACACTTCCGGACGAGACCAAACAGTCTGCTCAGAATCGCTAGTCATGCCCTTTCAGCATGCCCCTTGCGAGGGCCACGGCATGGAAGGAAGTTCCAAAGAGGTGGAATTGAAGCCGTCAAGGCTTCTCGGTAGCAGGCTCGGTAGCAGGCTCGGTTGCAGGCTCGGTTGCAGGCTCGGTTGCAGGCTCGGTTGCAGGCTCGGTTGCAGGCTCGGTAGCAG
>PARF01000043.1 GCA_002709915.1 Roseibacillus sp. | reverse complement strand
CACTGTTCGCCAGCCCACTTTTGAGCGAAGAGCACGTAAAATCATTCAGTCCAGCCTCCACTAAGGAGAACGCTGCCAAGCCGAAGGCGACTAAGGAGAAGGCGACTAAGGAGAAGGCCACTAAGGGGAAGACCGCCAAGGAGAAGGCCGCCAAGGAGAAGGCTGCCAAGGAGAAGGCTGCCAAGGAGAAGGNTGCNAAGGNGAAGGCTGCGAAGGTTGCGAAGGCGAAGGCTGCGAAGGTTGCGAAGGCGAAGGCTACGAGGGAGAAGGCCGCCAAGGCGAAGGCTGCAAGGGAGAAGGCTGCGAGAGAGAAAGCCGCGAAGGAAAAGGCAGCGAAGGAGCAGGCAGCGAAGGAGAAGGCTGCAAAGAAGGACTCTCCAAAGAAGAAGGCCTTGAGAGGTCAATCAGCGCGGGAAAAGTCCGCTAGAGAGAAGGCGACAAAGGAGAAGGCTTCCCAGGAGAGAGCTTCTAAGCAAAAAGCTGCTAGGGAGAAGGTAGCTAAGGAGAAAGCTGCTAAGAAGAGCCCTCCAAAGAAGAAGGCTTCGAGGGCTCAATCAGCGCGGGAAAAATCCGCTAGGGAGAAGGCTGCTAGGGAGAAGGCTGCTAGGGAGAAGGCTGCTAGGGAGAAGGCTGCCAAGGAGCGGGTCGCCAAGAAACCTGCGAAGGGGTAGGCTGTCAGAGAACTTGCCTGTCATCAAAAGCATGGAGATCCTGCGCGNNGGTTTCGGGTAGAGAGATCCTCCAATCGGGAGGTATTTTAGGGTAGAAAGTAGGGATTCGGTAGAATTTTGGCACTGACCGGGGCTTGAATTCAGGCAAGGGGTGGGTAACCGTTCCCTAGCATGAGGTCAGGGTTACTCATCACCTTATTTCTGCTGCCGCCTGTCGCTCACGCAGTCGAATATGAGGCTGATGTTCTTCCGATTCTGGAGGATCATTGCCTGAAGTGTCATGGGCCTGACACCCAGAAAGCTGGTTTGCGGGTAGACCAGAGGTTATCTCTTCTTCGTGGCGGTGACGGGGGATTCGCCTCGTTGGTGCCGGGAGATACTGGAAAAAGCCACCTTATCGACCGGATCCGCAGCAAGGACGAGATTGATCAGATGCCTCCCAAGGGGCAGCGTCTGAGTGACGAGGAAATCGAAGTTCTGGAACAGTGGATCCGGGACGGTGCTGAGTGGCCAGGGCAGATGGAGGCTCTCGAAAAAATACAGTCTGACCACTGGTCCTTCGCTCCGGTGGTCCGCCCCGAGCTTCCTGCGCGCGGCGGCAAACCGATTGACGCGTTCGTTAATACGGAGCTCATCAGAAGAGGTCTGACTGCGAATGGGCCGGCTGATCCGCGCTCCTTGGTTCGGCGTGTATCGACGATTCTTACTGGACTTCTTCCAGAGCCAGAGAGAGTAGCGAGGTTTCTGGAGGATTATGCTGCGGATGCCGAGGGTGCCTACATGGAGTTAGTAGACGAACTTCTCTCTTCGCCTCACTTTGGTGAGCGCTGGGCTCAGCACTGGTTGGATGTGATCCGCTGGGCGGAGTCTAATGGGTCTGAATCTAATCTCTATCGGAAGAACGCGTGGCATTATCGGGACTACGTTGTGAGGGCCTTCAACGAAGACCGTCCTTATGATCGGTTTGTCCGCGAGCAGATTGCCGGAGACTCCCTTGGCTCCGGGGAGGCAACTGGGTTCCTTGTCGCAGGACCGCATGTGCCTGCGGCCACGGTGGGGCGTGAACCATCAGCGATTCGGCAGGCACGGGCTGATCGGATGGATGAAATCCTGCAAACCGTTGGAGCATCCGTCATGGGAATGACAATCGGGTGCGCCCGCTGTCACAACCACAAGTTTGATCCCATCAGCATCAAAGACTACTATGCGATGGCAGCGGTATTTCAGGATATTGAATTCGGAAGCCGCTTTCCAGAATTTGACCCCTCTCATCCACGTCGTGAAAGGGGTGAAGAGCTATGGTCCAGGATTGCTGAACAGAGGCAAAAGCTTCGAAGAACCGGGGGCTGGGAGGAGAACTGGGGCGCCTTTCGCGAATGGCATTTTGGAGCAGTTAAGACCCAGGCGATCCGAATTCGCTTCAAGAGTCCGAGCGTCACAATAGATGAGTTACAGGTCTTCGGGCCGGCAGACAAAAAGCTTAACTTAGCCCACAGAGGAGAGGGCGCCACAGTCCGCGGATTCCCTTCCAAGGGAAATGAGGGGCGCCATCCCGTAGAGCGTATCAATGATGGCGAATTTGGAACTATGGCATGGCGGGGAAAAGCGGACCAGAAATCAAAGGAAAAGCCATGGGTCCAAGTGGACTTCGTAGAACCGGTGACAATAGAGCGCCTCCGTCTTAGTAGCAACAGAGAGTATTATTTCGATACGGATTACCTGACCCAGAAGCCTTACCTGCCTCGCTATGATTTTGATCTCGCAATCCGTCAGCAAGATGGGACATGGAAGCCTGCGGTGGGAACGTGGTATCTCACGCGGACACTCAATGAGCTCCATCCGGAGAGAAAGAACTCCCTTGCTGAAATTCAGCAGTTAATCTCGAAATTGGCAGAGGAGGGTCCGCAGACGGGGTTTGTTGGCCGTCTCATTCCGCCGCAAGTCACGTACGTGCTTCTCCGGGGAAGTCCGGAGAGTCCAAAGGACGAGGTGGCTCCGGCAGGACTTGATATTCTTGAGGGGAGCCTCGGGCTGGATTCCCAAACGGGAGGGGCAAGACGTAGAGCGGAATTCTCAAGATGGCTTGCTGCCGGCACCCACCCATTGACTGCACGGGTGATGGTGAACAGGATCTGGCACCACATCTTTGGCATGGGAATTGTGTCCACTCCAAGTGACTTCGGCAGTGCAGGTGCAACTCCAAGTCATCCCGAACTTTTAGACTGGCTCGCTGCGGAGTTTGTATCGCCAACCCAGTATCAGACAAAGCCGTGGTCCATGAAAGGAATGATCCGGATGCTGGTCANGTCGGAGTCCTTCCGTCGTTCCAGCCGTCCTTCACAAGAGGCGAGTAAGATTGATGCAGGAAGTCGTCTGCTCTGGAGGTTCCCTCCGAGGCGCGTTGCAGCCGAGGTCTTACGTGACAGTATTCTTCAAGCCTCCGGTAAGCTGGACCGCAGGATTGGAGGGCGGAGTTACCGGATACACAACGTGAAAAAGACCTACGCGCAGTGGGAAGTAGTAGACAACCACGGCCCGCGGACATGGCGACGGATGCTCTACCAGGAACGCATGAGGCGCGTTGATGACCAGATCTTCACAGCTTTTGATTTTCCTGATTGTGGTCAGGTCCGGGATAAGAGGCCCATTTCCACGACTCCACTTCAGGCTCTGAACCTGATGAACAGTCCCTTCGTCGTCGAGCAGTCCAAATTCATTGCGGAGCGTGCGAAGCGGGAGGGAGGGGACGACAAGAACAGCCAGATTCGTTGGCTGTTTGATTGCCTCCTGAGCCGTTCTCCGCGGGTCGATGAAGTGCAGGCTTGTGAGAATGTGGCGCTCCAACTGATTGCCCGGAGTCTGATGAACTCAAATGAATTTGGATTCCTTCCGTGAGACGGTTCAATGGCCAACGCACAAATACTTTCTAGGGTATTATCCCTGACATAATGAACAACCCAGAGCAGATCAGTCCTCACGGCCGGCATTTACTCAGTCGGAGGAATTTCATGCGCAATACCGGGTTCTCCCTTGGAGGCCTCGGGTTGGCCCATTTGCTCGCAGCGGAGGACACGCAGCGGGCCGCCTCAAGTCACAAGACGCCGATCCGACCGGCGATTAACCCCGATCAGCCCTATGCTCCGCGGGGAGGGCATTTCGATGGGGCAGCTCAGCAGGTTCTGGTAATTTACTGCCCCGGGGCCGTCAGTCACGTCGACACCTTCGACTACAAGCCGGCTCTTGAGAGACTGCATGGGCAAAAGCCCCCGGGCCTGCCTTCCGTCACATTCGAGGGTCCTACCGGCAATATCGCCAAGCCTTTTTGGGAGTTTAAGCCCCGGGGTCAGACGGGAAAGATGACTTCCGAGCTTCTCCCTGAAATGGGGGCCCTTGCTGACGAGTTCTGCTTTCTCCATTCCCTGCATACCCAGACCAGTGCGCATCCACAGGGGGAGAACTTTTTCAACACAGGATTCACCATGGAGGGTTTCCCTTCCTTCGGAGCGTGGGTTACCTATGCGCTAGGATCAGAGTGCAGTGAGCTTCCTGCGTTTGTTGCGATTAATGACCCTCGTGGATTAGCTCGCTCCGGAAAGAACAATTTTGGCAATGGTTTTCTACCCGCTTCGTTTCAGGGCACCGATTTTAATGCCCGGAACCCTCCCGCTAACCTCAATCGTCCAGGTTCGCTCTCAGCCGAAGATGACAGGAAGACGGTAAGTCTTCTGCACCATCTGAACCGGAAGCACCTCGAGCAGTATCCGGGAGACGCTGACCTCGCTGCGCGCATAGCGAGTTACGAGCTTGCCGGTAAGATGCAGACATCCGTACCTGACATGATGGACCTTTCGGGGGAACCGAGTTTCATTCACGACGAATACGGAACGGAAAAGGGGACCGATCTGAAAAAGGCCTACGCCAAGAACTGTATTCTGGCGCGAAGGCTGGTGGAGAAGGGAGTGAGAGTCGTGCAGCTGTTTAACGGCAGTGACCCCTCAGGAGGCAACGGGATCACTAACTGGGATTCTCATTCGGACATCCTGAAAACCCATGCCATGCAGGCAGAGATCATGGACCAGCCGACGGCGGCCCTGATCCGGGACCTTGGACGCAGAGGTCTGCTTGATCATACGCTGGTGGTCTGGTGCACCGAGTTTGGCAGGATGCCTTTCCTTCAGAGTAATGGGACCGGCCGGGATCACAACCCGGATACATTTACCTGCATGCTGGCCGGGGCCGGAGTCCGAAAAGGATTCTCTTACGGTGAGAGTGATGAATTCGGCTACAAGGCAGCGGTGAATCCCGTGGAGGTTTATGATTTCAACGCCACTATCCTCCACCTTCTCGGTCTCGATCATGAGCGGTTGAGTTATTATCACAATGGTCTTGAGCGTCGACTGACCAACGTGCATGGCCATGTCATCAAGGAAGTTCTTGCGTGAGACATCAGTCAGACTCCTGATAGGAAGCGGAGTCTTCGTCGAGGCTTGATGTCTTGCCTGGCTTCGTCGAGTATTGGTTACCGGAGCACCGGGAGAATCTGATGACAGGTTACGTGTATCTTGCTGTAGCGATTATTGCTGAGGTGGTGGGAACATCCGCTCTGAGGGCAACGGAGGGCTTTTCCAAGCTGGGGCCTTCTCTTTTAGTAGTGGGGGCTTATGCGCTGGCTTTCTATATGTTGTCCCTGACTCTTCGGACAGTTCCAGTTGGTGTAGCCTACGCTCTCTGGTGCGGAATCGGCATGGCTCTGATCAGTCTGATCGGCTGGACGCTCCTCAAGCAGAAGCTAGATCTGGGAGCGATAGCAGGTATCGCCCTGATCGTGACCGGGGTGGTCGTCCTCAGTGTGTTTTCCAAGGCGGCGGTGCAATGATAATGCGGGCAGCCTTGATCGTGTACGCTCGGTCCGAGGTTGGCGGCAACGGTTTCTAACCGACCAGTTCTCGCATTGGCTTGATCCCAGGGTCGACGAGGAAATGGGGTCGGCCACTGGAATCTTCCACCGTTGCACTCGAAAGATCTATCCCGAGATTGTGGTAAAGAGTGGCAAAGACTTCCTGAAATTTGACGGGGCGCTCTACAGGTTCATTGCCATGCTTGTCAGTTGCACNAATCACCTGGCCCAGATTCATTCCTCCACCGGCCACAAAGGCAAAGTTGGCTTTAGGCCAATGATCACGGCTGTTCATCTTGTTGATCTTTGGGGTCCGCCCGAACTCGCCCCACATCACGACAGAGACGTCGTCTTGCAGGCCGCGTTCATGGAGGTCCGTAATAAGAGCGCTGAGGCCTTGGTCGAGGAGTGGGAANTCCTCACGAGAGCGAGGGAAATTCAGGCCGTCGCCACCGTGCCAGTCCCAGCGACTGTAGTTCAGTGATACCACNCTNGCTCCGGCCTCCACGAGACGGCGGGCNACNAGGAAGTTTCGAATCATCTTGGGAGCGCCGTCTCTCTGATATTTCGGGTCGTTGATTCCGTAACGCTCAACCACGCTGGGGTGCTCCTTAGAGACATCGAGGGCAGCTGCCAGATTTCCATCGGCAAGAATTTCAANGGCCTGCCGGTTGTAGGTGTCGAGGCCTTCCATCTGGCCAGTGGTGTCAATGTTGGCCTTCAGCCTGTCCATTGATGCCCGAAGAGCTTCACGGTCCATCAGGCGATCCAGTGACATGCCTTGGAGNGTCATGCTCTTGGCTCGAGCGTTGGGATCTTTGTCGACGAGTCCCATCGGCGCATGGGAATTGCCAATGAATCCACCNGTACCGGCCTCACCCCATGTTCGATTTCCGGTAGGATACATGAGCGATACGTTAGCAGGTATGCCAGGTTTGGACCCCTGCAGTTTTGAGACCCACGATCCCCACGCCGGCCAGCCGCCAGCCGGGGCGTTGTCCCTCTTCTTATGGCCAGTCATGCACTGGTAGCAATCATGGGCTCCATCTGAGTCGGCAAGGGAGCGGATGATGGCATACTTGTCTGCCATTCTTGCAAGTTTGGGGAAGAGTTCGCAGATTTGTATCCCTGGAACGTTCGTTGAGATCGGCTGAAAATCTCCCCGGATTTCGGAAGGTGCATCCGGCTTCAGATCGAACATGTCGAGATGGGACGGTCCGCCAGGGAGATAGATATTGATGACTGCCTTGTGAGAAGATCCGGTCTTGGCCTTCGCCTCCATGCCGAGGAGCTGGCTCAGAGAGAGCCCGCCTGCAGCCATTCCACCCACCTTCAGAAAGTCTCGCCGCGAATACCCGTCACAATGAGAAGGCTTTCGATCGTTTTTGCCAAAGAGTTCGAGCATGAGNCGAGGAAATTAATCCGTATANTTATACAGGAAATTTTATAATNAGCCAAGCGAGATTGCCAGACATTATGAGGTGGTCCGGAATGAACTCACCGGAAGGCAGGTTTGCCGAAGACNGTACNGGGCAGGCGGGAAGGAGCCGTTTTAATCATGGTGCTCGGGGTCAACTTTCAGGATCACTCTACGGTAAGCGGTCAGGCTGGGTCGTCCTTTATCCCGAACTTCCAGGATAAAGTGGATTGTCGCCGGGGAGTTTGTTGCCGGGGCGTTGAGCGTGAGAACGGAGGTTTTGTCACCCTGCCACTTGAGGTTCCGATAGTAGATAGTCAGCGGGAAAGAGCCAGCTTCCCGATACGGGTACCAGTGAAAAGAGAGCTCATCGCCGTCAGGGTCGGAGGTTGCACTGGCATCCAGAGTGACAGGTGCGCCTGGTGACGTCGTGAGGAAGACGGGGTCTCGGCTCCGATCTCCATTCACGGTGACAACGGGGTGGTGATTGGCTCCCTTGAACTCGGGCNGGTGACTCCAGTCCAGCCGGGCGGCGAAGTCGTGCTGATACCCTTCCCGCCAGCGCCAGATTGTGGCGTGATTACTGGTATAGTATTTGCCATCCACACCTTTTACTTCGTCCATTGCGTTGGTCCAGATGGGCCGGGTCTCGGGTTGGTGGTAGTATCGTTTGGGAGGTGCGGTGTAGAGTTCGTAGCGCCCTCCCCAACCACCCCAGTCTGGATGCTCCGGGAAGTTGAGTCCGTTGGGAAGGGCCCAGAAGAAGGAAGGAGTGTCNCCTTCCATGAGGTAGGTTGTGCGTGGATACATGGCCCCGAGTGGGCCATGGTTCTTCCGGATATGCAGGTCGAGCCATGGGTTATCTACAAGTGAAAAGTCAGGACCCCGGAAGCGCCCGTGAAACCGGTCTCCCGAGATGCCCACCCAGGTAGCGTAGTGATAGGACCCGCCCTGACCTTCTTCATGACCGGGACTGACAACATAGAAGAGGTCGGGAAACCTGTTACGCATCCAGGGACCGGCATCGTCCTGATCAGAAATGGTGTAGACCCGCAGCTTGCGAATGAACGTATCGACTTCCGTCTTGCTGCGTGTCTTCATTACTTTCCAGAGTGTCTGGGCGAGACAGTTGGCTCCACCCCAGACAGAAACATAAACCGGTCGGTTATCTTTCTGGTCCACGATGTTGATAATATGCTCTGAGCCCGGAGAGTCGTGTCCTTCGCCAACTCCCTGCATACCAAAGACAGGAACACCCGTCTTCACGGTCTGCAGGAGAGTGTCTGCTTCCGGCCAGCCGTCTGAATGCGCCATGAAGTTGCTGCGGACTTGTCGATAGGCTTCAATTCGTTCGATAATCTTCTCTGGAGCAGTCTTATTGCGGAGCCAGCAGGAGGTCGTAGCAATGAGACCTTCAATGTCGAACTCGTTCGCATAGCAGAGCAGGCGAACCATGGACTGCTCATCATCGGGTTCGTTGGTGATATCGGTCAGAACAATCAGNCGGGGTTTTGCCATTGCACCGGAGAACAGGAGGCAGGAAGCGAACAGGAGAGTGGTCTTCCGAATCATGGAAGTATCGAGAACGAGATCGNCGTGAGGATCGAGAGGAATTTCGCATTCCTCTGGCATGTTCCGGAGGTGAACCTTGTTTGAGGGCCCTACTCGTGTTGGACTCTCATCCTGGAAGCATGGTTGATTTTGATCAGGCGATTAAGGAGGGGAAGCTTGTCCGAGTGGGTGAATTTGAAGGTGTGACGGACGTCAACGAGTATGCCTTGGTCATTCTGGCAATGAACCTAAACTGCTGGATCAGTAAGGAGGCGGAAGGTCCGCGCTTCCTTCTCTATGCAGAGCCTGCCTTCAAGGTGGCGATCGTGGAGGAGTTCCGGCTCTACACGGAAGAGCAGACGCTGCCGCCAGAGCGGGTGTCAGAGATTCCTTTGCACCAATCCGGAGTGGAGCTTTTGCTCCTCTGGACGGCCATATTGATGGTTGCCTTCATGGGGCAGACAGAGTCCATGGTGGCGAAGTATTGTAATTCCAGCGAAGGTATTTTTGGCGCAGGAGAGTGGCATCGCTGCTTCACCGCGCTGTTTCTGCATGCCGATGCGGGACATCTGCTTGGGAACGTATTGATCGGTGGAGTTTTCTGTGTGTTTGTTGCACGGACATTCGGACCTGTCCGTGGTTGGGTTTCCATTCTGGCAAGCGGAGCCCTCGGAAACCTGATGACCTCGTGGTTGCATTTTCCTGAAGGCTTCAAGTCTCTCGGAGCGTCCACGGCAACCTTTGGAGCGCTTGGCGTACTGGTAGGCAGCAGCGCACTTCTGGCTTACCGGTCCAGATCGGCCCGCAAGATCGGAGGATTCGCGCTTCCATTTATCGCCGGAGCAATCTTGCTCGGGTGGTTTGGTTCTGGGGGAAAGGATGCTACATCCAGAGTGGACGTGCTTGCTCACGTGATGGGATTTTGCGCTGGAGCTCTTATCGGATTGGCGCTGGCCCGAAACACGCCTGCTTCAAAAGATGGCGGAAGTGTTTCTGNCTAGAGCCCTGGGACTTCCCACCCCTTCCGGTATTGCTGGTGAAGGAGATTATCGGCCTCCTTGCTGTTGTTGAACCGTAGAGCCTTCGCGTTCCACTCCAGTTTGACGCCCGGCACCTGTGAAGCTACGCAGCCCAGGAGGACGGTTTCGCAGAGCGGGCCAGCGTAGTCGAAGCTGGAGCTGGGTTTTCCTTTACCTGCNATGGCGTCGACCCATTGTTTGTAGTGATCGGCAGAGCGGGAAATCTGAAGGTCGAGATCCTTGAATTTTTTCTCCGGATAGAGAGAGGGGAGCTTGCCTGAGCCGTGGGGACAAACCACCACACCCTGTTCACCGATAAACATGCTGCCGTTCGGAGGGAGCACTGTCCCGGAGGGCAGATCGCATTCGGCGGGGTCTGGACCCTTTCCGCCGTCATGCCAGGTTACCTTGATGGTCTTGCCGGAGGTTCGATTCGTTCCGGGAAACTCGTAGAAAATACGCTCTGCTTTCGGGAAGGTTTCCTTGGTTGGCTCGGGGCCCTCATAAAGGACTGTATCTGGTGCAGTGAGGCCCAAAGCCCAGTAAATTGGGTCGATAATATGGCAGCCCATGTCCCCAAGTGCTCCTGTGCCGAAGTCATACCAGCCCCGCCACTTGAATGGATGATAGACCCCGGCAGCAAAGGGTCGCTTGGGAGCGACTCCGAGCCAGAGATCCCACTGCAAGGAATCGGGTGCTGTGGCTGAGGCGCTAGGGCGGTTGATCCCCTGAGGCCAAATTGGTCGGTTGGACCATGCATGGGCGCTTTTGACCTTACCTATCATGCCTTTCTGAACGATATCGACCAAGGTTCGGTAGCTNGTACCACTGTGGTGCTGGTTTCCCATCTGGGTGGAGACCCCGGCCCGGGCTGCTGCTGCCGTCACCTGACGCGACTCGTATACTGTCCGGGTCAGGGGTTTCTGGGTATAGCACCCGATACCCTGCTGGAGAGCGGTCATGGTGACCGGGGCGTGCATATGATCAGGGGTCGAGATGGTAATCCCATCGAGAGTTTTTTCTTTCTCCAACATGACCCGCCAGTCGGTGTAGCGGCGGGCCCGTGGCCATTTACTGGCTGCGGCGGAGAATCCGCCCCGCTTGCCTCCCTTGGCCTGCTCGACGTCGCAGAACGCTACAATGTTTCCATGTTTCGCAGCGCCGTTTGAATCGACCCAGCCCTTGCCACCAACACCCACTGCCGCAAGATCGGGAGTCTCGTTCGGAGAGTTCTTGCCGTAGGCGGAACCCGTAACCAGAGAGGCTGCGGATGCGGAGGTCAGGCCTCCCAGAAACGTGCGGCGCACCATTTTGCTCATAAGCTGGGTTGTATCCGGTTCCTTCTTTTTGGCAAGTGTGGGCATTTGGACCGCATTCTGCTCCAATGACTTTGGAAGAAACAGGAATGAGTTATTCAGGAAGACATGCTCGAGCAACGGCAAGGGGAAAGAAACTCAAAGTGGGTTGATCCCTTCCTCGGAAATTCGCAGGCGCAACTGCCACAAGCGGAGGGAGTGGCGGCTACGTGGTGGCGGGCTAAGCCTCCTGTCGGTAACACTCATCCGGGGGCGGTTTGCCCATTTGGAATGGTGTCCGCCTGTGCGTATTCCGGGGCCTATGTCACCGGGTATGGTCGTTATGGCGTTTCTTTGACCGGAGATCCGCCTCCGGTGGCTTTTGAGCGACTTGAAGCCTTGGGAATCGCTCATTTCCAGCAATCGGGGACCGGCCGTATTCGGGTTTATTACAATTATCTGCTGACAACTCCTCTCACAGGTAAGGGCCTTGAGGGGTTGGGCCAGCGTTGTGCGCTTTCGGAGGAGCGGGCCTGGCCGGGCTACTACTCTGCGCGATTTAAAGAAAAGGATGTTTTTTGTGAGGTAACCTGTACGCAGCGCACTGCGGTTCACCGATACGAATTCCCTGAAAATGTGACGGGAAAAGTGGCGATCGATCTTTCTGCGGGGGGGTTGCTTGTCGATGACATGCGAAGCTATCCGCAGGAAGGGCGGGCTGAATTGGAGGGACCCTCTTCCGCGGAAGGGATGGTGGTGATGGAGGGGATTCCAATCTACTTCCGAATCGAGGTGGAGGGGGCTGTCCGTGCGGGGTTCTGGGAGGACGGAGCGGAGCTTCCGGGGGAGACCTCAAAGGTTCTTTCACCTGGTCGTNCGGGAGAGTCAGCAGCGAAAGCGCCTCCCTTCGGGCTATGGTTTGAGGCCGAAAGTGCCGGTGATCCTCTGGAGGTCAGGATTGGGTTTTCCCTGCGCACCCTTCAACGCTGTAGAGAAGCTCTCGCGGTAGTCGACTCAGACCCGTTGGAGGAGATTGCCCGTAAAGCTGCGGAGCATTGGGATGTTGTCCTCGGCAAGGTCGAGGTTGGGGGAGGAACGGAGGAATTACGGGAGATGTTTTATTCCGCCTTTTATCATTCTGCACTCAAGCCTGCAGATTTCCGGAATGAAAACCCCTTCAGCTCCCAAGATGGCCCCTTCTTTTTTGATCTCGCTACTCTCTGGGACCAATATAAGACGCAGCTTCCTCTCCTGATGACCTTGTGGCCTGAGTGGGGTGAAAGCTTCGTTGAGTTTCTCGGTGAAGTCGCCACCCGCGAGGGAGCGTTCCCGGTAAGCTACCTGATGGACAACGCTCCCGAGCGTTTTAACAAGCAAGCAACCGGGTTGTGCCACATTATCCTCGCGGATGCGCAGATGCGCGGAGTAAAAGCGGACTGGGATTGGATTCTCCGGCTTCTCTGGGGCACGAGTCTGAGCAAGAAAGTTGCCACGGGAAGGTTTGCTGAGTTCGCTCGAAACAGGATCGTGCAACCGCTTTCGCACACCCTGGATCTCGCCGGCGCCCATTTTGGGATTGCCCAGATGGCGAAACGGCTTGGCTACCAGGGGATTTACGATCACAGCCTGCCTCTGCTCCGTTGCTGGCCNAACGCGATGGATGAGAATACCGGGTTGCTCAGAGAGGACTCAGATTATTATGAGGGTGAAAATTGGAATTATTCATTTCGGATTCTCCACGACATGGTGGGAAGAATCAAACTGGCAGGTGGTGAAAAGTCTTTCGTGAATCTCCTCGACCGCTTCTTCGGCTTCCAGGAGCCGTTACACGGAGAAACCGTCCACCGCTTCGAGGGTCTCAACAATGAGCCGGATATGGAAGCGCCCTACCTTTACCATTACGTGGGTCGTCCGGACCGGGCAGCAGAGGTGGTAAGAGGCGTAATTCGGTATCAGTTTTCGACGGGGCCCGGAGGGTTGCCGGGAAATGACGATTCGGGAGGACTTTCGTCGTGGCTGGTCTGGAGTATGATGGGCCTGTTTCCTGTGGCGGGAATGCCGGTGATTCTTATCGGTAGTCCGGTCTTTTCCTGTGTGAAAATGAAATTACAGGGAGGAGATTTTGTCGTTCAGGCACAGAATGCTCATCAGGATAATATCTACGTCCAGAGAGCGTGGCTGAATGGCCGAGTCCTTGAGCGTTCCTATCTCAGGCTGAGTGAGTTCCACGGCGGTTCAGAGCTTGTTTTGGAGATGGGGGAGAATCCGTCTTTATGGGCTAAAGAGAGTCGCCCTCCGTCATTTGCTTCCTGAGCCAGCAGGTCCTCAGGGTGTGAGCTGTAAGCTGGCATGGGAACTGCGTTGGGTTTTTCAAATCAACAAAGCAATGAGCGTTTCACTTGAGCATTTACCTGGCCGGAANGGGCCCTTTCATCAGAGAGATCTCGTCAAGGTGTCACATCTTATAATGGTTGTCCGGGCGGACCCAATTATTTGCGGACACTCTACGGAGGCGCGNAATCTTGCTGAGGCGGGCATCGAAATGGGATTGGAATCAGTTCACATTGTCACTTATCCGATTGATGTTCTCGAGGAGAGTGAGCTTCCGTTGAAACCACTCGAGACGGTTTCGCGTTATTCGGCAGGGATCAAGGTCTGTCGCCCAAACCCTGTTGGTGATTACAAGGTGCTTGATGGTCGATTGGGATACGCTCTAAGTGGTGAGCTCGTGGATCTNCTTCACGTATTGCATGGGAGGGTCATGCTAATGGACCTTTACCTTGTGCCCCACGGCCAGATGGTAATGAACGCGGTGCAGACGTTTCAGAACCTGGATAGGACTCCGGATGTCTTTACGGTCGGCGAGGCGGTGGGTTCGGACATCACGAATGTGGTCAGGAATGCCTTGGAGGCTGGTCAGACCGGTGCAGCTCAGATGGTCCTCGCCAACTACCTCGATCATGATCTTCCAGTCGCGGTGAGTGAGTTCACCAAGAATATGATTGTTGAATCAGGGGAGGCGGTAGATGAGAAATTGGGCACGGACTTTGCGACTCAGCTGAGGGAAAGAGTACAAATAAGTTACCCCGCGATTGATACAGTGGCTTACATATCAATCGAGGAGGATCTCCAGCGGGTTGACAACATTCTGTCCTCGCGGGGGCTCGAAAGGGATGGGTATGTCATGTTTCTTTCACGTATCGCGCCAGCAAAGGGTGTGGATGACTTGGTGGCGGCCTTCTGCCAGAGTGAATTGTATGGGGTAAAGAAGCTCATTATCTGTGGCAACGGTCCGATGAAGGAACAGATTAGGGACCTTGTCTNTGAAGACCCTTCGATCGAGATCTTGGATGATGTCAGCGATGAGGAGAAAGGGGCTCTCATGTATGGGTGTTACGCCTGGTGTCTGCCGAGCAAGCCGCAACCTGAGTTCGTTGAGACGTTTGGGATTGCGGTTGCGGAGAAGATGCTGGCCGGAGGACTTGGCCCGGTTATCACGACCGGGACTGGAGGAATTCCGGAGGCTTCCGGCGGGAACTGTCTGCAGCACGCGGCGGGCGATATTGAGGCCCTCAGAGCCTGCCTCAACGAGGTCGCAGCCATGTCAGATGATGAGCGCAAGGCCCTTTCGGAGCGTGCTCGCCGATTCGCCTATCAGTTTGACCGTCGAAATGTTCTGACCAGGTTACTGCGTAGCGCTGCGTCGGTCTCCTCGGAGAGTGTAGAGGTGGCTACTTTGACCGTCTAACAACAATACCGGAGGCCGGGTTCCAGACGTTTTGATTATAGGCCGTTAAATTTCTAAAGAGAGGCCCTCCTGAAGCGTATTTCTGCCTTGTCTGATATGCACGACCGAGTTACCCCGGCCTTGAAAAATGTTGCGGAGTTCGGGCGATTATCCCGCCATTCTACAATATAAGCTCAGACCGACCAAATTCATGAAGACTATTGCATCCTCAGTTTTAGCATTGCAGCTGTTTGGAGGAGGGATTTCCCTGCTGCAAGCCGATCATCACGGGAATAAGTCTGGCGAGGGGCAGGAACCTCCGAAAAAGGCAGATACGCCCCTTCGTGGCGAGAAGAGAATCAGGGCTGCCGTGGAGGAAGGTAAAATTTCAAGAGAAGAGGCACGCAAACGGCTCGAGGGAATGCGTAAGGCTCAGGGGGCTGAGAAGCCGGGTGGTCGCACACTCAGTGCTGAGGAATATCGTCGCCGTGAGGCAATGATCAAGGAGGCCGTTAAGGCAGGAAAAGTTACCAGAGAAGCAGCAGAAAAGCGGATTGCGCAAATAAGACGGATGGTCGCGGACAATAGAACCGGGAAAGGGCCTCAGGCTGTCGATACGCCCTTGCGTGGGGAGAAGAGAATTAGAGATGCGGTAGCAGAGGGTAAGATTTCCAAGGAAGAGGCACGGAAGCGGCTTGAAGGAATGCGCAAGGCGAATGCTGGGGAGAGAGCGCCGAAAGGGGGAGGGCTTAGCGTCGAGGACTACCGGCGGGGCGAGGCTCGGATCAAGGAAGCCGTAAAGGCAGGTAAAATTTCCAAAGAAGATGCAGAAAAGCGTCTCAGGGAGATGAAAAAGTCCGTCAGAGGTAATCCTGTAGGGAAGAAGTCAGGGAATGAGGGCAAAGAGAATGGCGCTGCCGCCAAATTCCGCGAGATCGAAGAAGAGATCTGGTCAGCAGTGAAGGAGGGCAAGATGTCGAAGCGGGATGGCATGGCAAAACTCGAGGAAATGAAGAGCAAAATGTTTGGTCCGGGGCAGAAGTTGAGTCAAGGAGGGCAGGGGAAAAATGAGCGCGAAGGAAAACTCCGCNCCATCGAGGAACAAATCTGGGCAGCGGTAAAGGACGGCAAGATGTCAAAGCGGGATGGCATGGCGAAACTTGAGGAGCTGAAGAAAAAAATGTTTGGAGGGAATCAAAAGCAGGCTCCTTCCGCTAAAAAGCGTCCGGGTGGAGAAGGGCAAGATATTAAACGTGCGATGGAGGCTCTGAAGCCGCGCCCTCCCGCAAAGAGGCCGCCGAGTGGAGAAGCGGCCGACCTAAGGCGTGCCGTGGAGGCCCTGAAACGTGAAAATGCGGAACTTCGGAAGCGCCTCGGGAAGGGTCGCTAGTGCTGGCATTTTGATTACGGTCCCTTGTCCCGGTGAGACTTCTCTCCGGAAGACAGGTCAGGGGAGGGATGAGTTCACCCTGACCACCAGCAAAAAGTTCGGCAGATTGTGCGGGGGCTTTTGATGGATGTTTGCAGAACTGGTTGCTTCCTGATGTTAATCATCGAGAATTCCACCTGCCCGTCATGAGAGTTCTGGTCCCTGCATGTGCCTTCCTGCTGGCGAGNTGTCTCGCNATTGGGNTGTTGGCCATGCCGGCGAAGGTCGGGCATCCCTCCTTTCTGAGCCCACATTCCAAGCCGATTGTCATTAGCGAGGGCCACGTATTCGTGGTAAATACCCCGGCTGATACCGTTGATGTAATTGATCGGAGAAACCGTAAGATTGTAAGGCGGATTCCCGTCGGGGTGGATCCGGTCGGATTAGCTCTGCGTCCGGATGGCGGGGAGCTGTGGGTTTCCAACCACGTGTCCGATTCGGTGAGCGTGATTGATCTTGCTGCAGAGAGCGCCACGCGGTTCCACGTTGTAGCAACTATTCAGGACATTGACTCTCGAACGAGGGCAACCCAGTTTGACGAGCCCGTCGGGATCGCATTCGCAAGCAACGACAAGGCGTATGTTGCGCTCTCCTCAGAAAATCGGATCGCGGTGGTCAACGTGCGGACCCGTAAGGTTGAGAAGCGAATGAGGATTACGGCGCAGGACCCAAGAGCCATCATGGTGAAAAACGGTTTGCTCTATGTTGTTCCTTTCGAATCCAACAACAAGACTCAGCTTTCCGGGGGCTACAAGCTGGATGGTGACCTGGTAACCTTCAATGCGCATGAGCACTCGATCGCCCACAACAACGTGCTCTCCCTCGGGCACGTGACCGATATCGTCAAGCACCCTCGTGTTCCAGACCGGGATCTTTATATCTTTGATACGAGGACCGACCGCCTCGTCAGGACCGTGAATACTCTCGGAACACTGCTTTATGGACTGGCAGTAAATTCGAAAGGAGATGTTTTCATTGCGCAGACAGATGCTCGGAATGACATCAATGGCCGGGCAGGTACAGGGAAGCATGGTCTTGCGGAACTTGGGAACCGTGCCTTTCTCAATCAGGTTACAAAGGTTCCTGCAGGAGAAAAGGCCAGGCCCCAATTCTATGATCTGGAGCCTCGGCCGCCCAGGCATCCGAAACGGAGTGAGGCTTTGGCCACGCCCTATGACATTCAGGTAAGCGGGGACGATGCCACACTGGTGGTGAGCGCTGCAGGATCAGATATGGTATGTGTTATGGATGCGACCACTGGATCGATCCGCGGACGGGTTAAGGTCGATTCCGTTCCCCGTGGTGTTGCTCTTGTGGAGAACCAAAGGGGCGCCCTGACCGGAGCGTGGGTGCTCAACGCAGTGGCGAACACGGTTTCGGTGCTGGATCTGAGCAATTTGGCCGATCCGAAGGTGAAGGCGAGTATCGCTCTCGAAGATCCGACTCATCCGGAATTCAAGATGGGAAGAATCGCTTTCAATAAAGCTTCCGCTTCCACGACGGCAACGTTTTCCTGTGCCAGTTGTCATCCGGATGGCCACACCGACCAGCTTCTCTGGGTTCTGGAGACTCCGGTTGTTACTGGGGGGAATCAGATCATGCCGCGTTCCACCATGCCTGTGCGGGGCTTACGGGATACGGCGCCCTTTCACTGGGATGGTATTCCGGGAGATCCTTATGGAGGGAACAATAGTGCGAATATACGCAGTCACGAGGCTCCTAACAGTGATCCCGCAAAACCAGAGAGTGCGACGCGTCATGTCATTGACGGAAGTCTGGCGACAACGATGTTGATGACAGGAACGACAACCGAGAACGATGAGGGTAAGCGTGGGTTTCTCTCGGCAAAGGAGAGGGATGATATGGCAAAGTTTCTTCTTAATATCACTTACCCGCCTGCGCAGCGACGGGCTTTCGATAACAAGCTTACCGAGAGAGCCGAAGAAGGGTTCAGACAATTTCACATCGTAGGTAACAAGGAATCGAGGAGGATGAATGTCTGTGGTGATTGTCACCGCATGCCCTTTCTGGTTAGCACAAATACACCTGGGACGGGGATGGATGCTCCGACGTGGAGAGGCGCCTATGACCGCTTTTTGATTCTTCCGCAGGGCCGGTTGAACATTATCGATTTTGATTTTTATCGGCGAGTCGCTGAAGCAGGGAATTCCGAGCGGGCGATCTGGCAATTTTCATGGCAGGGACGAGAAGAGTTTGATCCGGTCTGGGAGATGGTGACTGAGGGAAGCACTGGGTTTTCTGGTTCGTTCGCAAGGCAGATAACTTTGAACCGGAGCACTGCAGGCGAAAAGCTGACCCTCGATCTTATAGAAGCTCTCGAAACTTCTGCTCGGGAAGAGGGCATTGTCTTACAGTGTGACGGTGTGCAAATTCAAGAAGGTGCAGGCCGTTCGGTAGTTCTGCAATTCAATGGCGACAGCTATGTCACTGCTGCAGATGGGGAACTTAGGACGATCAGCCGGGAACGTCTTCTGGAAGCGGCGGCGGCAGGAACATTCGTAGGGACGCTTACCGGGCGACACGGAGTCAATGACGACTACGATCATCCGCAGCCGGCTCTATGGACGCGGGGGTCTCTCCACGCTCAGGTAGGAAGACAGCGCTTTCCGAGACTTAACGGGGAAGAGAAGACGATGATCCTCGGTGCCCGGCATGTCAGGGATGGGGCGGCGGTTATAGTGAATGGCAGGAGAGTGCCCGCAACGGTAAGGAATCTCAGGACGGATCGGATTTCGATCGAACTAGAGACCCTTCCGGCTCCGGGAATGCATTTTCTTCAAGTCCAGAACCCCAGTGGTCTTTTCAGCAATGACTTTATTTTCCATATCGGACGTGATGAGGCGGCGCCTCGCGAGGCTCGCTCCACGAATGATCCCTCAGGATTGCGGGACAGATTGGCGGAGGCGATTGAACGGGGCGACATTGCGGCTGTCCGACGCTCACTTCGGGCTGGAGCACCTACGAATGCTCGTCGTTATGGAGATGGAGGCATGACGCCACTTTCTACGGCGGTCTTCCACGGTCGGATGGACATCGCAAGGCTCCTCGTAAAGGAGTATAAAGTCAGTGTTTCCTATCACAATCGTGACGGGAATACTCCCCTGCATCTGGCCGCGTTTCTATGCAGGGAAGACATGATTGAATTCCTTCTGGCAAACGGAGCATCGCTCACTAAGAAAAACCAGCGGGGGGAAGCAGCAGTTGATACGGTTTCCGGTCAATGGAGCAGCGGATTACGCCAGTTTTATGAGGGGGTTATCGGTGGTTCCAATCTCGACCTGAACGTCGATTTGATCCAGAAGCAGAGGCCTAAGGTTGCTGGGTTGTTGCGGGAGAGATCCTCCCGGGGAGGGCGCTAGCCCAGGGGTGTGAATGGAGTAAGATAAAGAGGCATCGACCTTGAGTGTGATGTGGGTTTCACTGCACGGAACACACTATTTTACTGTTATGAGAATTTGCTCGGTTTTTCTGCCACTGGTCCTTTTCCTGTCTCTGGCCCATGGCGCGGAGAGAACGGCACCTGCCCGAACCGGTCAGGGTGCTGGTGTCTACGAAACGGTTCCTGGATGGCCCAACTATCCGGAGGGGAAGAGACTTGGTAACCTTCATGGTGATCTTGCCGCTGACAGCAAGGGAAACGTCTACATTGCGACTGGCAACACGATCCAGGTAATTGGGCCAGATGGCAACTATCGTGGGGAGATCAGAACCAAGGGTGGAAAGGTGTTCAAGGGCGTCCATGGAATGAAAGTACGTCGCTTGGAGGGGGAGGAAATCCTGTTGCTCGCAATGCCCCGGATTAAGCGCGTGGTTGCCGTCAAACCGGACGGAACCGTCGTGTGGCAGATCATCGGTCCCCCGGAGGTTCCCGGGATGTATAAAAGCAGGGGGGAATATAATCCCACGGACATGGACGTGAGCCCGGATGGAAGAGTGATCATCGTGGACGGGTATGGAAAATCGCTTGTGCACCTCTATGACAAGCATAGGAGCTATGTGAAAACTTTTGGAGGGAAGGGCAAGGAGAAGGGAAAGTTCGACGTGTGTCATAATATTCTGGTCGATTCCCGGGGAGAGAAACCGACCCTGCTGATCAGTGATCGCCAGAACAACCGGTTGGAGCATTACGACATGGAGGGGAATTTCATCAGGACGATTGATGACCAGCTGGGTCGGCCATGTGCCGCTGATATCCACGGAGACGTCCTTGCGGTAGGGGAGCTGGATGGGCGAATTTCTCTATATGGTCAGGACTACAAGTTGATTTCCAGACTTGGAGATGAGCGGAAAGATCGGCGGAAAGCGAGTAACCAGATTTCTCCTGAGCACTGGCATGAGGGAGATCTGGTTGCGGTGCATGGTTGCACTTTTGATGTGCATGGCGCTCTTTATGCGCAGGAGTGGAATGTCCATGGACGGATTACGAAATATATCCGCGTGGAAGCTCCGTAGAACTGCACAAGGTCTTGCGCTTATCCTGGCGATATCACGTCCCCGCTATNGCAGGCAGGTTACGTTTCAGTGGTGGGGTCTTTCTGATTTTTCTGCCGGGATCTCCTCAAGAAACTTCGGAGAAATCGTTTCTGCAGTAAACCTGACCGCCACGAGATATTCACCCCTCACCTGACCGGTGCACAGAAGGATGGAGGGGCCATCTGGCGTATGCCAGAGATGTGAGCCGAGGAGTTGTCCGTCGGAGAGCTGCTCGGGAGAGGGATAGCTGGTGGCCTGTATGGGGGAGCCGTGGCTTTCGGTTAGCTTGGAAACAAGACCCAGCCACTGTTTCTGTAGGCTTTTCGCGTATTCAGCGGAGGCCGNACTCTTCCCGCGAAGGGTCACTTCCTGTAGCTCGTCCTTGTCGCTCCATTGAAAGAACAGCTGGTATTCCTCCCCGGCGACTGAGGTGCGGTAAATCCCGTTCAGCCCAGTGCGCCCAACAAGNCGGGCATCGAGCGTCTTGCTGACTGATGGGCTATCGCGGAGCTTTTGTGTCACCGTCGCACGATTGTCACCATAGGTGAGACGGTCAAAGCAAGTGCCCGCTATTTCTGCCTCTGGTTTGGCTGTGTTCCTCTCCAGATATTGTTTTACCCAATCTCGATCGGAGGAATGCAGGTTGTTGAGAGCAACCGTCACGGTTTTGCGGTCGGGCTTTCGTAAAAGCACACTGGAACCATCGGATGAGATAAATTCTGCCCGGAAGCTCTGGTTCCCATTAGTGCTCCGCCACGAACGGTCCTCAGCCTGGAGACGAATTCCTCCCAGCAGAATCAGGTAGACGGTGGTCAGAGTGATGAACCAGTTCATCGGGAGGGAATGAAGAGGCAGGATCTCGGGGCTTGTAGCGGCTCCTTTTCGTTTCATCGAGATTGAACAGTCCAGGCACTCACGGAGGAGCTGTCGCGGAGCAGGATGGGGCCTGCAAACGAAGGAATACCTTGGTCTGGGATAAACTCCTCGGCAACAAACAGCGGATGACCGGGGCTCAGCTGTCCGCTCTCCAGATTAAAGCGATATGCCATCTGCCCCTTCTCGCTATTCTTGACGATCTTGAGCAGCCCGTGCTCTCCGTTTCGAATGAGAACTCCGATCTTGTTGTGAGCNAATTCCGGAGATCCGGGCTCGATAATGAAGCGTTTTTTTCCAAGATCAGCGGCAAGGACNGACTTTCGTCCCATGATNAGCCGGTTACCCTCAAGAGACAGGGCTGAGAGGTCGAACTGGGAATGCGGGCCAAGTTCAAACCGGTAGTCTGGGTCCTCAAAATGGCGGACTACCAGTTTGTCTCCTTCATGGATCATNAAGTAGGGTTCCTTCATATAGAGNACGTGGGAGTCCCTGCGCACCAGTATGGCGGGGCTGCCATCCAGTTGATACCTGTATATATTGAGTGGTTGATTCGGGGTGGACCGGCTTTCAAAGACAATCGATTTGTCTGAGGCGTAGACNTGATCCACNCGGGTTTGATTAACCATGAACCCTTCGCCTACCGGCTTTCCCCAGTTCTTTCCGTCGTTGCTGACATGAAGTTCGTATTCGCCGATCATACCGTTGTTGTTCACGATCACGGCAGGCAGATAACGGATCGCGCTGATAGTCTTTTCATTCTTCATGTCGAGGGTGACGGAATGCGGATGCTGGGGGATGTTGTCGACCCACTGCGAGTGCCACCAGGAGACAGGATCGTCGTCAATCACGCATCGAGGGCTGGTATCATAGCTCTTCGTGGTCTCGGAATTACTCGCAGTAGCGGACCATCCCTGCCGTGGAAGGTTTTTTCCGTCTTCTCCCCCCACCTGCAATTCTGCAATCGAAGCCCAGCCCCGGCCACCGATATCAGACAGAGTAGTGAGTCGCACGTAGCGGGCCTTGACCGGGTTGATGGCCACTTCGTAGTAACCGCCTGCGACGGGCTTGGCATTACGGGCATCGGCAGAGGTCTTGGCCGCGACCTTACTGTTGCTGAGGGTGGAGCCTGTAGGTGGATCTACCACCACATGATTGGCGGAGCGCAGGCGAGAGACGAAAAAAATGTGAAGCTTGGTTCCATCCGTAGCCAAGCGCATTTGAAATCCATTCCCGAAATTGCGTTGCCAGACACGAGTGCCCGTCAGCAGGTCAACGGCGATCACTCGTCCGGTCGAATCATGAAAGATCTGGGTGTTTCCACAGTTGAGCGTTGAAGACACCGGAGCATTGATAGAGTGCTCCCAGAGAGTCCTGCCGGTGGCAGAATCGAAGGCGACGACTCGATTGACTAACCCGGGGGCCTTGCCAACCGAATAGTCGATTGTCAGTAAGATATCGTCGATGAGATGAATCTGCGGATTTGTTCCATCGATGAATCTTTGCCAGACGACACGGCCTTTATCCCCTGACTCGACCCTCTCGAGAATACCACTCGAATAAATGTAAACGCTTTCCGCCTTCAGAGATCCGGGAGGTGGCAGGGAAATCCTCGGATTATCGCGGGGAAGGGACCAGGTCTGCTTGAAAGGCTGGTCAAGTTCTCCGTTATTGTCGGGTCTCATGGTCTTCACGGGCGTAGCCGCCTGCCGGAGTGCCGATTCGGCAGGTTTATCGGTAACAAGGAACAGGTTCTTTCCTTCAATTGTGAATGCGCGCGGTTTCTCATCGACGAGGTCCCAGGGCCGACTTGCCGTAGTGCGCCCGGTTGTCGCATCGATCTGATACAGTCCGTCAAGCTGTGCGAGGTAAACCGAGCGGTTGAGGAGGGTAAGCCGGCCAATAGTTCGGTCCGCTGGTCGATACCAGCGCGCCTCTCCCGTGTTGAGGTCGATCGCGGCGAGGAGTGAGCGACCGCGAACGATGAGGAGGCCCTCTACTCTGCCTACTATTTGAACCCCGAGGGTAAGGGTGTTCTCCCAGAGGAGGCGACCTGTTTTCTGGTCAAGGGCGAAGATTCCCCGTGCGTCCCTTGGCATGCAGACCACCTTGTCGTCCGTGAGAATGGGGGCAGACCCATGATTCAGGACTGTTCGATCTGTGGGAGGAACAGGATCGTAATGGTAGATCCAGTCTGTACGACCATCGCGAATGTCGGAACGTGCAATGAGACCGCTGTTGGAGCTGCTGTAGACGGCGCCTCCAGTGACCGTTACGCTATTTCCGTAGATCGCGAATGCGGGCAGGCTTCGCTCGAGGCTGGCTGTGAGATCAGATTCGCGGCCCGCACTGGCGATCGGCACTCTCCACCGGGTGCGACCCTGGGACGGATCGAGGCAGACGAGATTGAGCTCTCTACCGCGG
>PARF01000042.1 GCA_002709915.1 Roseibacillus sp. | reverse complement strand
GTTTGTAGCCTCCTCGTAATGTCAGTTGTTGCGGTGGGATTCATGTTCCGTGAAAATCGAAATTTACTTTCGGCCGTTCAGCAGAATGGAGCGCTGGTGGTTCAAGTTCCACCGCCATCAACTCCGACAAGCGCAGCGGTTCAAAATATTGCGGAAAACCGGGTTCCGGTGGGTAACACTCCGGCCCGGGCAGGGCAAAGGATCGAGAAGCCGCCCGGCTCCTCGGACGTCGATGATGACAAATCGTATCCGGTGGAAACAGAGTCTCCACGTCTCATCCCTATTAACGACTTTCAGGAAAAAAAGTAGGGGTGACTTGTTTTTGAAGCTCCCCAAATCTCTCAAGAGGGATCAGTATCATCGGGACAGATGTGGTTTTATGCGAAAGACGGAAGCAAAGAGGGACCGGTCTCCCTTGAGGAGTTGCAAACGATTCTCAGAGAGAACGTAGTACCCCTTACTACATTGGTGTGGACCGAAGGGATGGATCAATGGCGTCCGGCCCACGAAGTTCCGGAATTGGGAGCCGGCGGGGCCAGGCAATTGATCCAGCCTGCGCCAGGAGTAGGCCACTATGCAGGGCCGCCCCAGTCGAGTGGCCTGGCGATAGCGAGTATGGTGCTCGGAATCGTTGGCATTCTGGCAATTCCATTGGTAGCCTCGATTGCAGCGGTTATCTGCGGACACCTCGCAAGGTCTCAGATCCGGAGGGGAGAGGGCAGAGTGGGCGGAGAAGGCATGGCGTTAACCGGGTTAATAACGGGTTACCTGGGAATCCTCATTTATGGCGGGCTTGTAGCGTTTTTTATTATCCTGATCGTGAGTTTGTCGCCGTAAAGAGGGTCCAAGTCTTAGTTTTTGGCGCGCTGGTGTGATTGCGTCGCTTCGCTATCAGTGGTGGCCGCTCGGGAAAAGGGAGCATCGAGACAGCGTTCTGCACGCTCTGATAGGAATTTTGCCTTGTCTTCGTGAATGAGAAAATCTTGAAACTGCACAGCTTTATGCCCCTGAATTCATCTTGCAAAATTGTTCTCACTGTCTGGTTGATGGTCTTCGTATCGACAGCTTTTTTGTCCGCGGATGACGTTGCACCCCGCGCAGAGTATCCAGGTGGGTTTACTCGGCCACCATCACAAGGAAAGGATTACAATACTTGGGCTGATGCTGAAGGACCCGACGTGGGAGTGATTAAGACCGATCCCACAAGGCTTCCGTCGCGGGTCGATAATTCAAGTCGTCGGGAGTATCCTCCGGTCTACAAACAGAGGTGGGGGGCTTGCGGCCAGTTTGCCTCGGTGGCGTCGATCTTCACTTATGAGATGAACGTTCTTAATGGTGTGGCGGCTGATACAGATGCTCATCGATTTCCCGCTCATTTTTCATGGAACATGATGAATCGGGCGGAAAACAAAGGATCTGAGGCCTATCACGGGTGGGAGGTGGCGAAGCGGATCGGGATACCGACGGCCCAATCTTATGGGGGTGTGAGACTGGACAAGATCGGAATGTGGCCCGATGGCTACCACATATGGCGCGAGGCGATGGAATATCGTGTTTCCGGGTATCGCTACTCACCGGCGAATTCAGTGGCTCAACTGAATGAGGCACGAGGCTGGCTCTATGATCGTAATCGAGAATCCAAGGATGGAGAGGTCTGTGGGGGAATATTTGCTCTCGACGGACGCATGGGAGAGCTCAAGAAGGTGACCTTTACAATCCCAGAGGGTCAGTATGGCGCGGGGAAGGATCTCTGGACCCGATGGGGACCATCTGGCTATGGGCACGGGATCACCTGTGTAGGATACGATGACCAGATTGGTTATGACGTGAACGGAGATGGTAAAATTACAAATGATCTGGATCTCAATGGTGATGGACGGGTCACTCTTGCCGATTGGGAAAAAGGGGCCTATATCGTCGTGAATTCATGGGGTCCGAAGTGGTCCGGAGATGGTAAAATTTATCTGCTGTATTCGGCCATGATTGATCCGACATGGAAACGAGGGAATTACCTCGGTCGCGCGGAGGTGAAACGCTACATTCCGCGTCATACCGTCAGGGTGAAAATGTCGTGTAATGACCGCACCAACCTGCGCATGAGATTTGGAGTCTCCGGAACAGCCACGGCAACTTCTCCTGAGCATGAGCTGGCGCCAGAGGCTTTTAATGGGTGGCCGCTGTTTGGACGAGCTAATGCGGGGCATGTGCCTCTCGCGGGCCCAGGGGAGGAGGGTCCAATCGAGGTGGGAATAGACATTAGCGAGCTCATAGAAAAGTTGAGTTCAAATCAGGGGAAGAAGCAGGGGAAGGTCTTTGTTCGGTTGGCGACCAAAGAAAAAAGCTCTACGACGGGAGTGTTACACGAATGTGCTCTGCGGAGTTACGATGAGCGGGGACGATTTTTGGGAGAATCGACGCTGGAGGTTGCAAATGGCTCCTTTGGCGAGAAGGCCCTCGAGTTGAGTGGATCGCTAAATCAAGAGGGTTCTTGAGACCAAGTCGGCTCAGGCTGATCCACGTAATCTTATGTGCTTGCGCCTGATTGGTGGAAATTGAGAATAGAAATACGATTAGGTTTCAACATTGTGTCAGCGCGAAGTGATGTGATTGCAAGGCATTTTTGTGCAGAAAACACCGACAATCATGGAGTGGTTTTACGCAAAGAATAACGAGAGAAAAGGTCCGGTAAGTGCCTCTCAACTCAGGAGTATGGTGGTGTCCGGGGAGGTCGCCGGATCAGACCTCGTGTGGTGTGAAGGAATGGGAAACTGGATTTCGGCAAGCGAGGTCCGAGACTTTGATTCTCCCCATACCGGGGAAGCAGGTGCCGGAGCGGTCCCCGAGCAGGATACCCAATCTCCACAAGTGGTTCCGCCGGGAGCGCCTCCAGGTGCTCCGGGTACTATTCCGAACGCAGGACCGGCAGGCGTGAAGCCGCCGGCAAATGGCAAGGCGATTGCCAGTCTGGTCTGTGGATGTGTAGGGGTCATTTGCTGCAGTATTTTTATTCCGTCAATTCTTGCAGTGATCTTTGGTCATATCGCCAAGGGGGAGATTCGTGCTTCAGGGGGGCAGCAAGGAGGTGATGGAATGGCCTTAGCCGGGTTGATTCTTGGGTATGTCGGGTTAGGAATCGGATTTTTAGGTCTGTTGAGGGGTCTCGTGCCTTCTTAAGGATTGATCGACTACAGAATCGACGGGATCCTTTGTTCAGAATAAGCAGCCCCAGAAAGATGGAGTGGTATTACGCAAAACACGGTGAGAAGCAGGGGCCGGTCAGTCTGGCAACCCTACGAAGTATGGTGGTAACTGGTGAGGTGGCTCAGACCGATCTGGTGTGGAAGAAGGGAATGGCCGATTGGGTTCCGGCTGGGCAGGTTGGGGAGATCTCAGGGGTAGATTCCGAGCCTCCTGCGACCCCGGTTGCGTCGCCTGCCAGTAGCAGTCAGACCCCTTCAGCAGAGACTGCGGTCAGAAGCCCTGTCGCGCACCAACCGATTCCCAACTACCTTGTTCAGTCTATTCTGGTTACGATTCTGTGCTGCTGGCCCTTCGGGATACCGGCAATCGTCTATGCGGCGAAGGTCGACGGCTTGGTTGCGCGTGGCGATATAGCCGGAGCGATGGACGCATCCAGGAAGGCAAAGACGTGGGCATGGGTTTCCTTTGGTTGTGGCATGCTGGCGATTGTCGGATATGTGGCACTCATCGGGCTTGGGGTTATATCAGAACTTTAGTGAACGCACGGCTGATCCTTGTGCTTGGTTTCGCAGTCGTGGGATTGCTCGCGATTCTCCATCTGAAGGAGAATGATCCTGAAACTGACCGGACCTTTCTCCCTCCCTGTTCCTTTCACGAGGTGACCGGGTTGCATTGCCCCGGGTGCGGGGGCACGCGTGCGGGGCATGCACTTGCCAACCTCAGGATTGGGGATGCGCTCAAGAAAAATGCCCTGTTGGTTGTCCTCCTTCCTTTCCTCGTCGTGGGAATTGTATTGGAGGGATTGGCATGGGTGAAAGGGCGGGATTACAGGGGTCCGCGAGTCAGGTTGCCTCGAGGGCTGTCTTGGGGGCTGCCCGCGGTAATTGTTGGCTTCTGGATTCTGCGCAACATACCGATGTGGCCCTTTGATTTACTAGCTCCTCGTTGAGCAATATCACAGGGGCTAACGCTTGTCCCGGACGAGGCCTTCGACATATTTGGCGAGGAGATCGGCTTCCAAATTCACCTTCTGTCCGTTTTGACAGGATTGCAGGTTGGTTGCCTTGAAGGTATGTGGAGTGATCCAGAAGAGGGCAGAGTCGGGGAGGAGTTCAGCGATGGTCAATGAGATGCCGTCTACCGCGAGGGAGCCACGGGAGATGCAGTAGCGATAGACCTCGGGTGGAAGCTGGACCTCATAGCGATGATCCTGGCCTTTGGAGGACAGGTCCCTGATGACCCCAGTGGCGTCGACATGGCCCTGGACAAAGTGCCCTCCTAGACGGTCGTTAGCACGGAGAGCTCGCTCGAGGTTGACTAGTGCGCCGGGTTTGAGGGAGCCCAAGGAGGTGACATCGAGGGTTTGGGTCAGGATATCGAAGGCCAGGGTATTCTCGGATTGCTCCACCACGGTGAGACAGCATCCGTTGACGGCCACGCTGTCTCCGAGGCAGGTCTCAGACGAAAATGGTACCTCGAGGGTGAGCCGCGCTTGTTCCCCTCTGGATTCAAGAGAGATGGTGCGTCCGGTCGATTCAATAAGTCCGGTAAACATGGGTTACTACAGGAGCATGTAGGCGGCCCCAACGATGACGGTAGGAACCAACGCTGCAAGGGCCAGCTTGGCAGGGGAAACACCGCCTTTGAAAAAACGTCCAAGGATAGCCTGTCCGGCAGGGTTGGGAGCATTAGCGATTACTGTGAGTCCACCACCTGTAACCGCTCCGGCGACAACCGCATACTTCGCGGCATCTGCAAGCTGGGGTGCCTGAGAGGCGAGATAAGTTACAGCAGCGTTATCATTAAAGGCAGTCAGAACAGTGGCTCCGACCATTAGGACCCACTCATTGTCAAAGGTGGTAAGGAGGAGCTCGATCCACCATCCCTGACAGCCTCCATGAATGACAAGCCCTGCCAGAAAGCAGCCTACCAGGAGAGGGGTTCGCATCTTGACGTCGTTCTGGTGGTGACCGGTGCCCTCGGTGAAGCCGAGCAGGATAAGGAACCCGCCGAGAAAAAGAGGTGGGTAGTGCGCCATGAAGACAGTCCAACCCAGAAAAAGCAGGTGAATGGCGGTAATGAGGGGAGGAATTGGATCCTCCCGTTCCTCCCAGCGTGGCGGCTGATTTGGGTCGTGCTGGATTGTAGGACCCGCGAGAGCGGCGAAATGTCGGCGGAAGAAGGCAAAATAGAGAACGTTGGAGAGCACNATTCCGATGACAGCCTTCCAGCCAAACTGCGTCATCATGAAGCCCATGCCCCAGTCCCATCTCTCGGCGACCATCAGAACGGGGGGCGCAGCAAAATGAGTCAGGGTTCCGCCAACAGACACATTGACGAAAAGTAGTCCAAGAGTGGCATAGGCGAAGGTCGGGCTTGGGGAGAGGGAGTAGAACCGTTTGGCGAGCAGAAGGGCGGCAATCGTCATGGC
Organism: Roseibacillus sp.; assembly: GCA_002709915.1. GTDB lineage: Bacteria > Verrucomicrobiota > Verrucomicrobiia > Verrucomicrobiales > Akkermansiaceae > Roseibacillus_B. The sequence goes on along the minus strand of PARF01000042.1, from coordinate 9,005 downwards.
GGCCGGTTCGGTAATGAACGATCCAAGGAGAGGCGTAAGGGTAAGAGTTGAAAACCACCACGCCGCGGGAGTCCCCCCGAATAGCTGGGCTACCTTGTTCACACAGGATTCGGAAAGATATATAATGGGTCGGGTTGCAGCAATGGCCATGATCACCACAACGAAGAGGGGCTCAGTGTAGTTCACATCATAGCCCAGATAATTCTGGAGCTCCGTAACTCCATGCATGAGTCCGTCACCGGGTGCGATTCCATGGCACCAGAGGACTGCNCCAGCCAGAGCGATTACCCAGATGCCGAACACAGCTTCAACTTCGCCGAGAGTGTGAAAAAACCACGCACGGAACGAGACGTCGTCCTTGGCATCGTCTTCTGGTTTGTCCACTGCTCTACGCTTATTTTCTTCAATGCTCTTCTGGTGTCTGTCTTCATGCGCATGCGCCATTTCCTTGAAGACTCCTGAGAGAAATGTATGAAGGATGGCACAGGCGAATATGATCGTGGCGATAAGGTTGAAGCAATTTTGAGCGACAGCTCTTTTTTTAAGCTTTTCCCACAGAGTTCCGCCTTCTCCTTCGAAAGCTTCATGTTCGGGGTCCGTGTAAGCAGGAAGCGGTAGAGGAAAATGAGCGTGCTGTTCCTTGCGGAGATTCCATTCTCCACCCTTGGCGTAAGCGGGTTCCTTGTCTCCGGCTGCTGATGCACCAGAGATTCCACAGATAACGAGGAGAATAAGCTGAAGAGAGAAGCGTATCCGGGCCATTGCTCAGAGAGATNCTATGGAACCGCGACGAGGGAGCAATGACAATTGGGTGGCTTGATTGATTCGATTTTAAGAGTAACATCCTTTTGTGAGCGTCAGAGTAGCACTGTTACTAGGGNTCGTGCTGGCCATGGCTGGCAGCTCTTGCAGCAGGATTGAGCGTTTAACTGCTCCAAAGCCCGGGGCGAACTCCGNTGATGCCCTTCGGGTGCCTGCCTTCCTGCGGGCCGGTGGGCGCACGGGAAACTCCGGGGTCAGAGTGACACTTGATGACTCATCAGTGCTGAGTGAGGAGACGAGTGATCGAATCAAGGCGAGAGAGCAGGATTTGATGTGGACCGATCCTGATAATCCCGAAAAGAGCATGGAGGGTATGGAGGAAGTTATGGTGGAACAGGGTCGTGAGGGGCCGTGGTNTGTCAGCTATTCCAAGGCGAGAAGGGCTGCGATGCGCTCCGGTAAGCCCCTTCTTGTCTGGTTTACCGATACTCAGTTCAGCCCACTCTGCCGCTCTTTGGATAGTGAGGTGTTCTCCAAGGAGAATTTCGGCGAGTGGGCGCAAGGTGCTCTGGTGCGTCTTCGGTTGGATTTTAACGTCAAAGGAGTGAGTAGAGGGCAGGGCCAATCAGCAATGGACGACAAGATCCGAAAAGAAAACTACCTTGAGGAGCTGAAGCGTCGCTATAAGGTCCAGGGCTTCCCCACGGTGCTTTTGCTCACCCCGGATGGTAAGGTTGCGGCCCGCTATCGTGGATACCGAAAAAGCTATTTCGATTTCTACGAGGGCCGTCTTAAAAATGATACGGGTAAGGCCGTCAACCTTCATGCGGATTGGCGGCGATCAATGTCTGAGAGAGGGTATCGTGAATGGACGGATCAGAAAGGTCGTAAAGTTTTTGCAAAGCTTAGCCGTTATAATTCGGGCCAGATGATCTTGGTGGAGCCCGATGGGAGGAATATCCGTGCTAATGAGAACCGCCTTTCAGATGCGGACCGGGCTTGGGTCGCCTCGGAGCGGGCAAAAAGAGAGAATTAGGTGTATTTCAGATTGGTTATTCTGTTCCTCCCCGATCAGAGTTACCGCAGTTCGCATTACTTAGTACGACTACAAGATCTTATGGAAGACGTTATCATTATTGGAACCGGCTGCGCTGGATGGACCGCTGCGATTTATACCGCTCGGGCAAACCTTCAGCCGCTTGTGCTTGCAGGAGAGCAGATCGGNGGGCAGCTCACGACGACCAGTGAAGTCGAGAATTTTCCGGGTTTTCCGGAGGGCGTCGATGGTCCTACCCTGATGTTCAACATGCAGCAGCAAGCTGAACGGTTCGGTGCCAAAGTCGTTTACAAGACTGTGGATCTGGTTGAGAAAGCCGATNATGGTTCTTTTGCCGTCCGCTGCGGGGATGAGAGCCTGCAAGCCCGCACTGTGATTGTGGCGACGGGAGCTCGACCTCGACTGCTGGGTTTGCCAAACGAAGAGAACGGCAAAAATGGCCTGACCACCTGTGCGACCTGTGATGGTGCCTTCTATCGAGATATGCCGGTGGCTGTTATAGGTGGGGGGGACTCAGCCTGCGAGGAAGCCACTTTCCTCACAAGATTTGCGACCAAGGTGTATCTGGTGCACAGGCGGGGAGAACTGCGTGCGTCTAAGATCATGGCGGAAAGAGCTCTTGCAAACGAGAAAGTAGAGGCGGTTTGGAATACCGAGCTGACGGCCTACCATCCTGGTGACGATGGTAAAATGGAGTCAGTGAGTATCCGCAATCGTGAAACCGGCGAAGAAGGCTCTCTGAAGGTCAAAGGGGTATTTATCGCGATTGGCCACATTCCCAACAGCGGTTTCCTTAACGGACTAGCCGATCTTGACGGGGATGGGTATATCCTACAGACCCCGGGACGAACGGCAACTCGTACACCGGGGCTGTTTGCCGCTGGTGACGTTGCAGATCACTATTACCGACAGGCAATTACTGCTTCAGGGCAGGGTTGTGCGGCGGCACTTGAGGCTGAACGTTACCTAGCGGATCACGAGGGCTGAGCAACGGAGCCTTATTTGCCAATCAAAGGAAACTATCCTGCGGAAATCACTGCCTTTTCCCGCCATGGAACTTACCGGGGGTGGTGATCAGTCCCGAGAACCGTCTAGCGCCTCCATCAAGCTCCGAAAGTAGTGACAGACAGAGGAATTGTAGGCATGATCCGCACAGCCGAATTAATATGACAGAGTTGCTCATAGCTCCCGCCCGGAACACAGGATGCAGTGATATCGATCTCCTTTCAGAGGTGATCGTTGCTGCGGCAGCAGGGCAGCGAAGTCCTTTGGACGATATTCTCGACACCGAAATGGTGGATGAAGAGCCTTATATGAAGACTCTTGCGAATTCGTTAGGACTTCATTGGCTCGAAAATATCCCGTCCCCGTCGGAGGCGCTTCCTCTCCGCAAGGTGTGTGGTCCACAGGTGGCCTTGAGGCATCGTATTCTTCCTGTCGAATTTGAGGGTAGTGATGAACATGGCACCCGCCGCCTGGTGATCGCTACTTACGATCCCTTTAACCTCGCAGCGCGCCAGGCTGCGGTTCAGGCAGTTGAGATTCCGATCACCTGGAGGATGGCNTCGCGCCGAAGGGTTCATGATGGGTTGCGGCGTCTCTATGGAGTGGGAGCTGATACCTTTGAGCAAATCCTCGAGGGGAGAGACCTCGACTATGATAATCTCGAGCAAGGAGATGAGGCCAGCGTTATTGATGAGGATGAGGATGAAGAGGCAAGTGTCGTAAAGTTCGTGAATCAGATTATCCGGGAAGCTCTTGAGCAAAGAGCCACGGATATCCACGTCGAGCCTCTCTCCGACAATCTTCGTATTCGCTATCGGGTTGACGGAGTTCTCATCGATATCGCGGTCCCTGAGAATATCAAGGCTCTCCAGAGTTCAGTGATTGCCCGACTTAAGATCATGTCGCGACTGGATATTGCTGAGCGTCGACTTCCTCAAGATGGTCGGATCAATTTATCATTCGAAGGTTCGGGAATCGACGTGAGGGTAGCGACGGTGCCCACCGTCGAGGGGGAAAGCGTTAGTCTGCGTTTGCTGAACCAGCAGAAGTTTAACATCGGGATGCTCTCTATGGAGCCTAGTGTGCAGGAGAAGATTGAGCGCCTGCTCGGTCTTTCTAACGGAATCATTCTTATCACAGGTCCAACGGGTTCGGGAAAATCAACGAGTCTCTATTCCTTTCTCTCGGAGGTGAATGCTCCCGAGACCAGAATTGTGACGATCGAGGACCCAGTTGAGAACAAGCTCGATGGGGTCATGCAGATTGCGGTCAAGTCCGAGATCGGCCTGACCTTCGCGAGCGGACTACGCTCTATTCTGCGGGCCGACCCGGATATCGTTATGATTGGTGAGATTCGCGACCTGGAGACTGCTGAGATCGCGATNCGGGCCTCCCTCACGGGTCACCTAGTTTTTAGTACGCTACATACCAACGACGCACTCGGGGGAATCGGTCGCCTGACTGACATGGGCGTTGAGCCATTCCTTTTATCGGCTGCAGTGAGGGCGTTCCTCGCCCAGAGACTTGTTCGTCGCCTGTGTGAAAAATGCCGTCGACCCACAACAATTTCAAATCAGGACAAAGAGGAACTGGGTATTCCTCTGGATCTTGAGGGCACCCCCTACGAAGCCGTCGGCTGTGATAGTTGTCGTAATACCGGTTTCTCGGGCCGCCTTGCAATCTATGAAATTGCCCTTCTCACTGTTCCAATGCAGGAGCTAATAGCCCATGGAGCCCCGGCAAGTGAAGTGAAAGCGCTTGCCATGGAAGAGGGATATGTGCCGATGAGAGAATATGGCTGGGAGAAAGTGATGCAGGGAGAGACAACGATCGAGGAAGTCATATCCGTCACGAGTTCTGATCTTGGTGGGGAGGCCGAGTAGAAGGCAGTAAAGTTCATAGGAAATCATGCCACTGTTTGCATACAAGGCTCTAAAGCGAGGGCAGGTCACCAATGGTCAATTGGAGGCACAAGACCGGCGCGAGGCGCTCCGGTTGATGGATCGGATGGGGCTGCAGCCTGTCAAGGTGAGTGAAACGGGAGCNAGCTCCACAGGTCAGAGCGAAGGAAAGGTGCCCGCGGACAAAAAAAAGGGCAGGGAAAACGGAGCGGCCAAGGCTAAGTCTGCTGAGGTGGGGGAAGAGGAAATNCCTGAGGGACCAATTAAGCTGAAGAGGGCAGACGTGGTCATGTTTACAGAGGAGTTGAGTGATATGCTTGCTGCGGGCCTTCAGCTGGAACCTGCTCTGAAAGCGATGGAAGGCCGACAGGAGCTCGGTAATCTCAAAGTTGTGTCGTTGAAGCTGCGCCAGATTGTGCGGGATGGAAACAGCTTCTCGAACGCCTTAAACCGCGTCAGTCCCAGCTTTGGCCCCCTGTATTGCTCGCTCGCTGCGGCAGGCGAAGCAAGCGGTGCCTTAGATACTATTCTTAAGCGTCAGGCGCACTACCTTAAAACTCTTCAGGAGTTACAGGGACGGGTGACCTTGGCCCTGATCTACCCAGCNTTTCTTATGTTTTCAGGGATTATGGTCTCGATCATCTTCGTAACGAAGCTGATACCTCAGTTGACCGCTCTTCTGGAAAGTACGCCGGGCGCGGAGATGCCCATTGGCGCTAAGATCCTGATCGCTCTCAGCGGATTCTTTTCCAAATACTGGCCAGTCCTTCTTATTCTGATTGTGGCAATCGCGGTGTTTTTCAAAGCATGGAAGGATGCTGAGAAGAACAAGCCGGCATGGGATCGGATCAAGCTTCGCCTCCCGTTGTTTGGGCGCGTTGTTGAGCACAGGTTTTTTGTTCAGTTTCTTGAAACCATGGCGAACCTCGTAGGTAACGGCCTTCCTCTTCTCAGGGCTCTTCAGTTGACGCGAGACGCCACGCCGAATATTCATCAGCGGGAGCATTTGAATGAGATGATAGAGATGGTTGGGGACGGCCGCTCTCTGTCGAAGTCGATGATCCGTGCGGGGATCTTCCCGTCATTACTCATCGATATGGTAGCTGTCGGAGAGCAGACTGGAAAGATAGACAAAGCCTTGCAGAGAGCAGCACTTCGTTACGACAAGGAGTTGAACAGCTCACTTCAGCGCATCATGGCTCTTATCATGCCGGCTGTCCTGATCATCATGGCGCTTCTGATCGGCACAATGGCCTACCTGATGATCACCGCGATCTTCCAGACGATCAATAGCTTGAGCGGAAGGTAGAGGTGAGATTTGCCGGTCTGTCCGGATTTAGCCCTCCTCAAGAACGATTCTCGGAAAAACCGGCTTAGCCTTTCCGGTCTGATGCCCGGATTTCAGGAGTCCCCATTTCAAGTCTCCAAGGTGTCCGGTGAAGCACGGCTCTGCGCGAAGCTGGCTCCTAATCTTGAGCGATGCATCTGGAAGGAAAGGGGACAAAAGAATCGAAAGGTGAAGGCAGGATTCGCAAAGATGATAGAGAATAGCGGACACCCGATCAGCCTGAGACTCCTCCTTTCTTAGTTCAAAAGGTGGATTTTTCTCTATAAACTGATTGCACCGCACTACATGGGAATTGATAGCCTTTAACGCTCCCGGCAGGTCGAAATCATCCATGGCTGAGAGGTAGGTCCTGTTAGCGTCCTCCANGGACGCCCTCACTTCCTTACAGGCGTCATCATCATGCTTTGGCTCGGTGAGCACACCACCGATGAAGCGCTTGGTCATGTTAATAGAGCGGTTCAGGAGGTTGCCGAGATCGTTGGCCAGCTCTGAGTTAAAGAGGCCGATGAGGCGATCGGTNTCGAAAGCGCTGTCCTTCCCAGTCACAATATCACGAACGAGATAGTAGCGGACCGCGTCGACTCCGAATCGTTCTGCTAATTCAGCTGGATCCACGACGTTTCCAAGAGACTTTGACATTTTCTCTTCGGATCCATCTCCTCCGTTAANTGCGCTCTTCTTTCGTATGTTCCACCAGCCGTGAACCAAAAGTACGGGCATCTGATCATCGGTGAATCCCATTGCTCGCAGCATACAGGGCCAGTAAATCGCATGGGCCGGAACGAGGATGTCTTTTCCGATAACGTGGGCGTTCGCGGGCCATAGAGTGTCGAAATCGGGCAGGGAGGATGTGCCGTCGTTACGATATCCTGCGAAAGAGATGTAGTTGATAAGAGCATCGAACCATACGTAGGTAACGAAGTCGGTATCGAACGGTAATTCGATTCCCCAGTGAAGCCGGTCCTTTGGACGAGAGATGCAGAGATCAGTTTCGCTCGCANGCTCAATGGCGTTGAGAACTTCGGCGCGTCGGAATTCAGGGAGAATCCCCAGAGCCCCACTCGTAACAGCGGACTTTAACCATTCAGCATGATCCGAGAGTCGAAAATACCAGTTTTCCTCCTCAAGCTCGACAACCTCGCCCCATTCCTCGCCAAACTCTCCGTCTTCACCACGATCTTTTTCGGTGAGATACTGTTCCTGTCTAACTGAGTAGAAGCCCTTATAGGCTTTCTTATAGAGCTGGCTCTCGTCATGCAGGGTGGTCAGAATTTTCTGGACGCACCGTTTATGAAGCTCATCCGTGGTGGCTGCCCAGCCATCGTAGTGCACTCCCAGTTTTTCCCAAAGCGTGATAAACTTCCGAGTATTGCGGCTGGCCAGAGTGGCAACATTCACGCCCTCCTGATCCGCAGTTTGTTGCATCTTCTGTCCGTGTTGATCGACGCCTGTGAGAAAGAAGACCTCGTCACCACGTAAACGGCGATAACGGGCAATAATGTCGGCAAGAACCTTCTCGTAAGCATGGCCAATGTGCGGACTACCGTTAGGGTAGTCGATCGCGGTGGTTATGAAGAATTTGTTCATGCCTTTTATGCAGCAGGGAGGTTGATAGTCTGCTGGAGCCAAGATTACCAGCCCCACCGGGTGATCGATTTCAATCGCCGTCCCGCACTACTTTTCCCCCAAGGGAGAGAATGCGGGCTCTCCCTTTGGCATCTTCGGCCTGCGCGATCTGTCCATCCTGAACATACATTTGCGAGAGCGAAGTCCACGCCAGGAGATCGTTGGGGCAAAGAGTAGTGGCCTGGAGCCCACACCCGATGGCCTCCTTGACCTCTCCCGCCTTAAGCAAGGCCATGCCGAGTGCGTGCCACCCATCAAAAAAGGTTTCATCCAGAGCAACGCTTCTTCGATAGGCCGCTATAGCACTCTCGATGTCGCCAGTAGCGAAAAATCCATTCCCTTCGTCGTAGGCTCCAGACGCGTCTGGAGATTGAGGATGTGCCTCTGCCATTCTGTCGAACGATTCTTACTCGGTGGCAGCTGCAGAAATATTGGCGGAGGCCTTGGCCTGCATGAACCAATTCAGTAAGGCTGCATTCTGATAGCTTCTTAAACGGCCCTCTATCTGCATGTCTACCATGCCGTCATTACCCGTATCTTCATAGGCTTCGCGCTTTTCGACAAAAAGAAAGAAGGAACGAGCAAGACCGTAGCGCTCATCTTGATCGGTATCCGTGACCAGCTTGGAAAGCTCTCCGGGGTTGACGCGAGACGCAATGGTGTACTCGCGCATGACGCCACCCATGGTGCCGGACCGGGTGACCTCACTGCGGCGAATAGGCTTGAGATCAAGTTCCTCCGCGGCCTCTTTAAAGCTCTTGCCATCTTTCAACGCGATCGACAGTGCATTGTAATGGCCTTCAGCCTTGGCCCGCATCAATTCGATAGCCTGTTCGGAAATGAGGGCTTCGCGGACTTCTTCTTTGGCATCCTCGAAGCTTAAAACGACAGGTTCCTCCACTTCAACCACCTCAAAATAGATCCACTGATCTTCTCCAAGGGGTTCAAACTTTTTTGTCCCCACCGGAGCACTGAAGATAGCATCGGCGGCGGTTCCTTGGGAGTCCCTGAAATTGCTACTGAAATCGGCTGGAAGCATACCTTTTTCCACCAGCTCAGTGGTCTTCACGGTAAGGCCCAATTCGGCGGAAGCTTCGGCCAACGACTGCCCTGCGAGCATTTTTTCGTCCAGTTCACCAAACTTTACTGCGAGCTCAAAAACAGCCTCCTTTCGCTCGTCTTCCGAGAGTTGATCCTTTGCGGGTTGTTCTGCAGGTTGTTCTGCAGGTTGTTCGGCAGGTTGTTCTGCAGGTTGTTCTGCAGGTTGTTCTGCAGGTTGTTCTGCAGGTTGTTCTGCAGGTTGTTC
>PARF01000041.1 GCA_002709915.1 Roseibacillus sp. | reverse complement strand
GACCTCCGCCTGCTCCCTGCGTGATAATCATAATATGTGCTGCATCGATCCGTGAGGGCCGATGATGCGGCTGGGGCTGCCTGAAGAGCCCGCGTATGCCGCACAAATCGCTGCATTCCAGGTACTTGGTACGGCTCCACGCTCTCCATAGTTCGACACCCTGGGCGCCCAGGCGCTGCCGCTCCTTGCCGCGGCTGGGAACAGGTACCCGGCACAACCGTCCCGCTCTGTACTTACAGGGTTTCGGTGGCAGCTCCCGCGACGGCGCCCGCGGCTTCGGTCGCACCCGCAGTGGCGGCGGTGGTGGAAGCAGCTCCGCTCGGGCTCTCCTTGAATTCCTGGTACTTGAGCGTGAAGATTGCGTAAATGATGATCGCAATGCCAGCGTAGAGGCCAACCATGCCCGCAAGGTTGATGAGCTCCATGTCTTCAAGCGGGAGCTCACTGCCATCGAGGTTGCGCACCTCTACGATGGAGAGAGCCTCTCGCAGGCTCTGGCAACTCCGCTCAAATCGATTACCCCGCAGTTAAGGACAGAGTTGCGGAGCTACTTCCTCGCAGCCATGCACCCTCCTTACATAAAAGCCCTTCAAGATCTCCAGAGCGCTCGCGACGCCAAGCGAAGTCTCATAGAGCCCATCCGCGAAATCATGGTGATGAGACAGCTTGAAAAACCTCGCCAGTCCTACATCCTTGACCGGGGTCTTTACCATGCAAGGGGTGAGCCCGTTGACTTTGACACTCCTCAGGTTCTGCCGCCTTTTCCAGAGGATCAGCCACGCAATCGCCTCGGACTTGCTCGCTGGCTCACGTCTCCTGAGCATCCCCTGACCGCAAGAGTCACCGTTAATCGCTACTGGCAGCTATTCTTTGGGAACGGCCTCGTGCGGACTCCCGAGGATTTTGGGAGTCAGGGCAAGCCTCCGAGCCATCCTGAACTACTGGACTGGCTCCCCCGCGACTTTATCCAGAATGGCTGGAATCTCCATCATCTCATCAAGCGGATCGTCCTCTCTGCCACGTATAGACAGAGCTCCATCGCTCTCCCAGAAAGCCGGGAGAAAGACCCCGAAAACATTTACCTTGGGCGGGGGACCACGGAGCGCCTTTCCGCGGAAATGATCAGGGACAACGTCCTCGCCCTGAGTGGACTCCTCGTCAACAGGTCGGGGGGGCCCTCGGTGAAGCCATATGAAGTAGCGGTCTCATTCAAACCATCAAATCCCGGCAAGGGTAGCGACCTCTACCGGCGAAGCGTTTACACCTGGTGGAAACGAACAGGGCCTGCACCTGTGATGATGACCCTCAACGCTTCCAAACGGGATGTCTGCCGGGTCCGGCGCGAAGTTACCTCCTCCCCGCTACAGGCTTTCGTCCTCCTGAACGGCCCACAATTCATGGAAGCCGCCCGCGTGATGGCGGCGAGGCTTCTCGAAAAGCACCCGGACTCTCCAGACGCTCTGGCAAAGGAAGCATTCCGCTCCTTTACGAGTCGCTTTCCCAAGGAAAGGGAGCAAGAAGTCCTTCTCAAACTCCACGCGCAACAGCTTGCTCACTACAAAGCCAACCCCGAACAGGCGAAGGGGTTTCTCGGCATCGGTGCTTCCCCCGAAGCGAAAGGCATTCCTCCACACGAGGTCGCTGCCGCAGCTATTCTGATCAATACAATCATGAACCTCGATGAGGCTGTTTCCAAGCGATGAGAACGATTCACTCCCCCAGCTGCAGTGGCTTTGAGAGCCCGATCGGGCTCAGCCGAAGAAATGCACTACAATCCTTTGGAATGGGTCTGGGTTTTCTTGCCCTTGCAGATCTGGTTTCTGGCGAGCAGGCTCCCAAAACACCCCGGCCCAAGACTCCCCCTGCGAAAGCGAAGAGAGTCATTTTCCTGTTTCAGGCTGGAGGCCCCTCTCAGATTGACCTCTACGACTGGAAGCCTCAGCTGAAGGCAGACTCTGGCAAGGAACTCCCTGCTTCTATCCGTATGGGACAGCGCCTTACCGCGATGTCGGGAAACCAGGCCAGCCTGCCCCTCGTCGGCACTCCCTTCAAGATGGAGCAGCACGGCGATTCCGGATCATGGGTTAACAGCGACATTCTGCCTCACATTGCAGGTATTGCCGACGACATCTGTTTTATCAAGTCCATGCACACCGAAGCCATTAACCATGGGCCCGGGGTGACCTTCATGCAGACCGGCTCACAGTTCCCGGGGCGTCCGAGCATGGGTGCATGGCTGGACTTCGGTCTCGGATCCATGAACAGTGACCTGCCCTCTTTCGTGGTCATGGTCACCAAGAACAAGGGGGGCCAGCCACTCGTGTCCCGGCTCTGGGGTAGCGGCTTTCTTCCAGGAAAACATGACGGGGTCCGCTTCCGAGCTGATAAGGATGCGATTCTTTACCTGAACAGTCCGAAGGGTATCGATCGGGCAAACCGCAGAAAAGTTCTCGATCACCTCCGGGAGCTTCACGAGATACAGCTTCAGGAGACGGGGGATCCTGCCCTTGAAACCCGGATTGCCCAATACGAGATGGCCTTCAACATGCAACGTTCCATTCCCGAGGTCACAGACCTTTCGGATGAGCCGGAAAGCACCTTTAAGCTCTATGGGGACGACGCACGGAAGCCAGGATCCTTTGCCGCGAACTGCCTGCTCGCGAGACGACTCGCCGAAAAGGATGTTCGCTTTATCCAGCTCTACCATCAGGGATGGGACCAGCACGGGGGACTGCCCGGAGGCATCAAGAATCAGTGCCGGGAGACTGACCGAGCCTCCGCGGCACTTGTCACAGACCTAAAGAATCGCGGCTTGCTGGAGGACACTTTAGTAATTTGGGGAGGTGAATTCGGCCGCACAAGTTACTGCCAGGGCAGGTTCAATGCCGGCAACTTCGGCCGGGACCATCACGGACGCTGTTTCACGATGTGGATGGCTGGCGGGGGGAGCAAGGGCGGAACCACCTACGGGGCTACTGACGACTACAGTTACAATGTCGCGGAGAACCCCGTTCACATTCACGACCTCCATGCTACTATTCTTCATCTTCTGGGCATCGATCATGAAAGTCTCACTTACAAATATCAGGGGCGTCATTTCCGCCTTACTGATGTCCACGGAAAGGTGATCCGGGGAGCACTGGCTTAAATTGATGTGTGCCTTTCCCCTCTTTAAACGGCATCTTTCTCGTGACAAACCTTGATCTGAAATCCTGAATAACAGCGAACCCAGTTTTCTTCTGCTCTTTTACTTATGAAACGTCTTACTATCCTCGTTCCCCTTCTCGTGGCTCTGCTTTGCCCCCTTCTCATGTCTGACAAGAAGGCTGAGGACACCAAACATATTGTCTTCATTGCAGGCAATCGAAGTCATGGCCCGGGTGAGCACGAATTTTATGCTGGCTGCACTCTCCTCGCAAAAGCCCTCAACGAGCAGAGCGGCCTTAACGTTAAGGCAACTGTGCTTCGCGCGAATTGGCCAAAAGAAGATAAGGCGATCGTTGAAAGCGCTGACACCATTGTGATCTACGCCGACCACGTGAGTGCTCATGGAGGACAGTGGGAATTCCTGAACGAGCTGGCAAAGAAAGGTGTTGGTATGGTTTTCATGCACTACGCGGTCCACCCCAGCAAGGAGATCGGTGAGAAATATTATCGCCCATGGATCGGGGGCGCGATGGAAAGTGGATGGTCAGTGAATCCGCACTGGGTTGCAGATCTCTCAATCATCCAGGATCATGAAATTGGCAATGGAGTTCCTGAAAAGGTAATCTGTCTTGATGAGTGGTATTACAATATGCGCTTCGTGGAGGACCGCGAAAAAGTCCTCGACCTTTTCACGGCAGTTCCAACCCGGAAGAACATGCATCGCTATATTAACATGTGGAATAAGAATGGGGTAGAGGGACTAGAAAAGCAGCAGACCTTGATGTGGGGATACGAGCGCCCGGAAGGAGGGCGCGGTGTAGGATTCGTGGGTGGACATTACCACCATAGCTGGGCAGTAGACGGGCTCCGCAAGGCCGTTCTTAACGCCATCGTATGGACGGCAGGCATGAAGGTTCCTGAAGAAGGAGTGCTATCCAAAAGTCCCACCGAGGAAGAACTCAATGTCAACCTCGACAAAAAGGGAAGGGTTAAACGAATCAAAATACCAGATCCCGCTGCATGGAAGAAACTTCCTCCCGCCAAGATTCAGACGGACCGAGAGGCGGGTTTTAACAAGGGTGCCGGAGCGAAGGTTCGACCAGCCCCGGCACCCCAGAAGAAAAGCTCTCCAAGTGTCGCTTCACCGGAGCCCGCGCTCGCTGGCAAAGAAATTCAGCCTGAGGTAACCCCTCTTCCGAAGGCGATTCCAGACACAGATATTCAGCTGCCCGGCGATCTCGAGATTACAACCTGGGCTGAAGGGCCCATGCTGGCCCGGCCCCTTAGTATGGATACCGACCACGCCGGGCGGATCTGGGTGGCAGAACGACACGCCACCGATACACACCCGAACGGGTCTCGCATCGTCATCCTGGAAGACAAGGACCACGACGGCAAGGCCGACAAATCACATGTTTTTATCGAAGATGGCGCGCTCGAGGGTCCTTTGGAAATCAGCGTCTTTGGAAACAGGGTCGTGGCCTTCAATCCTCCTCATCTGACCGTTTACACCGACACGAACGAGAACCTCCTCTTCGAACCAGAGATAGATAAGCGCGAGAACCTTCTCAGCGGATTCAAGCGGGGCAGAGATACTGATAGCGTACCGGCGATCTTCGGAGGTCCGGATGGGAGGTGGTACTTTGGCCACGATCAGGCAGGGGCGGAGTTCAAGGACAAGGGTGGAGTGAACTTTATCGTGAGGAGCCCATCCCTGCGCGACGAACCGAACAAGCCCGAGAACGACCGTGACCTGGCCAGCCAGACCAGCGGGGACGGGAAAGTCTGGGTCGGGGGTTTCGCCGCCAGCGTCAATCCGGATGGGTCCGGATTACGCATTGTGGGTCATGGTTTCAATCGGGGTGTGGGGCAGACGATGACCTCTTTCGGAGATATGTTTCAAAATGACCAAAGTGATGCCGGATCCTCCCGGGTCACCTGGCTCATGGAAGGCGGCTTCCTTGGATTCTGTTCTCCGGATGGTCAACGGAACTGGCAAATAGATCAGCGCCCCGGCCAGCCACAATCCGATGCCGAATGGCGACAGTGGGACCCGGGAACTCTCTCAGCCGGGGACATCTACGAAAGAGGCTCTCCGCGTGGCATGTGCTTTTATGAAAATGGTGCTCTTCCCGGAAGATATGCGGGTCTTCTCGCAAGCTGCGATGCGCAACGGGGAGAGGTATTCGGTTATTTCCCCGTCACGGAAAAATCAAATTTCAAACTTGAGCGTTTCTCCCTGGTGAAATCGAAAACACCTGGAGAGTTCCATCCTGTCGATATTCTGGTTGGTGCAGATGGCGCTTTATATCTCGCCACCGCTGATTCCCTTGAGAACCCTCCCTCTACACGAGAGATCTCGCCCACTGCGGGCACAATATACCGAATCGCTCCGAAGAACTTTCTTAGCAAGCCGCGACCAACACATAAGGATCCTATCAAACGCGCTCTCGCACTTCTCTCCAGCCCGGCCCAGAACGTGAGATTCTCAGGGCTCGAAACCTTGCGGACTGCGAGGGAAAAGGCACTACCTGCGCTCCGGGGGATGCTGGGACACTACGATGGATACCTTCAGGCACGAGCTGTTTGGGTGCTTCCTCACCTCGGAGCCGAGGGCAAACGCATTACCAGGAGCCTCCTTGAAAGCCCGGATGCCTCGACTCGCCTTCTTGCCTTTCGTTCGCTGCGGGGCGCAGGCGAAGACTTTCTTGGAGGCGCCGCTCAGTTGATTCCTGGAGGATTACTCAGGAAGTTCTACTCTGAAGAACCCAGTCCCGCAGTTCGGCGGGAGGTTGTTCTCTCGCTGCGCGATGCCAACCCACAGCAGAAGGCGACCTCCGTGAGTTATTTTCTGCGTAGATGCAGCGCAAGTGACCCGGCATATCTTGAAGCCTGTGGCCTCGCTTCCGAAGGGGCTGAAGATCTCATCTGGTCGAGATTAAAAATTCTGGCCGGTATTTCTCTCGCTCTGGAGTGGCCCGAGGCTTTTGCAAAAATCACTTGGCGTCTCCGGCCCAGCACCGCCATTCTAGATCTTCGTAAGCGCGCACTCTCGGAAAGCCTTTCTGACGATGCTCGAATCATGGCGGTAGAAACTCTTGCATTCAGCCGTGACATAGAAGTCGTCCGAACTCTCATCGAAATTGCCAAGTCCAAAGGCCCGGTCGGCAAAGAAGCCAGGCGCTGGCTCTTCCATCTCGCCGAGACACGGTGGAGCGACCTGAACCTTGCTCCCCTCCTGAAGGCGCATGGGATCATTGAACAGGAAAACTAAGTTAGCTTCCGACACGAGGACCACCTGACTATACGACTCGAGGAGCCCTTAGCCTCGCAGCTCCGATTCTTACCTTCAGCCTTGAAATTCGCTCTCCCTCGAGAGCAGAGCGACAGTCTAATGTTGTTATCATCGACACGGATGACCCATGCTTCCGAGAATGACAATCTTCACTGGGCCGATCCGGCCTCGTCACTCCATTGAACAGATCTTTTGCCATGCGCTATCTCATCCTCATTTTGGCCATTCTGACAGCCAGTATGAACTCTGCGATTTCCGCGGATAAATTACCTCACATCCTGATAATCCTCGTTGACGATATGGGATACGGTGACGTTGGCGCCTATAATCCCGCCTCGAAGATTCCCACCCCCCATCTCGACAAGCTCGGTCANGAGGGCATGCGATTTACGGATGCTCATGCCCCCGGCCCCTTATGTCACCTTTCTCGATACGGCCTTCTGACGGGGCAATATCCCTTTCGGGCCAACACCGGCGCATGGCGCAGGCAACCTTCGATAAAAAGCGGACAGCTGACCATTGCTTCGCTCCTGAAAGANAAGGGCTACAACACAGCCATGGTAGGAAAGTGGCATCTGGGATTCCAGGAGGAAGGATACGAAAAACCTCTGGCTGGTGGACCCGTAGATGTTGGATTCAACTCGTTCTTCGGCATCCGGGCTTCAACCGATATTCCTCCCTACTTCTATATCCGCGGTAGGCAGGCGGTTCAGCCCCCGACGAGCTCCATAGAAGCTAATCAGAGCAAGGGGTGGTCCCGCATTCAGGGCGCCTTCTGGCGCGCCGGAGGTATTGCCCCGAACCTGAAACTTGACGAGGTTCTCCCACGTTTCACAGACGAGGCAATTTCCGTGATCAGGAAACACGAGTCTTCAGACCCTAGCCCCCTGTTTCTTTATCTCGCCTACCCTGCACCCCATACCCCTTGGCTTCCCTCGAAGAACTTCAAGGGAAGAGGCGGTGCGGGAATGTATGGAGAGTTCTGCAACATGGTGGATGCAGAGGTCGGNAAAATCCTGCACGCCTTGGAAGCACAGAAACTCGCCTCTGACACCATTGTCATCTTTACNTCAGACAACGGCCCAGTTTGGTATGATACGGACGTCAAGCGATTTGGTCATGATTCCGCAGGAGGTCTGCGAGGAATGAAGGCTGACGCATGGGAGGCTGGTCATCGAATGCCCTTTCTACTGCGCTGGCCCAAGGTGGTGAAACCCGGCTCTATTTCCTCGCGCCTCATTTGCTTCACGGACCTGATGGCAACGTTTGCAGATCTTACCAGCACCAAGCTACCCGCGAGCAGGGCTCTCGATAGCCATAGTTTTCTGCCTNCCCTCACTGACCCTTNCACTCCACATCAGCCGAGGGAGCCGATCGTCATGAANTCAGGTAGTGGCGCCATGATAATCAGGCAGGGAAAATGGAAGCTGATTGACCAGCTGGGTTCGGGCGGCTTCTCAAGCCCCAAGCGGATCCGCCCGGAAAAGGGAGGACCGGAAGGTCAACTTTACGATCTTTCCTCGGATCCCTCTGAGAAAACAAACCTGTGGAGCGACTATCCGGAGTTGGTCCAGAAGCTCAGCAAGCGACTGAGGCAAATCGCCGGCGAGGACCTCTGAGCAATTTCCCTCACCCGGAATTTTTGGCGCGATATAGCTGCTTTTAGCGAGAATATCACTGTTGATCGGCGCCAAACGCCATCTCCGGACAAGAGCAGGGTTGACGCAAAGGCCTCCGAGTCTGAGGATCCGCGCCCCAATTACCTGCGGCACCGGAATCTGCTGCATCAACCAACACTACCTCATGAATATTGAAACACTTTGCCTCCACGGTGGTCAGGAACCGGATCCATCTACGAACGCCCGGGCCGTTCCGCTGCACCGAACCACATCCTTTGTCTTCAACAGCACTGAGCATGCTGCCAATCTTTTCGCNCTGAAGGAACTCGGCAATATCTACAGCCGGATCATGAATCCCACTCAGGCGGTTCTCGAATCAAGGGTTGCTCTCCTTGAAGGGGCACATGAGCTTGCCGCTCTGGCCCTTGGCTCCGGCACNAGTGGAGTATTCTACTCCATTATTAACCTCGCCCAAGCTGGCGACAACATCGTCTCGGCCCGCAATCTCTACGGAGGGTCCTACACCCAGTTCAACGATATCCTTCCCACTCTCGGTATCGAAGTGCGGTTCGTGGACTCACAAGATCCTGACGAATTTGCCCGGGCCGCGGATGAAAACACCCGAGCCTTCTTCACCGAGACGGTTTCCAATCCNGCACTTGAGGTTGCCGATCTCGAGGCCATCTCGCGGCATGCCAAAGACTGCGGGGTTCCTCTGATCGTAGACTCGACATTTTCGACCCCCTACCTCACCCGACCCATCGAGCACGGTGCTGATATCGTCGTTCACTCGCTCACCAAATGGTTTGGGGGGCACGGCACAGGAATCGGAGGCGTCGTTGTCGATGCTGGCCAGTTCAAATGGGGCGCAGGAAAGCACCCGCTCTATGATACTCCAGACTCGTCCTATCATGGACTGCGCTGGGGTCATGACCTCCCACCGGAACTGTCCCCTCTTGCTTTCATTCTACGAATGCGGACCGTTCCCCTCCGCAATCTCGGCGCCTGTATTTCACCCGACAATGCGTGGATCTTCCTGCAGGGCATTGAAACCCTGCCACTCCGTATGGAGCGCCACTGTGAAAACGCAGTCGCAGTTGCGAAACACCTGCAGAACCACGAAGCAGTGGAATGGGTCCGTTATCCCGGTCTGGAAGATAGTCCAGAGTACGAGAAAAATCAGAAATACATCCGTGGTAAAGGCGGAGCCATGGTGGTCTTCGGGATCAAGGGTGGCGCCGAAGCAGGGAAGGCCTTTATCGAGGCCCTCGAGCTACACTCACACCTTGCCAACGTAGGCGACGCCAAGTCTCTCGCCATCCATCCGGCAACCACGACCCATTCGCAGCTCAATGAGGAGCAGCAGGCAGCGGGTGGCATCACTCCTGAACTGATTCGTCTGTCCGTGGGCATTGAGAATATCGAAGATATTGTAGCCGACCTCGACCAANCTCTCGCGAAAACGAGTTCCTGACCGGGCACTTCCCCATTTCCGGACCCGGGATCTCCGGTGTGCGTCAACCACCTGCAAGTCCATCATGGCCTATCCGGGTATCGAGCTCTTCAACCTCAAAGGGCGCACCGCCCTCGTCACTGGTGGCTCCAAGGGGCTGGGCAAGGCTATCGCAGCCGGCNTTGCCTCCGCTGGAGCCTCNGTCGTTTTGGTGAGTCGACATGGNGACGAAGCNAGNANTGCTGCAGCCGGGATCGCGGCAGACCACGGAGTCGACGCNCTGGGGATCGAGGCTGACATTACTGCTCCGGAGCAGATTACGTCCATGATCNCCTCCACNACGANGTCCTTTGGNGGNCTGGACATTCTTGTCAATAGTGCAGGNATCAANACCAGAGGATCAATNGATGACATNACCCTCGAACAATTNGAGGAACTCATGCAAATCAATGTGACNGGGACNTGGTTGTGCTGCAAAGCNGTCATCCCNCTGATGAGGGCCAGCGGCTGGGGNCGAATTATCAACCTTTCGAGTGCGATCGGCCTCGTNGGTGTTCCCCAGCGAACGCCTTACGCCTCGAGCAAAGGCGCTGTCACCCAGCTTACTCGTAGCCTTGCTCTCGAACTGGCGGGTACCGGAATTCTTGTCAATGCGATCTGCCCCGGCCCCTTTCTCACCGAGATGAACGCGCCGCTCGCAGAATCAGAAGAAGCGAAGCGTTTTATCGTAGACCGGACCGCTCTTCGAAGATGGGGCAACCTTCCGGAAATTCAGGGAGCTGCGCTCTATCTCGCTAGCGAGGCCGCCAGCTATACCACCGGAAGCATGCTAAGTGTAGATGGAGGATGGACAGCCCAGTAAGCTACTCTGATCCGCCCATCATTCCAAGCTGCGAGGGCATCTCCACACTCCCGGCTCGACAAGCGGCGGCGGAAAAGGCGTATTAAAGGCTGCTCTGTCATGAGGTTACCCATCTCCTTAGCGTTTCTGCTGGGCACCATCGGGCCCGTATTCTGTGCGCCCTTTGATTACCACAGTGTGCGCGGACGTGAAGCGAGAGGCCCTGTTGATGGGATTCTCGAGGGTGAGCTTCTCCCCAAGCATGGGACAGCCCGGACGCAGGGAATGAGGAATTTTGGCGAGGGATGGCACGGGGACGCCCATCTCCTCTGGGATGGAGAGCCCGGGCAGGAAATGACGACTGAATTTCGTATTGAGGAAGCAGGAATCTATGAGGTCTCTGCCCGGATGACCCTCGCTCCCGACTATGGCATCTTCTCGGTGGCCCTCGACGGCAAGGTCCTTCGCCGTGGAATTGATCTTTTCAGCCCCACTGTCTCAACCGGACCACTTATCGAACTTGGAAAGCTCCCGCTCACTCATGGGGAACACAAAATCGCCTTTAAGCTGACCGGTGCAAATCCCAAGGCCTCTACCTTCCAAAAATCCAGATACCTCCTTGGGCTCGACTTCCTCAAGGTAACTAATCTAGTGCCCTCGGAGCCCCCACCGGCTGACACCGCTGAACCTCTGGAAGTTGCCACGTCAAAACTCACCGTCACCTTCAAAGAAGTGCAGCCTATCCTGGCAAACTACTGCTACGGATGTCATGGCGAAAATGGAAAGTTGAAAGGCAACGCCAACTTGAAAGAGCTGATATCGCCTCAGGATTTTCTCAGCCGTATCGAGCTTGTCGGAAAAGCCGCGGAAGCCACCACCTTTCAGGAAATGCCTCCTGAGGAGGCCAGGCAACCAACGGAGGAAGAACGCAAGAAGCTCACGGCATTTTTCAATGGCTACCTTGAAAAGCACCTCCAGGACTCGGGGCATCTCAAGCCCGTGGTCATGCGCCGTCTCAACCGCTATGAATATAACAATGCGGCAAAAGACCTCCTTGAGCTGAAGGGAGACCTGTATCCGCTACCTGAGAAAGTTATCCGTAGCCGCGGGTATTTCAATCCCGCCTCTGGTCGCTTCCCGGACTCCATCCAGGTTTCGAACCGAGCTCTCGGTAAAAACCAGATTGAACAGCATATTCTTACCGGGGTAAGCCCCTTCGCCATCGATCTACAGGCTGAGCACGGATTCAACAACCAGGGCGACCAGCTCAGTGTGTCCCCAATTCTGCTGGAAAGCTTTCTCAAACTTGGACGTTCCATCGTCAACGCCCGCGAGTTTGACGGATATTCCGCCCTGACGGATTCCTTCTTCCGGGCACCAGATGAAAAGGACCGTTCGCTGTGGCCCCTTATTACCGAGCAGCGCCTCCAATCCTTTCTCGAGAGGGCTTTCCGCTCCGCGATAGACGAACCCACCCTGAATCGTTACGTCAGTTTTGTAATGCGGGAGGTTTCCCGACACGGCAACTATAGTCTGGCCATGAAGAGCGTGACCGCGGCGGTTCTCGCCTCCCCCCGGTTCCTTTATCTCACCGAACGCAAAAGGGAGGCCTCTGCAGAGGAGCCCCTGACCTCTTATGAGCTCGCCGCTCGTCTTTCGTTTTTTCTCTGGAGCACACTTCCCGATGAAGAACTCATCACGAGCGCGCGAAATGGAGACCTGAGCCATCCGGATGTCTACGCAGCTCACGTCAGGAGAATGCTTGAAAGCCCAAAGAGTAAGGCCCTCGCTGAAAACTTTGCCCGTCAATGGCTCCGTCTCGACCAGCTCATAACGGCAGTTCCGGACTTTGATCGGTTCCAGATCTATTACTCCCGCATCGGATGTGAGCAATGGAAATTCGGACTGCAGACCATGGCCGAACCGCTCCTTCTTTTTGAAAGTATCATGGTGGAAGACCGGTCCATCATGCTCCTGATAGATTCCAACTACTCCTACCGGTCAGACGAGATGGCGTCGTGGTATAAAGACGCCATCCCTTTTCGCAACAGGGGCAATCGCAACCGATTTAATACCGGATCGCAACGCTTCAGCCGCCGTAGCCTGACGAGCCGCAGGGAAGGAGGGGTGATTACTTCGGCCGCCGCTCTAACCATGACCTCCGAGCCTCTCCGGACCAGTCCCATTCGGCGTGGAGCATGGGTCGCCACCGTGATTCTCAACAGGCCCCCACCGCCCCCTCCCGATATCATTCCGGAAATCGAACAGGATGACGCTGTTATTGAAGCCAAGGGTCTGACCCTTAGGCAGCGGCTCGTGGCTCATCAGGAAAATGAGAGCTGCGTCTCCTGCCATCAGAAGATTGATCCCCTCGGGTTTGCCCTCGAGAACTACGACGCCATCGGGCGCTGGCGCGATACCTACCGGTCCGGCCTTCCGATCGATGCCAGTGGAACGCTCTACGGGAAAGCCCGGTTTCAGGACGTAATCGGCCTCAAGGACGTTCTTCTCGGAAACCCGGAGTGGTTCATCAGAGGCTTCAGCGAGCATCTTCTCGCTTACGCTCTCGGTCGGGAGATAGACATCTCCGACAAGCCCGCTCTGGATAAAATCGTTCGCGCGGCCATGGCCAAAAAGGGTCAGTTTTCCACCATTGTCTCTGAGATCGCCATGAGTTACCCTTTCATGCACAAGACGAACCAACTAGCTCCTCCCTCCGCAAAGAATCCAGAAAAACCATGATCCTGAAACGTCCTTCCCTCTCTCGCCGGGCCGTTCTACGTGGGGCCGGAGCCACATTAGCGCTGCCGTTGCTGGAGATCATGGAAACCCGCACCTTGGCGAAAGGATCGTCGACGCCACGGCCACCAGTCCGAGCAGGTTTTTTCTACATCCCGAACGGAGTCGTGCAGAGAGCGTGGCATCCAGTGGATGAGGGCGAAAACTTCACCCTCTCGCCAAGCTTGCAGCCCCTTGCTCCGGTGCAGGAGCATATCTCCCTGTTTACCAAGCTTGATCGCGTAAAAGTGGCAGGCACGGATGGTCATGCGCAGGCCGGGGCATGCTGGCTCAGCAGCGCGGCTCCCGACCAGCTTTCTCCCGCCGGCTATCCTCTCAAAAAGACGATTGATCAAATCATGGCGGAGGAAGCTGGCAAGCATACCGCCTTTCGTTCGCTCGAGCTGAGCTGTAACCCTTACGAGGACAATCGTGAGTCCGTATATTTCGACAACATCTCATGGTATGGGCACGGTCATGTCGCCCGATCACTTCGCGATCCGCAGGCCGTATTTAACCGGCTCTTCGCGGTCAAGGAGCACCAGGAGCATGGAAGTGTCCTCGACCTCGTCATGGATGATGCCAAGTCTCTTAACCGTGGCCTTGGATCGATCGATAGGGGAAAACTTGACGAATATATGGAATCCATCAGGACTGTGGAGCGGCAAATCGAGCGCGTGACCAAGCGTCAATCAGAGATCGACGAGCTTAAGATCGCGCCTCCTTCGAAGCCGTGGCAGGCAATGTCCCGGGACGAGTTCATTCAAGTCATGGGCGACCTGATGATTCTGGCTTTCCGCACCGACCTCACCCGGGTTTGCTCGATCATGAGCAGCCCGGAACGCTGGGGATCGCCTCTTACAGTTCAGGGGCTTTTTGATAAACCGGTCGATCACCACGGAATGACCCACGGTCAGGGTCACGATCATGTCCGAACAAAGCTCGAAGCTCTCGACCATTTTCACGTTCAGCAATTTTCCACACTTGTAGCTAAGATGGCTCAGGTGAAGGAGGGAGAGGGGACCCTGCTCGACAACTCCATGTTCCTCCTTGGCTCAGGCATCAGCGATGGATCTCTACACGTTTACACCGACCTTCCCACCATTATCGCGGGACACGGCGGTGGCGCAATTGCAGCAAATCGTCACATCAAGTCAGCGCCGGGCACTCCCATTGCTAATCTCTGGCTTTCCATGGCACAGATCATGGGGGTAAAGATCTCTAGTATCGGCGACTGCACCGGGGCGCTCAGAATGGCTTGAAGGCCCCGGTTTGCCCTGCATATCAAGGTCTTCTGCTTTGGCTTTTGACTGGGGCTGGGTGCCTCTAAAAATCCTGCGTGCCAAGGTCTTGCATCTGTGGTGCCATCCCGTGCTGGAATCATGAACCTCAAGATCAAGTTCGGCGACTACGGGATGATTCTTGTCCTGATTGTTCTTATTCTACTCTTCAGCCTGCTTACCGTAAAGGAGGTGGCCCCCTCCGGCAAACGCAGCGCCGGTGATGTCGCCGAACGCATCATGAGAGAGATTCCGTCTGACAAGGCGGTGGTGGTCTACGGAAAGGACAAAACAGACTTTGAGACTTTCGCGAGGTCTCTGGCCCAGCGACTCAAAACGGAAGGTCGTAATAACGTCCGCCTAGCGATTGGTGCGCCCCGCAACTTACGAGTAAGGCTCAATGAATTGCGCGATGAAGGCCGTTCCCTCGGGGCGATCGCTACGGCGGGACCTGCCGGGATGGAGGTGATCCAGGCTGTGCCTGAGAAATATCCGGAGTTCCAGGAGTTCGAGGTCCTGACTCCAGAACCTCGGAAGAAGTCCACATTCTTTACCGTCGACAATTTCAAGAATGTTACCCAGCGCGTGGTGGTTATTGCCATCGTTGCAATCGGGATGACGATGGTGATCATCACAGCCGGAATTGATCTCTCGGTCGGCAGTCTGGTGGGCCTTTCCGCCATGGTGGGCGCTTGGTTCATCAAGGAGCGGGTTATCGCGGCCGGGGGCGACCCCACCGCCGCAGGAGACTTCACGGTCTACTCCGGCTTTGCCGTTGCGATCCTCTGCGCGGGGTTAATCGGCCTTTTCTCGGGAGTTCTCGTGGCCTACTGCAAGGTGGCCCCTTTCATCGTCACTCTGGGAGTGATGATGATTGCCCGGGGCATGGCCGAACAGGCCAACGGAGGTTTTACGGTCTCCGATACCCAGCTTCCCGCTGCCTTCCGGGAGCTCAATCATGGAACGCTGATCGGTATTCCAAACACGGTCGCTCTTCTTGTCCTCTTCTATATTGCAGCTCATATTTTCATGTCGAAGACCAAGTATGGTCGCTACATCTACGCCGTTGGGGGAAACATGGAGGCGGCCCGCCTGAGCGGAGTGCCCGTAGCAGGTATTATCCTTCTCGTTTACACCGTCTGTGGCCTCCTCGCCGGCCTCGGGGGCTGCCTCGAGGCTTCCAGAGTAAATGCCGCCACCACTGTGATGGGAACCGGCCTCGAACTGGAAGTCATCGCGGCTGTGGTAGTGGGGGGAACAAGCCTTTTCGGGGGTAGTGGCCGGGTCTTTGGCACTCTCATCGGAGCCTTTATCATCGGGGTAATGCGAAGCGGAATGAATCAGCTCAACTTCAAAGATCCCGTCCAAGACATGGTCCTTGGGGCCATCATCATTATTGCCGTCCTTCTGGACCGGGCCCGGCAGGTAGGATTCTGGGAGCGCGTTCTAAGGCGAAGCACCCCGAAGCTTGCCTCCTGAATTACCAGAATAGATCAATATCGCGGGGGCAATCCACAGAGCTCTTCATTCTGCGGAAAATCATCATAATGGTTATTGATTACGTATTATCACGACTTCCCGTTCATTCTCTCCCCACGAAATACGATTTAAGATTCACAGACGGCGCTCCCGGATTCACTCTACCGGAAGTCGTATTCTAGAATTCATGAAAAGAACCCGCTTTCTCCCAGTCATCGTCTCCGCTCTCGCCCTGAGTCTAGTATCCTGTGACGATAAGAATTCCAGCGCTGGCTCCGGGATGGATAGCGATGGTGGGACTGATACTGCGTTTAGCGGCAGTGTGTTTGAAGGAGCTGGCGAGTTTATCCCGTGTGAGCACTACTTTTTCGCCGATGCGGAAAAAGACCCTAACCGGGAATCATTTGCTGGCGCAAGCAGTGACGAGGCCACGCAGTTAGAGGAGAGCAAGGGGACGGTTGGAATGACCTGTATGAACCTTAACAACCCCTTCTTCCAACTTATCGCCCAGGAGATGGAAAAAGCCGCCAGCGCTGCTGGCTACACCCTGAAAGCCATGGACGGAAAGGGAGATGCCGCTCTGCAGAATACCCAGATCGATGAATTCATTACTCAGAAATGTGATGCGATCTTCCTGAATCCTGCGGATTCCAAGGCCACTGGGTCAGGGGTCCGGGCCGCTCATGCCGCCGGCATCCCGGTCTTCACTTTCGACATCCAGATGGAAGATATCGAAGTCCAGAAACTGGTGACCTATCATGTTGGCAGCGACAACTATCAGGGCGGCCGCCTTGCTGGGGAGTCCATGATGAAAGCCACCGGAGGCATCGGAAAAATCGGTATCATCAACCTGCCCGAGGCCAACTCGTGCAAGAAACGAGTAGACGGGTTCAAGGACTACCTCACTGAGAACAACAGCAAGTTGGAAATTGTTGCCGAGTTAAATGGCAAAGGAGACCGGGTGAAGGGCGCCGAGGTCGCTGCCGACATGCTTGCAGCCCATGGTGATCTCGTCGGGATCTTCGGTATTAACGACCCCTGTGCCCTCGGGGCCTGGGCGTCAGTCAAAGAGGCTGGAAAACTGGAACAGATCACCATCATCGGATTCGATGGCTCACCTGATGGAAAAATCGGGGTCTTCGAGAAAAAGCTCTACGACACCCCCATGCAGTTCCCCGGGCAAATGGCCACCAAGACCGTAGAGGCTTTCCTCAGGTATGTCGCCGGGGACGAGCTATAGAATCTTCAGCGACAAGCAGGGGAGGCCTCGGAGAAGACAAGGGTGCTATCCTGTGATGAGGTAAACCGTGGCCCGCCTTCAGCAGCTCCTGTCGATTGCCCTGTTCCTGCTGCTTTCTGGCAGCTCCAAAGGAACACTCGTATCGGGCCTCCTCGCCGAGGGAACAAAATGGGAAACCCCCTATTATGTCATCAAGGGCCCCAAGCCCGGCCCCACTGTTTTTCTGACTGGCGGCCTACACGGGAACGAACCGGCCGGGGCCCTGGCCGCAGAACAAATTCGCCATTGGGCGATTCTCATGGGTCGCCTCGTAGTGCTGCCGCGAGCCAACCAACCCGGGCTCAAGGCCGAAACACGCCACCTGCCGGAACTGCCCCGGGAACATGCCGACCTGAACCGCAACTTCCCCCGAACTGATGCCGAGAACGAGGCCTCTTCCCTGATCGGCAGGGAAATCTGGAGGCTCGCACAGGAAGCCAAGCCGGACTGGGTGATCGATCTCCACGAGGGATATCACTTTCACCAGATCCAATCCAAGTCCGTCGGTTCTACCGTTCTCGCGTCTCGCCCGTGGGACCAGCGCACCCGTCCTTTCGTGTCCAGGATGCTAGCCGCCGTCAACGCGACCGTTGAAGACCCGCGGAAGCACTTTGTCCCTCTGCGCGGAACCGCCAATGGCAGCCTCACCCGTGCTGCGGCGGAACGCCTCGGGGCCAACTCCCTGATCTTGGAAACTACAACCAGGGAGCAACCACTTTCACTCCGTGCCCGCCAACATCGGGTGATGGTGCGAGCCCTCCTTAAGGAGATCGGAATACTCGGGGAGGGTGCTCCCACCCTGACCCAGCCCAGAGACCGAGTAAGCCTCCGGGTCGCCATCTACGACGGCGGGGGAGCCGGCACAAGCGGGCCTCGCAATCTGCAGAAAGTGATGAAGACAATTCCACGAAGTCTCACCTGGCCCATCGGCCCCTCTGATATCCTCGAAGGAGCTCTCGCCCATTTTGACGTCGTGATCTTCCCCGGAGGTAGCGGAAGCAAACAGGCCGCCGCACTCGGAATTGAAGGGCGAAATAAGGTCCGCGAGTTTGTTGAACGCGGCGGCGGCTTCATTGGAATCTGCGCTGGCGCCTACCTCGCAGCAGCCAACTACAGCTGGTCTCTCAAAATTTGCAATTATAACACCTTCTGCGAAATACGAGAGATTCCTGGAGTCGGCCGTAAGAGCATGTGGTATCGAGGCCCTTCTTCCGCCGTCACGATGCAGCTCACTCCGAGTGGTCGTGAGATTTTTGGCCATGGTGTTGAACCCTTTTGGGTAGGTTACCACAATGGCCCTATCGTGTCTCCCGCCGGGGTACCTGACCTCCACGACTATGAGGTCCTTGCGTGGTTTCGTAGTGAAGTCTTCCGCTATGAAACTCAGAAAGGAACCATGGTGAATACCCCGGCCATTGTCAGTGGCAAGTTCGGGAAAGGCCGGGTTCTCTCTATCAGCCCACACCCAGAATCCTCGCAGAAGCTCCGCCCCTTGGTTGCCCGCGCCATTCGATGGGTCGGAGGACTGTGAATCCGTATTACTTCACGGCTTGGAGAGAACATATCTCCTCGAGCCCGAACCGCACTTCTCCGAGTCCGGCAACGGTCGCGACGAGTTCACCAAGCTCGAAGCTGGCCCTCTCAGCAAGAAGAACAGACCCGGATTGCGTCTCTATCCGAAACTGGACTACCCCGGGAACAACCTTGCCCAGCACAAGACAATCAGCCTCATCCAGAATGGAATACCGCCTGCTCCCAAAAAGAACGGATCCAATCTGAACATTTCCATCCTGCATCGACTCGAAGCCACCTTCTGAAAAATCTCCCGAGCGAAGCAGGAGGCCCTTTCGGCCACCCTCGACAAGGGACGCCACCTCTACTGGGAGCGGATGGAAAAACTCAAGTCGTGCTACCTGCGGAGTTGTTACCGTGCGTCCATCCCATCGCCCGCTAAGCTGGAATGCCGAACGGCTCCCCTCCTTGATTTCCGCGGCCAGCCGGGAGCCCCCACGCAGAACGAGATGAGGGAGCATCGGTTCGGCCTCCGCGCCTCCCTCTCCATTTATGCTCACCCTGTCGATCACTGCCTCACTCAGGCGTTCTTCTTTTCCTATCTGCACGGCGAGCCCAACAAAAGCTTTCTTGTCCCGCATCCTCCCTGCGGACACCTTCAACATTCTCCATCGCCGTCCATCCGGGGAGTGGTAGGCCGTTACATCATAGCCTTCACGCACCAACTTCAGCCAGTAGGGCAGCTTTAGCGAAGGGAGCTCCTTTCCCGTCACACTTCCCCCCTGGTAGCCCCAGCGCCGAAAATTCACCCGCTTCTCTCCATGTGGGTGGAGTCCCAGTAGCGCCTTGCGGTTTTCTGGAGTAGTCCCGTCACATATGACGATACCCGCGTAGGACTCATNATCCTCGTTATTAACGCTCACAACCCTCGCCTGAATTTCACAGTCTCCCTCTACGGGAAGATAGACCAGATGGAACGCGGCGAACCGCTCATCTCCTGCCTTGGGGGCAGCAAGGACCCTGAAAACGCCGTCCTGCCACCTTACCTTGCCTGGCAGCAAAGTCCGACCGAGATCACGATTGCGCCAAGGAGCAGGCAGTCCNCCCTCAACACCTGAATTTCCAACAAGTTCCTCTCTTTCTCTGGCCTGCTCGATTGTCAGAGTGACAACTTCTCCTAGTGTCAATGACACCAATTCACNTCCCTCCATTTCAATTTTCAAAGAACTATTGAAAAGGGACACCCTGCCTGAATAACGGCGACCCTCTCCCGTTACAATGACGCCTTCAGGCCATTGTGATACGACCTCCGAATTCTCGGCTCCGTCTCCCTCGTGCTGGTCGTTACCAGATTCTTCCTGGGCCGAGGCGCACAGGCTGGCGAATATGACCCAGACAATAAATCCCCACGAACCCTTCATCATTAGCGCTGATACAACGGAATATACTGATAGGGCATCGCAAGAATCATGACATTGATNGCCGTTTCATAGGTCGGCCCAACGGATGTGTTCTCAAACCACAGCGAAGCATCTCCATCGTTATGGACCTTAGAGAGTATCACACCCCTGATCATGTCATACCATCTTCGCCACGTCTCCCCACCGATCATATATTGCGCTGGAGCCGCGTAAAAATTCCCATAGGTAAACCACCGCTGTTGTTCCCCAAAGTTATCGAAAAGATATTTGGACCCCGCCTTAACCAGAGGATCCTCATAATGACCNCATACCTGCAGCGAATAGATTGCCGCTGCCGTACGGGCAAATCCTGCACCACTCCCGGGCTGGTATGAAAATCCTCCCTTTTTCTCACTGTAGCAGCTTCGAACGTAAGTCACGGCGTCGTCAATCGTTGCCTGAGGCACCTTCAGACCTCCGCTCTTTGCTGCCCTCAGAGCTACGACCTGCAAGACNGTCACNGAAACATCCGCGTCGGTAGCGGTTGGCTTGTAGCGCCACCCGCCATCCTGATTCTGGCTGGAGACGATGATTTTCACCATGCGCTCCAGCTTGGGACGAATCGACGGATTGCTGGTCTGTCCGTAGAGCTCGGCCAGAGTGATGGCGGAAATGCCATGAAAATACATGTATTGCCCGTTGTTCCGGTCCCCGATAAGCCCCTCTGGAGAGACCGAGTTCAACAGATAATCTACCCCCAGAGACACTTCCTTTCCATACTCCCCCTCCCCTGGCAGGTGCCCTGCTGCTTGAAAGGCCATCAGCGCATAAGAGGTCATCGCGATTGGGTAATGCCGCTCTTTTTCATTACGGCCCAACCACGAGCCGTTTGGCGATTGGTACTTAGCCAGGTATCTGAGCCCTCGCTTGATGATGCGTTCCGTCGCGGCATCTACCGTAACGCCGTCCGCCTCCTGCGCACCCGCAGAAGGCCACAAGGCACCGACGAGAAGAAGCGGTAAAACAATACCGCGCATTGATGCCATGAGCTCAGAAGTCATTCTTTATTGCCCGGCGAGTCCGCCAGATTCTTCAGGTATTGCTCAATCATCCGCCCATGCTCCGGTGAGTAGCGCTCCCCCTGTGACTGACGAAGGGTTCCTCTTTCTCTCTCGGGAAGTCCAATATGCTTACTTNCCCCGGTTCGGCTGCGCCGAGGCCCATCGGCCCCNCCTTTCCCTGTCCAGTTTCCCTCGTTGCCCTCGCCTCTCCCCTTTTCCTGTCNCTGTCCCTGCCCTTCCCCTTGGCCCTGTCCTTCTCCCTGGCCCTNTCCTTCTCCTTGGCCCTGTCCTTCTCCTTGGCCCTGTCCTTCCCCTCGGCCCTGTCCTTCCCCTTGTGCTGGTGCCGGCCCCTCGCTTTGTCCCTTCCCTTCCCCATCTCCTGGACTAAGCCCGGCATTGGCCAGAGAGAGCACCGCCGCTGCCTGCGAGAGAGCATCCTGAGCCTCCCCTGCCTCGGACTTGGAATTGGAGGCGCTTCCCGCATTAGCTTGGGCAGCCGCATTCGCAAGGGATTGCTGCGCTTTCTGCAGCGCGGATTGTGCCCCCGCAGGGAGAGCCCCCTTGGATCCTGCCGCCAAGGGACTAATTTTACTATTTGCCGTCTGCAGTGGACTCGCCGCGGACTGAGTTTTCGGACCAAGCTCCTCAGCGAGCTTCTGGATCGCACCCTGTTCCTGCGCCTGAGGCGNNGTGCCTGCCTCTGCGCCGAGGGCATCCTGAGCCCTCTGCATCTCACCGATCGCGCCTGCAACATCTCCCTCTCCAAGTCTCTGGGCCGCCTCAGCCGCAGAAGGCTGCGCAGCAGCGGCGGCTTCCGCCGCAGCGGGACTTCCCAAATCCTGCGCTTCGTCCTCTAAAATTCGAGCCAACGACTCTTGTCGATTCTGTAGCTCCTCGAGGGCTCCCGCCTGAGGCTCCAGCTGGGCCTGCGCCTCCGCAACCTGCTCTTGAGCCTCTTCGATCGCCGCCAGAGCCTCTTCCAGAGGGGCCTGCTCCGCCCCGGAATCTACCCCGAGCTGTTTCTGTAATTCCGCTATCTTTTGATCGAGTTTACCACGGGCGTCCTGCAAAGCCTTCAAAGCCTCGCCCTGCTGAGGTTGAGCTCCCAGAGGATCGGTCTCCTTCAGATTTGACTCTGCAGCTTTCATTGCTTCGGAGGCCTTTCCCAGATCCTCCGCAGCTTCGGGAGCTGGGCCTTCCGTCTGAGCCTCCAGCTCCCCTGCCCGCTCGCCCAGCTGCTCCTGGCGCTCTGCCAGCTTCTCGGAAGTCTCCCCCGCTGGCTGAGCGATTTCGTCAATCGTGTCTTCCTGCAATTCCTGCTGACCCGTAATAACCTCATCTAGAGTTCCGCGTATTTCCTGCAGGGAGTTTAGATCCTGCTTTGCCTTTTCCAGGGCAGCAACCTGCTCCTCTAACTGCGCTTCTGCCTGTGAGAGCGCATCAAGAGCTGCCTGCTGAGCTAACGAATCGTTCTCGCCCCTCGCGAGGGACTGCTGCGAGGCTTCCATCTGTTCAGAGGCCTCTTTAAGAGACCGTGCCGCTTCGGGAGCGGGCGACTGGGCCTCATTTGCGAGCTTGCTGGCCTCTCCCTGCAAACTCTCCTGCTCAGTAGCCAGCTCCTGCTCCAACTGCTGCGTGTCCCCCTCCTGCTCAGCTCGAGCACTTTCGAGCTTAAGTATTTCCTCGGCCGCTTTCAGGTCCTGGACCTTTGCAAGCAATTCCTTGAGATGCTCCAGTTTGTCGAGGGAAACATCCTCAACAAACTCCGCCTTCTCGATTTCCTCAATCAACGCTTTCCGCGCCTCTTCCAGCAGGGCGAGAGCCTTCCGTTCAGGCGGCAGGGCTTTGTTCTTGAGACTCTCCGGGCTACCCGGCTCAGCGAGGACGGCCCTGACTTCCTGCATCAGCGGAACCGACTTAGCCAGAGTTTCTGCCACCCCTGAAGCGATCTCCGATAATTCCTGCCTAAGAAAATCCGCGCGATCCACCAATTCCGCCTGAGCCCGCTGCAGTTGCTCTGCCCGGCGTTCATCACTGAGCTCGGGGCCATCAATACCCAAGCCCTCCCTCACTTTCTCAATTTCCTTGGCCAGGCGCCGCCGGGTATTTTCAAGCTGGTTTGTGATCGATACCTGTTGCTCTGGCCGGGCCGTTTCAAGGCGCCTCTCAAAGCCGGCCACCTGTTGCTCAAGATTCTGAACCCGTGTATTTTTCAGAACCAGCTCCTCCGCCTCTTCCCGTTCCTCATTATCAAGATCATCGGTTTTTCGAATGATCTCTTTCTCTCCCGCAATCAGTTGGTCAAGTTGTTCCAATCCCCTGAGAAGTTTGTCCAATGGGTCCCGATCCGGCTGCAAGATCACAACCAGACGCCACATGGCATCACGGGCGCTTTGTTCATAACCAGCCGCGCTCATAAGGCGGTTGCTTTTGAGATCAAGAAGGGCTGACTGCAGNGCCGAAGACAGTTTCTGTTCCGCCACGAAGGCAAGCGCCTCGGCAGGNCGATTTTCNAGGGATCCCNCAAANGACTCTTCCATCGNCTCAAGAGCGGAAAGAACAAGGTCTACCTCCTTCAGTAGCGCCTCCTGCTCCGTCTCCTGTAGNCGCTGAGATATCGCGAAGTCATTNCGGCGACGACCCGNCGAGGGTTTTCGGGAGGCCATGATCAGGGCCACTGCCTCATGAAGATTTGCAGACTGGCGGTCCCCGAGCTCCTGCATCCGTTCTGCCAGNTGGTAAAGCGCAAGCTGACGCTCATACTCAAGAAGAACCTGCCGCATCTGATAGGATGCTGACTTCTGGCCCGCATAAGCATTAAGAGCCTCCACNCTTCTNCCGGGCGCATTAAGGCCCGTCCGAGCCGCGTTCAGCTGGCCCACAATCTCNGGCATGAGATCGCCAGAAACATTNCCAATGACCTTTTGAATTCCTGAAAGGATTTCGACATCGCTNCCTTTCAGGTCATTGCGCCCAAATTCNTCAACCAGTTCCGCAAGCAGAGCNGCACTGGTCGCANTCGAGTCTTCGATNCGCTGCTGNCCCTGCTCCTGGTTAAGAAGGTCTGTTTCCCCNGGAAGCAACGCGGCAGGGAGAAGCAGGNCGCAGCTCATNACGGCCCCCATTCTCAAGGCNCAAAATCTGGCAAACATTATTCCTGCTTCCTTTCTATTTCTGTCTCCCGCCCTTCGAGCCTTTCAGCCCNCGNCTGGTCACTGCGNGTACGTATCCAATNGGCGAGGGCGGCGTTAAGGCGATCCTGGTCACTGGTAGCTCTGTCGATTCTCCTGAGNGAATCTCCTGCCCGACTTAGCAGATCATCCCTCTTTTCGCGAGGAGTAACAACCTTGAGAATGCGAGANGCGCTCTTGCCCTCTTTTNTCCTGTNACTCTGATCNTAAGCCTCAACCCAGAATTCGATTTCATCTCCAACGNCCAAAGGCGGCTCGATCAGTTCCAGCTTCCATTCAAAATTCTCGGATATTCTGACGGCTCCCGNTTTTGGTAACGGCATGGCAANAAGCCTCTGTTCNCCCTCTTTGCCGACTTGGTAGCNGAGAGCAACCCGNTCGACTCCNAAGCGGTCTTCCGCCTCATAGCTCACCAATACCCGNGCCTTGGNAGTCACTAACTCTCGCTGCCGTGANGGNCTTACCAGTCGAACCTTGGGCGNCTCATCGCTAAGCACATCCACACGATAAACGGTAGCNTCTCTTGACTCCATCCCCTCCTCATCCTGGAGCTCCACGGTAAATCCTGTNAGACCCNCCAGAACNGGCAGGNCNACCTCCGCAATANGCGGATTCTCNGNGGTTACGACCGCCTCGGTTAAGGCTTCNTGTAATTCCCCTAACAANCGGACAGACGCATTGGCGAGAGGCTGGCTTGCNGTGATCCTGAGAAGAAGCTCGCTNCCCGGGTAGAGCAGAAATTCTCCCGGGCGATGNTCGCTGGANGGCAGATTCATNTAATCCGGGTAGCGCTGCTCACCAGCNAACTCNTCTACCGACGGGCGAGGCAGGGCTATCACCGANTGGCGGTCACTTCGCCCGTCCTTGATNGCGATCTGGAANGTGAACGATTCCTGAACGTTCTCAAGAGTCGCNGCATATCGATTTCCCNCGCTGCCGCGTTCCATCCGAACNGTTNGACGGCGCCCGGAAGCATNCCGAATTCGAAGGGATCCCTCCTCGGGCTGGTAGCCTTGCACCTCNGCCTCAAGAACCACGCTATCTCCAATCCCNATTCTGAGATTCTCCGACGTCCAGACTATGTAGGTAGCCCTTGGAATTGGCACATCGGAGAGAAAGGCACGTTTCANTAGGTTCTTTGTAAGAGAGCCTCCNAGCTGATAGCCGCCCCCCGCGAGGGCCCCGAGCAGNAGAAGCATCACGAGCACNCGNTTCAGGCGCTGGGTCTTAACGACTTTCGTNAGCCTGCGAGACCCGGCGTAGGACGCCGTATCCTCGACCATNCGATCTACCATGCGCTGGGCGGANCCACCGGGCACNNTNGCCTTTCCNTGTGCAAACTGCACNGAGGCAATCAANCGACTCCGGAACCCCGGGTCCTCNTTCTCGACCATCAGNGCCAGNGTCTCCTCATCACGCCTCTGGGTCACCAGCGCCACCAGAGCCCGAAGGAGCAGGAACNCCACNACCAACCCCAGCGCGATGAGAGTCCCCNTCCGGGTCTTGAGGGGGAGTTCAACCAGCCAGTCTNCNGNGGGGATCAACGCAAGACCGAGAAGAGCTGCGATCAANGCCACCGCAAGGCGGCGCATGAATTCCACTCGGACCAACTTCCGGCGCACCCTGCCCAGTTTCTTCCGCAGCTGGCTTCCNGGTTCATTGGGAGCAGCGTTCTGGNATAATGCCGNGGAATCCTTCATTTACTTCAACTCCGAGATNTTGCGAACGATCCACTCGGCAGCAAGGATCAGGANAATCAAACCGAAAANCAGGGGAGAGGACCAGAGCTCTATCTCCCTGAGACTGGTCAACNTGGCACTCCGNTCCGTGATNGCAGCTGGCAGCTCCTNAAGTCGGGCAAGNGGAAGGTAGGCTCCNCCCGTGTCCCGGGAAAGATCTCGNAGCAGTCCCTCGTTCAAGGAGGCTCGGGCATATTCACGATTNTTATCCGNAACGGTGAAGTCCAANGTCGCAATCTCATCCCCGGCCACGGCAAGTCGGTAGTTTCCGGGCGGGCCAGCGGATAATTCCGCTCGATACATCCCNGGCTGACTAGGAATAGCACGAAGGATCACATCCTCTCGACGGTCCGGGTCATCTCCTGCCGCAAGNACCGCTTCAACNCGCTCATCTTCCCNGGGATCCCAGCTCGCCGTGAAGAGCCTCGCATACACCTGCACCCGGTCTCCCTGNTCAAAATGCCGGCCATTAGAGCGCAGGGTAACCCTTGGGGCCTCGGTAAGAAGTCGAGCTCCTGCCATACGCTGGATAATCTGGCCCCANAGAATAGTNTGATANCGATCACCAACGTTCCGGCGGAANCGCCAGAANTTATCNGTCCCGACAAAAAGAACCTCNCCAGCGCCATAACGATGCAGGGCAAGCACGGGAGCTNCNCCCGNNGCGGAATNCTGATCAGGGCGGGTCAGNAGGACCTCNGCCGCAGGTTTCGCGCGCTGCACTCCTGCCGCCCAGTAAATCGGGGGCAGGTTGCTCCAGAGTGCTTCGCTGGCCTNGGGCTCGTCCCCGAGCCGNAGCATCACGCTTTCCCGCCCTGCCGGCGTAAGANTAAGCCGGAGCGGNCGAGCTGAAAGAGACTTGGCCGANCCAAGGGATGCCCCTGCAANTTCGACNGGCAGNAGNTGCTCCAGTTCCGTCCGCGCANAGGCCGACGGCATAAACCGTTTGCCTGCAATCACAGTCAAGGCNCCCCCTGCAGTCGCCACATAGTCCCCCAGNAGGGAGAGGCGGTCCTCNGTGAGAAGGCGGGGGTCAATATCACCGAGCAAGATCAGATCAAAATCGAATAGATCCTCAGCCCGNGCAGGAAACTGCTCTAGATAGGGGCTCCCGGGAATGCGNGCTACTTCCCGGTCTCCCTCGAAGAGAAAACAGGACAGATCCACCCGTCGCTCCCGAAGCAGCATGGCCTCCAGATACTTGAATTCCCAGCGTGGCGCCTGATCCAGCAGGAGCACCTTCAGACGGCGATCGACTACGCGNAGACCAGCGCGGCCGGTATTGTTCTCAGCCAGGGCCTCGACCCCATNATCAACCTCNAACCGGGCTTCCATGACNTACTCCCCTTCCTGCTTNGGAACAAANAGAGTGGTAACCTGTTGAAGCCCATCCGCCTCTATCCTCACCTTTTCCTCTGCCACATCTACTCCCGACAAAGAAAAGACAATGCGCCCAGAGTCTCCCCTCATCCCCTGCGTCCGGAACTTCACNGTNACCGGCACGGCATCATCGGCTAACAGAACTTCCCGCACCTCNACCTNTTCCACCGCAACATCCCGCATCTTGGGGTCNCCCACCCCAACGGTGTAGAGCGCAACCCCNGANTCCTTCAATTGNCGAGCTACCGCACCAAGCGATACGCCACTATTCTGGCCCCCATCAGAAACTACCAGCACCCCTGCAAGAGGCGCTCCNCGATAGCGCTCGAGGACCTTNCGGACGGCTTCTCCAACGGCCGTTTTTTCGCCTGCGGCAACCAAAGGAAGCTCGAGTTCCTCCCACTCCCGCAGAGAACTCCCATGAAAAGTAAAGGTGGGAACACGCATATCCTCCTTCAAAGACCGGAGCATTTCCTGCCCGTNCGGAGAGGCAAAGGCTCCCTGCGCCTTCTGAAGTCGACTCACCCCGTCCGNTTCCCGAAGGGACATACTTCCACTTCGATCCACAAGGATCGGCAGGGTTCGTGGCACCTCTTTCTCCANGGTCAGAACAACAACCGGTTGCAGGAAGATCGCAATNACNAGACCAAGAAAAATCATCCGCAACGTGGCCAGAAGGAACCGCCTGCCANCCGGGAGTTCCCNGGGACTCCTGCGATAAAGCTCCCACGATAGGAATGAAAGCCCCNCCATGAGCACCGCAGCAAGAATCCCCCACTGGGCNGTTTCCCAGCGGAGGGACCAGTCAGCAATCCCGTCTACCTCGCCCACGTCGAGGCCAAGAGCCCTCATGATCCAGCGTGTCATCGTTTAGGNGGTCTCCTCCTTTCCATCACTTTGAGCGGCTGAACCATTGCGCGANAACGATTTCGATNCCCGCAAACACAATCACGACAAGAAGAAGAGGCCACCAAAGCTCCGCCCCCTTGCGCTCTTTTCCAAAGGAGCCCTGATTACTATNGGNATCCCATCGGAAAAGCTCCANGGAGGCTCCAAGGCGNTCAAGCTGCTGCGAGCNNAGCANCTCAGGNNTCGACTCACGCTCACTGGGGCGCACNGAAAAAAGCACAGGCTCAGCCTCACCCTCAATNGCAACCTGATAGGCTCCNGCACGATCGGCNCGATCAAACTCAAGAACGGAGCTGCCTTCNCCTTCCGAGAGAGTAGTCAGATACCCCAAGGCTTCCGGATCCCTCATCTCGTAGACCGTTGCCGGACGGCCGGCCAGAGCAGCGCTNGCACGATGACGCAGGGTCTGTCCGGCTTCGACATTCAAACCNTTTTCCCGATTCTGGATAATTCTCCCCAGCAGCCTGTTGACAAAGGGAACAAAAGCGGGGCGGATCGCGAAATCGTTCCACTCCAGGTCTGCACTACTATTAAAGACAAAGACCTTGCCCCGGCCATACTCACTCTCAACAAGAGCAAGTTCACCGTCATCATAACGCAAAGCNGGTCGATACTCCCCNTCACCAGCCTCCAGTCCCAGCGCGTCGCGAAACATCACCCCCGCAAGGAGNTCACCATCGAGCTCGAGAGGGTTGGTCTCCGTAGGNACCGCTCTACGTGGCTCCGCAGGGGCCNCTCCATCGGGAGAAAAAGTAATAGGCAGAAGACCATGCTTTCTATGCAGAAGGGTATTGTAGGATTCCGGTCGGAGATTCCCTCCTGCAAAAATGATTAANCCTCCNCCGGCCTCCACATAAGAGGCGAGACGGTCCGCAAAGCCCAGCGGAACATCCGCAACATTAGCNAGAACAACAGCGTGGTGCTGATCGAGGTTCTCCCCTCCAAGATCCGAGACAGAAACAATGCTGGGTTGCACAGGATAGTCAGCCTGCTCCTCCTCAGGAACCGGCGCCAAGGCGTGGCGAAGAAAGAAGGTTTCCGAATCCCGGGCCTCCTGTCCGGGNTCCCCGTCGACCAGCAACACACTCACNTCTTCTCTCGCATTCATCACCACCGTNCGACGATCGTCGAAAGGCATCTCATCTCCCTCCAGCATCACGGTAACCCGGTGGTATCCCGGGCTGGGAAGAGNCGCATACAGGGTGGCACTCTGGCTNCCTCCCGGCTTCAATTCNTTGATGATCCACGGCTCCCCCTCCACTTGGCCATCNACCAGTAGTTTCACCGGGACCGCCGACATCGACACAGCNCCATGGTTAGTGACGTCGACATCGACACGGAACGGCTGATTCACGGAAGGCAGGGTCGCCGCAGGCCTGAGGCTACTAATGGCCAGATTGGACCTGACCGGCGCTCCCACCGTAACCAGATGCACTTTTACCCCCATCGCGATTTCCCGTAACCGGGCCTCGAGAGCCGCAAAGTTCCCCCACTCCGGGGCATGAGCATCAGTAACGAGATAGAGTTCCTTCACGGATGCCGCCTGCCCCTTCAAGCTGCGGGCTGCTCCCTCTAATGACTGCTGCAGGTCAGCATGGCGATCGGTCTGCGAAATTTCATCGATGCGAGAGGCGACCAGTGCAAGATCATTGCTCGCTTCGTGCGCGTGAAAGGCACCCGCAAGGGCCACCGAAGTTCCACCCGGCAACCCGGAGAGAATCGCATGAGCCGCCTCCTGAGCTAGGGCGAGCCGGGTGGATTCGTTCTCACGTGTTCCCATGCTCGCTGAATTATCTACTATGATGGCAGCGGCCACCTTGGACCCAGGAACACCCGATAACCCCTCCATCACCGGCCGGGCCATCAGAAACGCGAGAAGGGCTATCATGGCACAACGCACAAGAAGAAGAATCCAGTCCTCCAGCTTCATCCGTCTCTGGTTCTGCTCTACACTGACCTTTAAAAAGCGCATCGCGGCCCACGGCACCTTGCGAAAACGCCGGCGGTTCAGAAGGTGGATGACAACGGGGAGCGAAACTGCTGCGAGACCCCAAAGTAATGCCTGATTCAGGAAGTTCATAACGATCAGCCAGCTGTGCTTTTCCTGAAGGTGAGGTAATTAGCCAGAACCTCGTCGAGAGGTTGATCCGTCCGCGCCCCGACAAAATGGCACTGGTGACGCTCTACATCTGACCGCAATCGTTCCCGGAATTTTTCGAACTCACGGTGGTAGCTTTTTTTGATCTGGCTCGGACGCGTCCGGATGAGAGGAAGATCTTCCAAGCCCTCAAACTCCACATTCCCAGTGAAAGGAAAATCGATTTCGCAGGGATCGAGAACCTGCATCATGATCACTTCGTGCCCCTTGAATCTGAGGTGCTGCACACTCTGCAGGAGCTCCTCCTCATCATCAAAGAAATCGCTGATCACGATAACGATTCCCTTGCGCTTGATCTGGCCAGCCATCCCATGAAGGACCGGGGCAAGGCGAGTTCCGCGAAGAGGCTCAAACCCGGCAAGTCGATCCATGATCCGGAAAAGGTTATCGCGATTGTCGCTGCGAGGGAGGTATTCCTGGACCTCTTCATCAAAGATTCCAAGTGCAACGGCATCTCGTTGATGAAGAATGAGATAGGCAAGGCAGGCCGCCATCATCTTGCCATACTCCAATTTGCTGATCTCCCCCGAGCCGTATTTCATGCTCTCGCTGCCATCAAGCAGGAGGTGCGCGACAAAATTGGTCTCCTGCTCATACTGCTTGATGTAATAGCGCTCCGTCTTGGCCTGAACCTTCCAATCGAGGTGCCTTACATCATCACCTGGAGCATATTCCCGATGCTGGGCAAACTCTATGGCGAAGCCCCTGTATGGGGATTTGTGCTCCCCCGCCATGTAACCCTCCACAATGAACCGTGCGTTCATTCCCAGAGCTTCCGCCCGGGCGATAGCGCGGGGATCAAGAAGTTTTCGGGTTTCGGCGTCCACGGGTAAAAAGCGTTGCCGGGAGAGCTAAAAAGGGAGCCTGCACCATGAGCAGGACGCAACTCCTAGTCCAGCTTCCTGTCTTTCGGCACAGATTCGAGAATCTTGGAAGTAATATCATCTGCAGTCAGCCCTTCGCTCTGGGCGCTGAAATTAGGAATGATGCGATGACGGAAAATGGGAGGGGCGACCGTAGCCACATCGTCACAACTCACATGACTCTGACCATTGAGAAGCGCATTTGCCTTGGCAGCCAGCACAAGGTTCAAGCCTGCCCGAGGGCCCGCTCCCCAGGTCAGCCACTTGGAGCAGAATTCAAGGGCTTCTTCGGAGCCCGGCCGCGTAACCCGCACCAGTCTTTCCGCATATCGCAGGATATGATCTGCAACCGGCATGTCGCGAACGGCTCGCTGCATGTCGAGAATTTCACCAGCCCCAAGGACGGGATCCGGGCGGGCCCCTTCATTCCCGGTATACGACTTGAGGATCTGGAACTCCTCTTCCTCCCCGGGGTAGTCTACCTTGATCATGAACATGAAGCGGTCCAGCTGGGCCTCTGGCAGTGGATAGGTGCCTTCCTGTTCGATCGGGTTTTGCGTGGCGAGAACAAAGAAGGGCTCCGGAAGCGGGTGATCTTCTCCGCCTACCGTCACCTTTCGCTCCTGCATGGATTCAAGCATGGAAGCCTGAGTCTTGGGGGGCGTCCGGTTGATCTCATCCGCCAGAATAATGTTAGCGAAAATCGGCCCCGGCAGGAACTTGAACTGCCGCTCATTAGTCTCCGGGTCGGAGTAGATTACTTCGGTTCCCGTGATGTCGGAAGGCATCAGGTCCGGCGTAAACTGAATACGCTTGAAGGATAGATCCAGAGACTCCGCCAGGCTCGAGATCAAAAGTGTCTTGGCCAGACCGGGAACTCCGACAAGAAGGGCATGACTTCGGGTGAGGATGGCGATCATCACCTCGTTGATGACCTCGTCCTGTCCGATGATCACCTTCCCTAGTTCTGCTCGGACACGCTGGACGGCGTCTTGTAGCTGGCCCGGATTCTGAGAGGCCGTTTCTGCACTAGTGCTCATGTATGGGAGATTCTTATGACCCGCAGGCTGAGGCCTTTTCAACGGCGGTGCAATCGTGACCGTGTCTTTCGGCCAACTTTGAACCACCCACGCCCCCTACGATGAGGCGACCCCTGCTTGACACCTACTTCTCCTCTGGGACCACCGTGACGCTACTTTGCCTCGGAGGCGCTCTCCTGCTTCTCCGGACTCACGGCTCCCTTCTCCTCTTCTTTACGAGGATTCTTCCCGTTTTTTGGAACATCCCACGCAGTCAGCCATTCTTGCCCGGCTTTGGTGTAGCCCATCTTTAGGAGGCGGGCTTCCAAGTCAGGGTTATGGGCCGCTCCGTAAAAAACTCCGATTGTCTTGCGTCCTTTTTTCACCTGCTTGCGAAGGACTTTGATGCACTTCTTATTACGATCTCCGATGATGACATTATCTCCAGCAAGAGCTGTAATCTGATCATCCCCATTCCCGAGGTTTTTCATCATTTCGAGCTTGAGCATATTCGAGTCTCCCGAGAGCAGGGCTGCAAAAAGCTTGGCCGGATTAGGTTGCTCAACACCTTCATTCTGTGCCTGCTGCGCCGCTGACATCGCGAAACTGAGAAGGGACTCTCCCTTCGCATCCTGCTTCTTCTCGAATTGCTGTGCCGTCAGATCTGCGTGAACAAAGTTTTTCGCGGAGTAATCAATCATCTGAACCTGACTGGAGAGTTTCAGGAAGCGCGACATCCCTTCCACCATTCCACGCAGCAGATTTGTCTGAAGGTCTCCACCTTGTTGATTCTGCTCAGCAGCCTTCTTCTGGTTGATGTTCTCACCACCAACCATTTCAAAGAGCAGAGCATCATACTTTACGAAGGATGCGTTAAGAGTCTCATAATATTTCTTGTCCGCGATATGAACCGCTCCAATCAGGTCGACAGTAACATCCCCTTTCTGGTATCCCGTGATTGAGGTTTGGAGGCGGGCGGACTGCTCATTCTCATCGATTCGGATGAAATCCGTAGCCTCTACTCCAAGCTTGTCGCCTCCCGGAACCTTCGCGCCTGGAGGGGTGGCGAGCTCATTTTGAGCCACCAAAGGGACAAAAAGGTGGCTGAGAACCACCGTGAGAGAGAAAAATGGAAGAATTCTGTTCATTGCGGCAGCTTGAGGGCATTTGAGCAGCGCAACAAGAACGGGGATTTGTTCTTCATTAAAAAAAAAAGAGGGAAAAGACCCGGTGCCCTTGCTGGGTAAGCTATATTAATCCACGATGTAAAGGCTCCGGATGATCGAATCCTCTCATCTCAGTTACTGCCCGGATCTCTTTCGCTACCAGCGAAGGGGCTCGCGCGAGGTGAATGTTGGAGGCGTCGGCGTAGGCGGTGGGAATCCAATCCGGGTTCAATCCATGATCACCGCAGACACACTCGATACAGAGTCCTGTGTTGCCGAGGTTCTCGAACTCGCCAACGCTGGTTGCGAAATTGTTCGGATCACCGCCCAGACCAGAAGATACGCAGCCAATCTTGAGCATATCCGAAGCGGAGTGAGAGCTGCGGGGTGTAAAGTTCCTCTTGTCGCAGACATTCACTTCAAACCGGATGCGGCACTGGAAGCAGCCAAGTGGGTCGATAAGGTCCGGGTGAATCCCGGGAACTACGCGGACAAGAAAAAATTTGAAGTCCGCGATTACTCGGATGCCGAGTATGAGGAAGAACTAGACCGCATCCGGCTCAAATTCGTGCCGCTCGTCGAGCTTTGCAAGGACTTGGGTCGAGCCATGCGGGTGGGGACTAATCACGGTTCTCTTTCCGACCGAATCATGAACCGGTATGGAGATACTCCGCTGGGCATGGTGGAGAGCGCCCTCGAATTTGTCCGGATTGCCCGGGATCTTGACTACCACAACCTCGTCTTCTCGATGAAGGCCTCTAACCCCAAGGTCATGATCGAAGCCTACCGCCTTCTGATTACGCGCCTTGATGAACAGGGTCCCGACTGGAATTATCCTATCCACCTTGGAGTGACCGAGGCTGGAGATGGCGAGGATGGTCGAATCAAATCCGCCATGGGGATTGGGTCGCTACTTAAC
The DNA here is from genome assembly GCA_002709915.1 of Roseibacillus sp. GTDB lineage: Bacteria > Verrucomicrobiota > Verrucomicrobiia > Verrucomicrobiales > Akkermansiaceae > Roseibacillus_B. Next base: position 13,233 of record PARF01000041.1, on the reverse strand, counting down.
GATGGGATTGGCGACACTATCCGTGTTTCTCTTACCGAAGACCCGGTCCAAGAAATCCCAGTGGCCCTGGCGATCGTTGAAAACCATACTCGAGACTCGGGCTCATGCCCTTTGCCGGAAGAGGCCTCTGCGGCGACTACTCCATCATGGGATCCCTTCTCGTATCGACGGCGCGCCAGCAACGTGCTCAAGATCAATGGCCATGAGCTAGGTGGAGATAAGGTATTCAGAGTCCTTACCACGAGGCGCAAATGGGAAGCTCTTGCCCACAAGCTCGACAAAATGGGTGACTTTCAGCCCGAGATTATCATCGAAGAAAGTGGAGTCAGGGCCATCGACCCAAGGGACCCTGCGGCAATTGAAGAAGTCGACGCCCTGAAGATACCTACCCTGATCACTGTCCTTGACGATATTGACATGGAGGTTGTCCCTGCTTTCCGGCTCCTCGCATCAAAGATGACTGCCGCTCACCCGATTCTCCTCAAGGATACATTTCGGACACACGGAGAAACATCCCGTGATTTCCTCGACACCTTACTCGCCGCCTCGCGTAATATCGGCTCCCTCATCTGTGATGGGATAGGAGATGCTATTATTATTCAAGGAGAGGATGCCCCTGGGCAAAGCCTTCGTATCAGTTACAATATCCTCCAAGCTGCAGGAGCCCGAATTTTCAAGACTGACTATGTGGCCTGCCCCAGCTGCGGTCGGACCCTGTTTAATCTTCAGACGACCACTCAGAAGATACGCGAAGCCACCGGGCACCTCAAGGGTGTTCGGATTGCGGTGATGGGATGCATCGTCAACGGTCCTGGAGAAATGGCCGATGCTGATTTTGGATACGTCGGAGGGGCCCCAGGAAAGATCAATCTCTACGTGGGAAGGGAAGCAGTGAAATTCAATATCCCGGAGGAAGAGGCAGTGGCACGCCTCATTGACCTCATCAGCGAGCACGGAAAGTGGGTTGATCCTCCGGTCCGGGAAACCGCAGAAGTATAAATCCGTAGAGATCGGGTGACCTCTTCACCTGCGCCGGTTTACACCCCAGAACCCTGGCATGACTCCTCCAGAAGCAACATCAGCCACCACTATCACCAAAGAAGAAAATAAAGCTTCAACGGACCTTGCCAGCGCATGGAATATTCTCGTTTTCGACGACCCCGTGAACTTGATGGAGTATGTGACAAAGGTCCTGCAAAAGGTATTTGCCTACCCTCGTGAGCAGGCGGAAGACCTCATGTTAACCATTCACACCGCGGGTAAAGCACTGGTATGGACCGGCGCCCGGGAACCCGCAGAGCTTTACGTTCAGCAGCTGCACAGCTTCCAACTACAAGCCCGTCTCGAGAAAGCCAGTTCATGATGAAGGTCGTCCCTACTGTGGAAGGTGGCCTTCGCATCGAAGTCGGAACGGTTACGGACTGGCTCGTGCTGGAACAGATTGCGCCTGATGCATTGAAGATGGAAAAGGAGAGCCTTCCCTCTCGTCTCAGCGCTCTTATGGATGAAGCCTCCGAATGGGATGAAATGGTCGTTCCTGAGTTAAGCGATCTCTTCCATAGCCAGCTACGCTGTGTGCAGGAAATAGTTCAAGAAGCCCGGAAAACCTTTGAGGAGGACCCGAGCCCGGGCTTCCTCCTTATATCCCAGGAGGACGGGCCGAATTGGTACGGAGCGCTCAATCAAGCGCGGATTGCCCTCGAAGGCTACTACCGCTTTGGTCCTGCACAGGAGATCGCGGAGGTTGAATCATTCCCTCCGCCAAAGAGGTCTGCCTTTATTCGAAGCCAGTTTTACTCTGCACTGCAAAGCGTTCTTCTGGAGCATGTGATTGAGTAGGGGTCTCACCTGACTTGCTGGCCCTCCTGACGCCAGGTCAGGAAATGATCTGGCCGGTGAAAATCCGGGTCTCCACCTCCGAGATCCGCCACGCTGAGAAAACGCTGAGACGGAGAGTCGAGAATGAAGGTAACGTTCAGCTTGGTTTCGACTCCAAAATGGAGGTGGTCAGTCATCCACGCGAGTGGCACATCAACCCGGGCTTCCCATCCTTCCGGCCTGCATCTGCCCCAAGAAACTGCTCCGGAGTCCCTTATCTCCACAAGCCGGCGACGAGGCGCGTCAAACAGACAGGCCCAGTGGGCCCCATTGGGCGACAGATTCACCTCCAGATAACGGCCCGTGACCGGGTCGCTAACAAAAAACTCTGCCACATCATAAAGCCACAAACTCTCCATGAAGCGACCTGATACAGCTTCCGGATGACCACGCGCTCCCGACTCCCGGAGAGCCCGAAACACAAGCATGTCGTCCTTGAAGGAAAAGCTGAACCGAGCAGGCGGATCCATCCGCTCGCCGAACCAGTCCGACCTTACGGAAGAGAGCGGAGGGTGACCAGAGTCGCAGGGCGCATGGATGATCAATTTATTGGTGTTCATCTGATCTATTCCGATGTCTAAATATTTAATAAATGTGAATAATTTAACTCGCCGAAATTGACCGTAACTTATACAGTGGGGCTTCTCTAGGACCTTTTATCCATGCTGAATTTGCGCCCAATTGAATATGTTGGCAAATCGCCCCGCACCAGACCGAGGGAAAANAAACGCANCGGCGGNTTCTTTGGAGGNTGGTTCCTTCTCATGCTGGTAGNTNGGAGTCAGCTTTTTTTATCTNCGCCCGATNATCCCCTTCCTTCAATCCCAGCGGGCAGAGGCCAATACGNTNAANAAAGTCAAGGCTATCGAGGCCCTGCAGAACTCCGATGAGTTCGCAAAAAAACTNGCTGCCGCGGCTCTCAAANGAACCGCGGAGGACGTCGAATATGACCCGGGATATTACGACATNGCCTACCCGGGAGGCGACCTTCCTGCCAACAAAGGGGTCTCAACCGATCTCATCGTCCGAAGCTATCGCGCTCTCGGAGTCGATCTCCAACAGCTTGTCCATGAGGACATGTCTGAGCACTTCCGGCTCTACCCACAGCTCTGGGAGCGTAAAGGTCCTGATCGTAACATCGACCACCGCCGGGTTCCTAATCTCCAACGCTATTTCTCCCGCTTTGGTAAGGTTCTGAACAATTCCCATTCCCTTGATGACTACGAAATAGGAGACGTCGTTACTTGGAGCCTTCCTTACGGTGCAGCCGAACAGGCCGGAAGTCACATCGGGATTATCGTTCCCGGACCCGGTGCCCGCAGCAGTGAAAAATGGGTCGTACACAACATTGGATCCGGCCCTGCATGGGAGGACAAGTTGTTTGACTACGAAATCGCGGGACATTTCCGGTTTGGTCCCATCCGTGAGAGTATGACCGCAGCTGCCGACACCAAGTCCGGAGCGCCCCTCTCCAATTGAGCACGGTCTCAGGTCACACGCTCCAGGCTCAAAGGTTCAATTTTTGAACATCGGGTCATCGCGGTCCCCGGAAGAGAGAAGGTAAGCCAGGAGATCCAGAATATCACTGTCTTCCATAGTCGAGAGCAATCCACGAGGCATCATCGAAATGCCTGAAGGTTCGATGGACACAATCTCGTCTGCTTTGACTNCCCGGGTTTCGTTCGGCCGCATCATATCCGTAGTGATCCGGTAGACATCACCTCCCGGGCCGTCTCTTCTCCTGTTAAGGTTCATAATACGTCCCACCACTTGGCTCCCATCCCGGAGGGTAAACGCACTGGCGCCATACTGATCGCTGACTTCAGCCTCCGGCACCACGATGGATTCAAGCAGGTCGTAAGGGCTGAACTTACCATGAACAGATGTGAGGTCGGGCCCCACAGCTCCTCCTTCTCCATCAAAGCGATGGCAGGCATGACAACTCCCAATCCCAAACATCCTCCTCCCATTCGAGAAATTTCGTCCCCCCTCCAGCCCCGCGCCCAAGAGACCCTGCAGATCTTCCATGGCCCAGTCCTTTACTACCTTGCGTGGCTTGCTGCTGAACTGGGCTGAACCCTTTTTTTTCGGGACTCTAAACCACTTTTTGAGTTCTGCGGTCTTCTCGCCTGCCGGAACAGAGGCAATTGCGTCTCTCCGAATGTCCGAGAGGTAGCCCCTGAACCGGGGACCCCCGTTATAGTTTTCCGATCTGGCAAGCCACTGGAAGTAGTGAAGGCGCAAGTGCGGACTCCACCCATCCTTGATGAAACGAAGGTTCATCGCATATGTGATCTGCTCTTCCTGACTCGTTGAGTTCTCGAGGAGCCTCATCGCCCTCGGGACAAGCAAAGGGCTCTCAAGCGATGCAAGTAACGCTGTCAGGTCACGATTCTCCCGTGCCGAAGCTGCCGGGTAAATATCGTGCAGCCACCTGAGGATCCGTAGACGGGTCTGATGCGCCGGGTCCCCACCACGAGTCAACGCCAGGGTAAGAGCCCGTAGGAGGTTAAGTCTATCCTGCTCCACTCTGATCGCCGCATAATCAAATCCTGTCACCTTGTTCATTACATCTTCGACAGACCCTGGATCCCCAGCCCGGGCCAGGGCGATCAACCCGAGACCAGCTCTATGGCAGTTTCCTTCCTTAAGCACTAAATCTCTCCACATCTCAGCCGGGTGCTTCTCAAGGACGGCTCTTGCCGCGTGCCGCAGCGCACGATCATCATCAGCGGACAGGCTTCCCCAGAGATCGCTCAGTTCATTCCGTGAAAGTGGCCTCGCCCCCTTGAGAAGAAGGGACTCTAANCCCAAGCGCTTTTTTCGAAAGTCGTGGCCAGGCGAAAGTGTGGAACCCTGTACCTCTTCTTCGACATTCCGGGCGCCGCGATAAATCACCCGATAGAGCCCAGACTGAACCCGCCGCCCTCCGACGATACAGTACATGGCTCCGTCCCGGGGATTAACGAGGATATCAGTCAGCGGAAAAGGAGCTCCGCTTGCGAACTCTTCAAATCGACCTTCATAGGTCGAACCCTTCTCGCTGAGGTGCACCGCATAAAGTTTTCCGTAAGACCAGTCACAGACAAANAGAGCCTCCCTGTATTCTTTCGGAAACCTGGCTCCATACCCAAAACAGACTCCCGTGGGCGAACCCGGCCCAATATCTACAACTGCACCAAAGCTATCTCGAAAATGCTCGGCAAACTTGGCCGAGCCAGTCCGCCAGCCGAAGTCAGCTCCACTGATGACATGATTAATCCGCGTGGGACGATACCAAGGGGTGTTCAAGTCTCCCTCCATATCTGCATCGTAGGTAAAAAGCTCCCCGTCCTTGTTAAAAGCGCCATCGTATTGATTCCGGAACCCAGTAGCAATAACCTCCCAAGTCCGCCCCTCGGGGTCGATCCGTGCGATATGTCCCACGGGAGCCCTTACGCCCTTCATGAAGTGTTCCATCGGCGGCAATAACTGGTCCTCGCCCCAGAGCTCCGGAACGCGGGAGTGAGTAAAGTCTTCGGGAAGCCGCGTCTGGTTTCCTATCAGCACCACGAGGCCTTTCCCATCAGGAGAAGGCAGAATCGCATGGGGACCATGCTCTCCGCCAATCGCTTCCAGCCTCCTGATAACGACCACCTTGTCGAACTTATCATCGCTATTGGTATCAAGGAGGCGGAATACGCCTGACCCAGTCTCGCTGTGACGCGAATTCACAACCACATAGAGACTATCAAAGGCGTAGCAAAGCCCCTGAGCGTGCCCAACTGGAAGATCAATTCTCTCGATCGAAGCAGGGTCGAGGGGCTTCCCCGGAGGCGGCGGAGCAAACCTGTAGAGNCCTCCATACTGATCACTGGTGATCAGCCTCCCCTTGTCATCCTGGCACATCGCCACCCATGACCCCTGCTTCGCACGGGGAACGGAATAAAGCAGTTCGACGGAAAAGCCCTCTGCCACTCTGATTCGTTCCACCGGTGTGGCCGTTCGCTGCCCGTTGAGAGGTGCCCCCAGCAGGTAGCCAAGAGAGAAAAATATAAGGCACCGGGTCATTAGAAGGTCGAGTCGAGATTCCATATTTATGGCTTCTGCGCCAGTGCAATTGTCCCCCTCTTCTCTCGAATTCTCTGGTCAAAGGGCATCCCCTGATTTGTAACTTGCCGAACCGCTCTCTGCCCGCTCCTCTTCCAGACTGACCCCCTGCGCATGGAACCTGAGCCTCCCACGATCTCAAAAGAGCTGCTCGCTGCAGTCAAAGAGGGAGACGAATCTGCTAACCGGTCACTGGTGGAAATTCTCTATCCTGCAGTTCGAGCCAATGTGCGCAACCACCTCCGAAAGAGAGCAGATCACGACGATGTCACCCAGGAAATCTTCCTGAAAATCTTCCTGAAAATCGAGCAGTATCGGGGACCCCAGCCATTTGACCACTGGGTGTCTCGTATCGCAGTCACCACTTGCTACGACTGGTTACGCAAACAACGAGTACGCCCTCTGGTCGCATATTCTGACCTGAGTGAGCCCGAGGTCGCTGTCATTGAGAACAGCCTGAAAGTAACCAAGGCCGAAACCTCAGATACCCAGAGAGAGCTTTTCTCCGGCCTTCTTGAAAAACTCATCGCTACCCTGAAGCCAAGGGAGCAGATCGTCATTCGGCTTCTCGACCTGGAAGAGCGCTCCGTTCGTGAGATCGAGGCTCTCACCGGATGGGGCTCGAGTAAAATCAAGGTCACCGCGATGAGGGCACGCCGCAAATTGGCGGAGCAGATCAAACAACTTGAGATGCAATCTCAGGGAGACCCCGAAACCATTTGAATTTCCACTACCACAGTAATCAATGCCAGAGCCAGAGAGAGAAAATCAATGGAGCCGTCTTGTAGACGCCGCTCGAGACGCAGGTGCGACAACCCGGGAAGAACAGCACGACGCTGCGCCCTCGACCTTCATCTCCCGAGTTATTACACTGAGGGAGGGCCTCTGGAAGTTTGCGAGAACCGTACTCTGGCGACGTTGGTCGCTGGTCGCGGCTCTTCTGGCCCTGCTCCTCTACCTAACCTTCTTCCTGATTTTACGATCTACTTCACCCAGCTCTGTTCCATCCCCAGCACCCTTGTTCCTTCCCCAGCCACCCGATCCTGAATAGATGAAGCCCACCTTTAAACACTATCTCAGTATTGCCTTTGCCCTGCTCGCGATCTTCCTTTGCGGGTATGGGATAGGATTTCTTCTGGGTGAACGGAAAGGAAGCCAGCCCCAGTCCGCATCCCATACCAAGGTGTCCGGCAGTCCCAGCAGCCGCGATTTCGATTGGGCGACCTGGGAACGTTCAACCGGTCGGGTCATTGAGAACGCGATCCGCGATTTGACCCCGGAGCAGATGCAGGCAATCCGCGCTGAGATCGCAAAAACCTCAGAGCGCATCAGGGCTGCAAGGCAATCAGGGCGAAAGGAGTTCCGGGACCTCAACGAGCGCCTCAGGCAACACCTGACTCCGGAGCAGCAGACCCAGCTCCCCGGGGCCTCCCCCGATTGAGGGAGAGCTCGAAGACATTTCTACTCTTCCCGAGGCTCATCTGTAACTCCCTCGGCAACTTACTCGTCAGCCTTATCTGAGGAGTTTTTCTGCCCTTTCAGCTAAATCCCCACATGGGCTGAAAGGGNAGAAACTCTCCCACGNAGCCCTGAGAGCACCTCCTGTTTTACAAAACCTTAACGCAACCTGTCCTCGACACTCGCCCCCGGTTTAGGCAATGATGCACTTCCCCCTAACCAATGAAGCTTAGTAACTTAATATTTGGCGTGGCCCTGCTTCTGGTCGCGGCCACGCTAGCTCTGACCATCACTTTCAGGAAGAGTCCTGATGAAGGAGATAACGTCGCTCTACCTGGGGGGAAGGCGGAATACTCCAAACGCGGAACGGGATCTCTCCCCTCAAGAACTTCAGCGAGTCCAGCGGCCATGCGCTCTAACCCAACCCGCGGGTCACAGCCGCGACTGCCCAAGGTCGAAGAGTTGGAAGTAACGATCGATGATGGCCCGGCAACCCAAGGGATGACACCTGCACAGCGTCAGGATGTGGCCAAACGCCTCCCATGGGTGAGGAAAAATGCGCTCTCACGCCTGAGCCGGATGACAGATCGACTGGACCTTACCCCGGCACAACGCCAAAAGGTGTTCCCCCAGCTCCTCCGGTCGACCAATGGCTACCACCCGGCAATGATCATCAGTTACCCCCCTCAAGTTACTGCGCCGCCGGAGAGCCTCGCCGAGAGCGAGAAAACACCGGACGAAGCCATCCACGATTCCCTCGATCCCGAGCAACAAGATGATTTCATCCAGCAAAAATTGGACGATCAGGCCTGGTGGGAGGAAATCGTCGCTCAATTGGAAGAAGATTTTGATGCCTCGGTCACCACTGACGAGGACGCAGTAGCGGCAGGGCAAGCTCCTCCCTCACCCGGCCAGAGCACCACCCCTCAAGCTGAACCTCAGCCCCAGCAGGGAATAAACCTTTTTGACCTGCTTGACGAATGAACCGATTTAAGGTGTAACCATACTCTCTTAGGGCCCGTCAGAAGGAAAAAGAACGCCAGTTCCCCCAATTATCATGAAACTAAACTACCTAGCCCTTGNCAGCATTACCCTTGGCATTGGCCTTGCCAACGCTGACCGTGACCGGACCTTCGGTAACGGAGAGCTGCCTGAAATGCTCGAGCAGTTCGATCTCAACGAAGATGGGGCTATTGATGAGGAAGAGCGCCAAGCTGCCAAGGAAGCTCGCAGAGCCGCCCGGGCAGAACGTCGTGAAGCACACATTGCAGAATTCGATACGGATGGTGATGGAGAGNTCTCCGACGAAGAGCGGGAAGGAGCCCGGGACGCCCGGAGGGCAGCCCTGCAGGAGAGACGGGAAGAAAAGTTTGCCGAGATCGCTGGTGAAGACGGCTGTCTCGATGCAGACGAATTTGCCNCTCTNCCTCCNCTGGAGGGNAGAAATGCTGAGCGCGTAGCTGCAATCTTTGNCCGACTTGACTCTGATGAAGATGAGTGCNTNAGCCTCGAGGAGTTCACCGCCCGCCTCCGCCACCACCGGAAGCCCGGCGGACATCGTCCTGCACCTCCAGAGCGCCCCGAGCGCCCTGCACTTCCAGAGCGTCCCGAGCGCCCTGCACTTCCAGAGCGCCCCGAGCGNCCTGCCCTTCCAGAGCGCCCCGAGCGNCCTGCNCTTCCAGAGCGCCCCGAGCGTCCTGCACTTCCAGAGCGCCCCGAGCGTGGGGAAGAGGAGTAGAACCANGACTCCGAAGAGGNCCTAGCGAAAAGAGCATANAGATTTTCTCNGGTTCTCTACACCNATCTCAANAGGCAACCTGGCATCCNGGTTGCCTTTTTTCATCCTCACAGTGACGCCCCTTATGACCAAAGNAGCTCCACTTCGTCTCCTNGTNGTGNTCCTCGCACTGCTCACAGGGTTGGCGAATGCAGACTTACTCTACTTCACCGATTTTGACGATTTTCCTGAAGGTGAAAATGCTTGGGACGACTTCGAAGGATGGCAGGCAAGCGACCGCACCAGCGGTGCTCAGGCCATTATTCCGGACCTTCTTGGGGGAGCCCTCGGCAATACGGCCACTCTTGGCTTTAACCGGCCTAACCGATCACTCACAACGGTTGCAAAGACCATCAACTATAACCCTGCGACCGAGAGCTCAGCCGTAACAGCCTTCGCGCTTCTCTTTGGCATCGAGGACTCAACCGAGTTTACAAACTACCGCCGCGACGATTTCTTTGTTTCCTTTTATAACACGACTGGGTCCGCACTCGCATCAGTCCGAATCTCCAATACTGATACCGACTACGGCTTCTGGTATCGCAATGGAAGCCCACAGGCACAGGGCTACGAAGAAATCGACACCGGTCTCGATTTCATTCAGGGAGAGCTTCAGGAATTGACTGGCATAATTGACTTCGCCTCAAACCGATGGAGCGCAGAGATTGATGGGATCCCCCTGTTTACGGATGCGGTGTTTAATGGCACCAATCGCGCCCTTACTTTCGGATTTATTGCTATCGAGTGGCAGATTGCCCAGGGAGGAACTAGCAATTACGGTGACAACTTCATTCTGGTATCGGATCTCCGCATTGAAACTGTAGAAGACGATGCTCCTCCAGTGGAGATCGACTCCATCTCCAGAGATCCTGCCGGTAACATTCGGATCTCGTGGCTACCAACCGCAGGCTACAGCTACAAGGTGGAGTATTCGGATGATCTCGTTAACTGGCGGTCCGACCTGCCGGCTTCTGATTTTCCCTCGCCAGCAGAGACTGGCCCTCTCGTTTTTATCGATGCCACCCTACCCCAGACGGGTAGTCGGTATTACCGTTTAGTACAAACCAGTGGTGACTAGCCAGCTCTCATCCGTCGCTAACCGCAGAAACGGAAGAACCCTGGGAAACCCCTACTTCTCTGAACCTCTTGCCAGCGGCATATCAGACAAATCTGCCCGCTACGACAAATGCGTCCCTTGGGCGACTCTCCCGATCACTGTCATTTTTTCAGGGTTCACCTCCAGATTCCCAGCGGAATCCTTCCAGGAGAAAAAAGTCTCCCAAGGGCGGTAACTACTCTAATATCCCAGCCGTCATTCCTCTAAGCGAGAGAACCATCTCTCAGACTCAAACCCCTTAAAGATTATGAACTTAAAACACCTCCCCTTCCTCGTGATGTTGTCCGCCTCCGCCTATGGGGCGAGCCTCACTGTCACAAACACCGAAGGGCCCATCGCCACAAACTCAGTGGTCGATAATGAAGGTAATGCAGTGGACGGAGGATTTGCCGCGATCGGAAATATTTCTGATGAAAGCGCCCTCACTACTCTTTCCTCCGGCGCGGAGCTCGCTTCGCTTTTTACGCTATTCGATGGAGCTGCCGGCCCAATCACGGCCGCGCCCTTCGCAGGCACCTTTAGCGTTTCAAGTCAGGGAGACGTTCCGCTCAACGTCCCCAATGAGTTTTCTGGGAACCCGATCTACCTCGTCCTCGCCAACTCCGGGGACTTGGAGAGCTCGAGTGCAGCCGCAGTTGTAAGGCTTAGCGACTTTCCTAGCTCCGAACCCACCGTCTCGACGATTTATGTCAACAGTGAGAACGGGGACGTGCTTCTGGGCGACTTCGAAACCTTCACCCTCCAACCGGGACCGATCGCGGTTGATAACCCTGCTCTTTCCCTGATCGCCATGGAAGACTTTGGCGCACCAGATGGTGACGGTGATGATACCGGGGACAACGACGGCGATGATGCCGGGGACAATGACGGCGATGATGCTGGTGACAACGACGGTGATGATACCGGGGACAACGACGGCGATGACGCTGGCGACAACGACGGTGATGATACCGAGGACAACGACGGCGATGACGCTGGCGACAACGACGGCGATGACGCTGGTGACAACGACGGCGATGATGCTGGTGACGCCGACGGTGATGATGCTGGCGACAACGACGGCGATGATGCTGGCGACAACGACGGCGATGACGCTGGTGACAACGACGACGAGGGCGATGACGAAGACGGCCGTGAACGGTGCTTCGGCCACGGTAAATTGCCTGAACTTCTTCAGCAGTTCGACCTCAATGAGGACGGCCGCATTGATGAAGAAGAGAGACAAGCCGCCAAAGAAGCGCGTCGTCAGGCTCGGGCAGAGCGTCGTGCGGCTTTGATCGAAGAATGGGACACCGACGGAGACGGTGAACTCTCCAGAGAAGAGCGTAATGCTGCCCGCGAGGCCGCACGGGAAGAGCGCCGGGCCGCCCTTCAGGAGCGCAGAGAGGAAATGTTCGCAGACGTGGCCGGAGAAGATGAGTGCCTTGACTGGGACGAGTTTCGGGATCTCAAGCCCTTCCGCAGGAAGCCACGATGGTATGTGGCCTCGATCTTCAGACGTGTTGACGCCAATGATGACGACTGCATCAGTTTTGAGGAATTCACCGCCCGGCTAACCCGTCAAGGCCATGGCCACCGGGGTCACCGGAGATGGAGCGCGGATCGAGACCGCCATCACGATGACGCCTCCCGCTCGCGGCGCCGCCGGTGGTGGAGCAGACGGGGTCGCTAATTTGTCCTCCGGGACGGGGTAATTTTGACGAAAGGGCAGCTCCGTGGAGCTGCCCTTTTTAAAGGAATTCAAGGTTTCTGAATCCGGCTTTTCCTTGAAGGGGCCGCGGGGGAAAGTGTGTCCTTTTCAACAAGCCGGAATTCAGAGAGGAAGTGGTTGTGCGCATCAAAGTGACAGTCGCCTACGACGGCAGCAACTTCGCGGGCTGGCAGATTCAGCCTGACGCAGAAACCATCCAGTCCCGGATAGAAGAGGCCCTGCACCTCATCGCAAAAGTACCCGTGCGCATTCATGGCTCCGGCCGTACTGATGCCGGTGTTCACTCCCAGGGGCAGGTCGCTCATTTCGACGCCCCAGCCGAACTCACCATGAATCCAGTCAATTGGTTGGCAGCCTTGAACACCAAGCTACCTGCAACCATCAGGGTGCTGGAATGCGATGAGGTTAACCCCGATTTTCACGCGCGGTTTTCAGCCTCTTCAAAGACATATACCTACGAGCTCTCTACCTCTCCAATCCTCCCTCCCTTCCAAGCCGGCCGGGCTTGGCACCTCCCTCGACAACTTGACCCCATCACATTGGAACAGGCACTGTCGCTATTTGAGGGCAGACACGATTTCAAAGCATTCTCCGCTGTCCGAGGCAACGAAGATGAAGAAACAGACTATCGACGAACTTTGAGCGAGTCCTCTCTGCGCCGTCTCCCGGAGGGCTATCTCCTTACCTTCACCGGGGAGGGATTCCTGTACAAAATGGTCCGTATGCTTACCGGAGCTGCTGTCCAAACCGCTCAGGGATATTTTCGACTTGATGATCTGGAGGGCCTACTCAACCAGCCTCCAGAGCTTCCAAGAGGGAAATCTCCACTTTGTGCACCGCCCGACGGACTCTCTTTGGTTGAGGTGCGCTACTGAGACATCCGGACCAGAGGAACTTGCAGAAGAGGACCACTTTTACTTCGTCCTCGATCTGCTCAATAGAAGCGGTACCAGTATCGTTGCTGTCCGCCTCTAGTCGATCAGCCCCCTCGCTACGGGATGCGGCCGGATGGATACTCAGGGGACCTGGTGCATATTTTTCGTGGCGGTCACACTCATGTAATCCGGTCCATGATGCACCCCATGTGACAATGGAGCACAAAAAGAAACGGCCCCTTCTTTGAGGAGCCGTTTACTGATCCAAGAAAAACTGTCTTGGGTGACTTGGTAAGATCTAAAAGTAGGTCCGCAAGGCCAGCCACAA
>PARF01000040.1 GCA_002709915.1 Roseibacillus sp. | reverse complement strand
CTCCACTGCTGCCCATCCAGTGAACTCTGCACCTCATAGGAGAGGGCTGCCGGGGTCTTCTCGTGTCGGAAAGTGACCGCGGGGTGACCAGCCGGAGAGAGCAGAGGGTGAAAATCGAGATCAAGGACACAGTAGGGGATCAGGGCTGGTAGGACGGTGCCATCGAGATCTTGTACTTCGATGGTGATCGAGGTAGTGCCGGTGGCACCGGGAACCGGGGCGAGGGTGAGTTCGGTATCGGTGAGGGAGCTGGAAACCAGAGATGAGTCTCCGTCTGGCCCGAGGCGGTAGGAGAGCAGATTCTCGAGCTGAGTGGCCTCGGTAATCTGGACCAGCTCTGCGGGGGCAGGGATGCTGTCCTCTGGAACGGTGGTGGTCGGCCAGTCGCTGAGGGTTTGCGGAAGGCTGTCAATGCTAGCGGTGTAGGTCCCGCGAGGCAGGGCGGAGATGTCGGCGATGACTGGAAGTGATTCCGTGGTTACCCTGCCGAAGACGGTGTAGCCACCGTTGGACTGGGGTCCATCAAGGTTGAGGTTGTCTATGGTATTGAAGTAGACTTGACTGGAACCGCTGTCGGGGGCGCCGGTCTTGGCCATGGCGAGAGTCCCAGTGAGGTTAGAGAGGGCGGGTTCATCCACCACGGATGGATCTGTGACGATGCGGGTGAAGTTCTCTTCCGCATCCAATTTCATGAGTCCTGCCTGAACGACGGCGACTCCGGAGGTAGCGGTGATCGCGGAGCGGTGAAAGATGGCGCCATCATAGTCACCCCGGTTGATATAGTTCAGGAGATTTTCGACGTGAGCGGGACAGGCCTCGGGGTAAAGAATAGAGTCGATGGTTCCGAGATTGGTCTGGAAGCGGATTGCGGTGGAGGTGTCTGGGTCGTGAAAGTGAGGAGCAAGGTCGTAACGAATGGGTGCAATCGAAGGGCTGAGGAAGAGGAAGCTCGGAAGGGGAGAGAGTTCCTCAGGGCCGGCAGTAGCGGGCTTGACCCTCAAGGTGATGAAGGTTGTGGCCACAGTATTGCCGTCAGTCGCTGAAATCATAGGACGGTAGATTCCCGGCGCGAGGGGGCTGCCCGAGAATGTCCCAATACTTGCATCAAACACGAAGCCGTCAGGAAGGTCTGACACCTCGAAACTCGAGGCGTTTCCCTCTCCTTCGAGGGTGTAGACCGTCAGGAGCGGGCTGGTGAGTGGGGTTCCAACAGTTCCGCCGATAAATCTCCCAGCTTCGATCGCGAATCCCGAGGGCAGAGTGACATCAGGCGACTCAGTCCAGCCGGAGTCCTCCTCGGGCCTCAGCGCTCGGACCCGGAAACTCAAGGTGCTTCCCGGACTGCCTCCTCGGAGAGACAACAGGGTGCTGTTCGCTGGGGACACTGCGACCGTGAACCAGTCCTGCCCTTCGGGTCGAACCTGCAGTTCGTATCCAGTTTCGTCATCGCAGTTATCGCTCCAAGCGACCTCAATAGAGGTCGAAGCGAGAAAAGGCGTAGCGACCCTCACATCCGTAGGGTCATCTCCGGCCCAAAGAAAGCCTGTCATGATAAAGGTGGTGGCAATGACCCTCAGGATAGAAAACACACGTGTCACAGGACCCAGCAAATGCGAGGCATGATCGTATGGCAATACCGGTCTTCTGATAAACAGGTTAATATCGGTGAACTTTGAGTAACGATTTCTGTTGCCAGAAGGAGAACTCGTGAAGACCGTGAGTCGACTGGGATGGAACCCCCCCTTTTGTATATTTTGCTCATGGCTCAACAAAAGAGAACTGGTGGACTCGCCCTTTTTGATCTCGATCAGACTCTGATCGCTTGGGACACCCAGCTTCTTTTCTGCAACTGGGTGCTGCGGAAGGAACCTTTGCGCAGGCTCTACCTCGTTGTCTTTGTTCCCTTTCTCGTCCTTTCGAGAGTACTTGGATCAGAGGGAATGAAGAGAATCTTTCTCTCCTTCCTCTGGAGAATGCCACGGCAGCAACTCGAGGGCCTGGTAGAGGAATTCGTGGCTTACCATGTGCCGCGCTCTTTTTACCCATCAATGCTGGAGGTGCTTGCAGAAGAGCGTGCGAAGGGGCGCCGGTTGGTTCTGGTGTCGGCGAGTCCTGAGTTCTACGCCCGGCCTCTTGGAGAGGCGCTGGGATTTGACGCAAGTTATGGTACCAGAGTTGAATTCGAAGGCTTCATGCCGCTCTTTCCTGATTTCACGGGAGGAAACAATAAGCAGAAGGTGAAAGTGTCTCGACTCCTTGAAGAGGGGGAGATCGTCGAGAACGAGGTCCAGAAGAATAGCAGTGGCTTCTCAGACAGCATGGTGGACCTGCCTATGCTGGAACTGTGTGAGGAGGTCACTGTTGTGAATCCTGGAGAGAAGCTATGGGAGGTTGCGGAAAGCAGAGGGTGGGAAACTGTCCGTCCCAGCCGGCCTTTCTCCAGCCGGCGAGCGATGGCTTTCCGGTGCCTCAAGCAGATATTTGGACTGGACGGAGGGAGTGCCGGATAATTGGTCGCCTTTTCCTTTTCGGGAGGGCGATTAGCTGATATTCTTCGACCCTCAGCAGAAAATTGCGGGTCCATGAGACGAAAACGAGAAATAACTACCGAGCGTCGGTCGGCGCTCAGCGAAACGGCAACCTGCCGCATGGTCTCGCTTTCGCTAGGTGGACGTGCGGTTTTTTTGTGTACCTGATAACCCGTTGAACTCTCCCCTGACCCTAACGAAAAAACAAGAAACAAACGTCGAATCATGATCAAAACGACACTACCACGCCTCGCGGCAGCAGGAATAGCCGGCCTTCTCATCGCCTGTAGTGGAAATGAAAAGCAATCTGCAGAAAACGGGGAAGAAGTTAAGGTGCTTCGTTTCTCCGCGATCCCGGATGAAGATACCACTGCGCAGAAGGAGAGGTTTCAACCGGTAGCAGATTATCTCTCCAAGGCTCTGGGAATCGACGTGGAGTTCGTCCCATCAATTAATTATGGAGCTTCGGTAGAAAAGTTTGAAAACAACGATGTTCAACTGGCCTGGTTTGGTGGAGTTACGGGAGTGCAGGCCATGTCCCGAGTGGAGGGTGCCCGCGCGCTCGTTGCTGGTCAAAAAGATCTCGCCTTTAAATCCTACTTTATCGCCAATGNNTCTACGGGACTGGAAGCNTCNGAGGACTTTCCNGCTGCCATAGCNGACCTGAANTTTACCTATGGTAGCTCCAGTTCNACTTCGGGATGTATCATGCCGAGCCATTTCATAATCGAGAACACCGGNAAGACTCCTATGGAGTTCTTCAAGGAAAAGCCTGGATTCTCTGGAGCNCATGANAAGACTGCGATGCTGGTNCANGATGGNTCCTTCCAAGCTGGAGCGTTGAGCTTTGGTACTTACGANAAGCTTGTGGCAGCTGGAAANGTAGACCCGGAAAANTGTGTGAAAATCTGGGAAACACCGACGTATGCCGATTACAATATGACCGCACATCCAGATCTGGAGAATACCTTCGGTGAGGGATTTCTGGACAAACTGCAGCAGGCGCTGGTGGATTGTCAGGACGAAGCGGCTCTCAAGGCACTCGGTAGGGAAAAACTGGTGAAGGTGAACAATGAGACGTTTGCCGGTATTGCGGCCGTGATGGAGAAGGTCAAATTTGACTGAAACCACAAGGGCAAGATCCGAGAGTNATGGAGACGATGTTCGAGCTTTCCGAGGCTCACAAGAGTTTCGGGGCCGTGCATGCGCTCTCGAACATCGATCTCCAGATTGCCAAGGGCGAGAGAGTGGCCCTGATTGGGGCCTCTGGAAGCGGTAAGACAACGCTTCTTCGTCTTTTTGGAGCGCAGCTTGCACCGGACCGGGGAGAGGTCAGGGTGCTGGGCTGCAATCCCCTCGTTCTCGGGGAGAGAAAGCTCAGGGAGTTACGGTCGCGGCTTGGCTATCTCCCCCAGGATCTGGGACTCGTGCCCAATTTGCGAGTTCTTCAGAATGTCGTCGCAGGGCGCTGCGGGCGAAGGTCAATTCTAGGAAGCCTGCGTGATTTAATCCTGCCGNCNGTAGGAGTCCGCCGGCGAATTTATGAGCTTCTGGAGCGGGTCGGAATTGCGGAAAAAATGTATGACCGAGCGGATACACTCTCCGGCGGGCAGCAACAGCGGGTTGCGGTGGCGCGGGCGCTTTTTCAAGAGCCGGCGGTTATCCTTGCAGATGAGCCTGTCTCTGCAGTGGATCCGGCCCGTGCCCGTGATGTTCTTGATCTCCTGACGTGTCTCAGTGAGGAGGAAGGCCTGACCCTTCTGGTCTCCATGCATCAATTGGATCTCGCAC
This sequence comes from Roseibacillus sp., assembly GCA_002709915.1. Classification (GTDB taxonomy): domain Bacteria; phylum Verrucomicrobiota; class Verrucomicrobiia; order Verrucomicrobiales; family Akkermansiaceae; genus Roseibacillus_B. The sequence continues at coordinate 31,587 of PARF01000040.1, read as the reverse complement.
GGGAATTTTTTCCGCGCCTCGTGGGACTCAAGAATGGAGAAGTTCATTTCGATGGGAAACCGGACGAGCTGGAGGGTGAAGATCTCTCAGCTCTCTTTCAGCTCGGAGACAAGGTGGCTGACTCGTGAAGATGCCGGTTACATTCTGGCTGGGAAAGCGGCTGGCGGTAGTGGTGTTTCTCGCGGTGCTCTTGGTTTCCGGATGGATTCTGGGACCCAGGATCATACAGCTGAGTGAGGGCGCGGATCCCTTTGCTGAGGCGGGACGATTTTTCGGAGCAGCCCTTTCGCCTGCTCTTGTGGATGAGAACCCCTCTCTTCCCCCCGATGCTCGCCCTTTCCTCCTCCGTCTCGGAGAGAGCCTGCTACGTACTTTTCGATACGCACTAATTGCAATCAGCCTCGCAGTACCTGCAGGACTGCTTCTGGGGTTTCTGGCCTCTTCCGCGTGGTGGCCCGGAGGAATGCGGTATGGAAAAGCCCCTNTGGGAAGGGCTATGATGCGGGGTATGCTCCGCCTGCTCCGGTGGGGTTGCCGGTTTCTCATCACCCTCGGAAGGTCGATCCATGAGCTGGTCTGGGCCCTGTTTTTTCTTTCAGCTCTCGGAGATGCCCCGATTGCGGCATGTAGTGCGCTGGCGCTTCCCTTTGCTGGAACACTGGGCAAAGTCTTCTCCGAACTAATCGATGAGCAGTCTCAGGAATCGCGTTCCACGCTCATGGCTACGGGAGCCTCTCCCCTGCAGGCCTTCGGGCATGCCCTTCTGCCTTCCGCGTTGCCGGAGATGCTGACGTATACGGTCTATCGCTTTGAATGTGCTCTTCGCTCGTCGGCAGTTCTCGGCTTCATTGGTGTCGAAACCGTCGGGCTCGGGATACGCCAGTCTTATGAGAATCTCTACTATGGAGAAGTTTGGACGCAGCTATACGCTCTGGTGATTGTGGTGGTGGGCGTTGATGCATTGGGTGCTCGTCTCCGAGACCGATTGAACCGGGGTGTGACACGTAAGTCGGTGCCTGTGATTGGTGGGATGGAGTTGAAAAGGTCCGAGGCGCGCTTGCGGCGAACAGCACCGCGCGACTGGGTTGTCCGGGGAGGTCTTCTCGCCGGAATTCTGCTGGTTTTGATCTCGTGGGGTAGTGGACGAGAGCTCGGAACAACCATGTCGGCAGAGCAACGTGATGCGCGAATAGGACGATTTCTTACCAAGTTGACTCCGGCCCCAGCTCGTCCGGAGAGTGCAACTGCGTCGGGAAGCGAGCGGATCGAAGCGCTGGAGGGAAAGGGCGAAGAAGTGAAGAATTGGGCGTTCGACTTATGGTCCCGAAATGGAGCAGAGGCTCTTCTCAATACCGTAGCGATTGCCAGCGCCGCGATTATTCTTGCCGCCATAGGAGCTGCTCTGCTTCTGCCTGTTGGAAGNCGGGCGCTCGCCCGGGGTGAGCCATTCGATGTCCTCGGGGCCGCCTCTCGATGGGTTCATTGGNGGTGGAGCGGAATCGGTTTTNTGACCCGAAGCCTTTTTATTCTCGCCCGGGCGGTGCCAGAATATGTCTATGCCTTTCTCCTCGTTGGGCTCCTTGGGCCGAGCGCCTGGCCCCTCGTGTTCGCCTTGGCGCTCCATAACCTTGGCATTCTGGGTCGATTATGGGGAGAGGTGATGGAGAATCAGCGCCCTGAGGTTCCGCGCCATTGGATCCAAAGTGGTGCGGGGCGCGTCCAATCTTATTATGGGAGCTTGGCTCCATTGTCCTTCAATCGCTTTCTCCTATTTTTCTTTTATAGATGGGAGACCTGTATCAGAGAGGCGACGATCCTTGGGATGCTGGGGATCTCATCACTGGGCTACTATGTCTCGATCGCACATAACTGGCTTCGTTACGATGAGATGCTCTTTTATGTTCTTCTTGGTGTCTTCGTGATTTTTGCTGGAGACGTTCTTTCTGATTGGATGCGGCGTAAATTACGCGAGGACATTACTTGCTCCTGAAGTGCACTTGGCCTGACCCTTTCGGTCCTCGATCTGGTTGATTGCCCAGGAGGCGTGTTCGGCAATGAGCGGATCGTCTGTTTCAGCAGCAGCCTTCAGTGCGGGGAGGTCCCTCGAATCGCCAACGTTCCCTAGAACAACACAGACGTTGCGAAGAAAGCGATTTCTCTTGATGCGCTTAATGGGTGATTTCCTGAAGAGACTACGGAACTCCTCGTCGGTGAGAGCGAGGAAATCGCGAAGCTCGTGTTCGAATACTTNCGCTCGTGCATGGAAACGAATATCACGACTGGCTTTTGCGAAGCGGTTCCAAGGGCATACCGCAAGGCAGTCATCGCATCCATAGAGGCGGCTTCCTATTAGAGGACGGAGTTCCTCGGGGATGGATCCCTTGTGTTCGATAGTGAGGTAGGAAATGCACCTTGGTGCGTCCACGTGGTGAGGACGAGTGATGGCATTCGTAGGGCAGGTGTCGATACAGGCAGTACACTTTCCGCAGTAATTCCGGGTCGGCTTGTCGGGCTCAAGTGGAAGGGTAGTGATTAATTCAGCAAGAAAAGACCAGGCTCCCAGCCGGCGGTGAATTTGAACACAGGATTTCCCATTCCATCCCAGCCCCGATTCGGTTGCCATATCCCGTTCAAGAACCGGGCCGGTATCCACGTAGTAACGCTGGGTGCCGCCAAGCTCCTGCATGGCGAGATCGAGATCCCTGAGCTTTTCCTCGATGATGTCGTGGTAGTCCTCATTCCAGGAGTAGCGGGCGATCTGGTAGGAGGGATTCGGGTCGACTGGTCCCGGGTAGTAATTGAGTGCAAGACAGACAACAGCTTGCGCACCGGGAAGAATATTGCAGGGGTCAGTTCGGCGTTCGGGATCACGTTCCAGCCATTTCATGTCACCGGCCTTCCCCTCCGCGACCCAGCGCAGAAACTGATCGGCATGTCTTGCCCTGCTAGCAGGAGCAACCCGGCAATCGTCAAAGCCGATCTTGGAGGCAATGAACTTTACGTTACGCTTGGCGATGACGGGATTCACAGACAAAGGGCGTGACAGGGAAAGGGCCGTTCTTCAACCAGAGAAAAAGTAACGGGCGGATTCAACGATTCCGGTAGTAATTTCCGGGAAGGTCAGATCATCGGTTTCAATCTCCTGATGTGCGGTGTCCCGGTAGAAATCTACTCTCTTCTCGAGCAAACGGCGGATCGTCTCCTCCGGATTGTCGGTGTTGAGAAGGGGCCTTTCACGGTTCTTCGCAGTACGCCTCAGGATTTCCTCTGGAGACACCACTAGCCAGACAACAAAGCCCATTTTTTTCAGGATGTCGCGGTTGCTACGGCGCTCTATGATGCCACCACCGGTAGCGACGATCCGGTGGCTGGGGCCAGATTTTTCCAGTTCGGTAAGAACGGCAGTCTCGTGGCTCCTGAATTCCTCCTCACCGTCCTCTTCAAAGATCGCAGGAATTGACTTGCCTGCCTTTTCGACGATCAGGGAGTCGGTATCTACCACCGGGTAGCCCAGCGCAGTTGAGAGATCACGGGCAACAGAGGACTTTCCTGATCCCATNAATCCGATCAGAATTATGTTTTCGCTGGGAAATGTCTCTCCGCCGCTCATCTGAGTGNTAGTTTAAAGTGAATTTCTAAATTCTAAACCATAACAATTAATTGTTATGGTCCGGTGTGCAGACACGGGTGGAAATAGCTGACTTTGAAAACTGGAGGGCGGTTGCGGAGGATGCAGCCAAGGTTCTGAGAGGAGGAGAAGTAGTCGCATTGCCCACCGAGACAGTTTACGGATTGGGCGCTGACGCCTTTAATGCTGATGCGGTGGCCAAGGTTTTCGAGGCAAAGGGACGGCCCTCTTTTGATCCTCTCATCGTGCATATAGCGGGTATCCGGGACCTCCAGCGGGTCGCGGTAGTTTCGGGAGACCTTGAGGTCGTTGTGCGGCAGTTGGCAAAAGCTTTCTGGCCGGGACCATTGACGATGGTCCTGCCTAAGCATGATGATGTTCCTGATCTTGTGACTAGTGGACTCCCTACCGTGGCGGTGCGTGTCAGCAAGCACGAGGTCATGCGACTTCTCACCAAGGAGCTCGGGCCGATTGCTGCACCGAGTGCGAATCGTTTTGGCCGGATCAGTCCCACCTCGGCGAGTGCGGTGTTGGCCGAACTTGAGGGACGCATTCCCCTGATAGTGGATGGAGGCGCTTCCTCGAATGGATTGGAAAGTACGATCATCGCAGTGGAGGTGGGGGAGAAACGCCCTGTCCTTCGGCTGCTGCGTCCCGGCCCGGTAACCCGCGAGGAGCTCCAGAAGTTTGGCAAGGTTCCAAGAGCAGGCCGGGTGACTGATGATCGTCCAGAGGCTCCGGGAAGCCTCGATTCTCATTACGCTCCAGAGATTCCGGTTCTGCTGCATGATAGCCCGGAAGAATTTGAGCCGGAGGATGGTAAGCGTTACGCCCTTCTGAGTTACAGGGGAGAGGCCAAGGATGGCTATCTCGAGCGCCATGACTGGGTCCGGGTGGAGGTCCTCAGCCCCGGCAAGGGAAAGCTGGCAGAGGCTGCAGTTCGTTTCTTTCACTCCCTGCGCAATCTGGATGCGGAGGGGATCGATGCAATCGTGGCTGAGCCTGTCAGCGATGTAGGACTTGGTTCTGCGATTATGGACCGTTTGCGTCGGGCTGCGTTTCGTTGAAGCCCCCCTGAGGAGTCTTTCGATGAGGAATTGAATATTCGGAATGAATAAGGCATTCTAGGGGCGGATGTTACGGGCAATGATGACGGTGTCCGGGCTCACTTTAGTGAGCCGAATCCTTGGGTTCCTGAGGGATATAATGATCGCTCGGTTCGTGGGAACCGGGCCAGTAGCGGACGCCTTCGTGGCAGCCTTTCGCTTTCCCAATATGTTTCGTCGGATTTTTGGGGAGGGAGCCTACAATGCAGCCTTTGTGCCGCTNTTCGGTCGTAAGTGTGAAGAACAGGGGAGTGAAGCAGCGGTAGGTTTTGCCCGGAACACTTTTTCAGCACTGGTCTGGGCAGTAGGGGGCCTGACCCTGATTGCGATTCCATGCATGCATTGGATCATGATGGCGGTAGTTCCAGGTTTCTTGCCAAAGTTTGAAAAGGACCTTGGAGGATCTGGGCACAAGAGCGCTTTCTATGAATGCAGGGTAGACGTCAAGGGTGCGCGCGAAATTTACTTTCAAATTACCGGCAAGTCCGAAGCGGCGGTAAGGCACTGGTCCGCGAGAACGAGAGTCGAGGACATGCACCTCCTTGATTCCGAGGGAAAACAGAGCAAGCTACTGGTCTCATTGCAGGATGAGGGATTCCCGTTGGTTACCAGTGGACAAAAGGAGATTGCCTCCGAGGGGCTGATACTGACCCAGCTTGGCCTGAGTGGTGACAAGCACAGTGGGGTGGGACGCGCTGTCGATCCGCGCAAACGGTTTTTTCCGAGAGAGGGTGAAGAGGTGTTAGCGGTTATTTTTGGAATGGATCCCACGGGGTTGGCACGGATCCAGTTGCCGCATGACCACGGAATGGAGTCATTTATCGTCCGACTTGCAATCNGAGCGGTGGACGAGAGTGCTGAGATCCGGGAGTCGACCCTGCGGATTTTCCGAAACCACCCTGAGAATTTCGATCTCACGGTGGATCTTTCCCGGATCATGTTCTGTTACCTTTTTTTCATGGCTCTTGTTGCGCACTTGAGCGGAGTCTTGAACACCTTCAGGTATTTTGCTGTTCCCGCTGGGGCCCCCATTCTGCTGAATCTCGTGATGTTGGGATCTCTCGGACTGGTGTGGTTCATGCGCTGGGAGGGAGATCTCCAGATCGGAAAGTCTCTCGCGTGGGGAGTTGCTCTGGCTGGATTTTTGCAATTTATGGTCCTATGGATTGCCTGTAGTCGCGCCGGGGCGGCGATGTTACCCCATAGGCCTCTCTGGAATCCGGAACTTAAAAAGCTCCTTTTCCTGATGGGCCCGGGAGTAATCGCTGCTGGCATCCAGCAGGTGAACCTGCTGGTGGGGGGTATTATCGCGTCTTTTCAACAGGGAGCCATTTCGACTCTGTATTATGCGGACAGGGTTAACCAGCTGCCCTTGGGAATGATCGGAATCGCACTTGGAATCGTGCTTCTGCCGGAAGTGACTCGCCGTCTTCGTAGTGGTCGAGCGTCGGAAGCAGCCGATAGCATTCTCCGCGGCATGGAATTGGCGATGCTTCTCACCCTTCCTGCGGCTGCAGCTATGGTGGCGGTTCACGAGCCACTGATTCAGGGGCTCTTCGCAGGAGAAAAGTTCAGTGCAGAGGATGTAGCCAAGACAGGGTGGGCTTTGGCGGGATTTGCGCTGGGATTGCCTGGTTACGTTCTGATCAAGGTTCTGCAACCCGCTTACTTTGCGCGAGAGGATACAAAAAGGCCCATGATGATGGCTGGCGTGGCAGTGGCAGTGAATATCGCTTGCAGCCTTCTCTTTTTCCACCTCCTGCGCCCCTCGGGCTATGGGCATGTTGGTATTGCGATCGCAACTGCAATTTCTGCTTGGGTCAATGTAGTGCTTCTGTGGCGGGGGATGGATGGCTTTGTAACGATTGCGCGTTCGGAGTGGAAAAGTCTTCTGCGTATGGCTTTAGCGAGCCTGCTGATGGGAGGAGTAGTCTATCTTGCGGGTCATGCACTTGAATCGTGGTTGAGTGGAACGTTGTGGCAGAGGATGATTGCGCTAGCCCTGATCGTAGGAACGGGAATAACGGTTTATGGGGCCTTGGCCCTGTCACTCGGTGCTACTTCGGTGTCAGCCCTGCGCTCGAGCCTCATGACAGGCAGGAGGCAGAGGAACTAGTAAAAATCGCGGTTGCGAGAAAGGGCAGGAAGCCTAGGTTCCTTGGATCCAATAAATGAAAGTGCGTGTCTTCAGTAGCGGGATCCTGATCTGTGTAGTGATCTGGACGCTAGTTGTGGCTGCACAGGGATACTTCCGGGGCATGAGAAGAACAGCTGAGACCCTGGGCAAGGTTGTAGAGGAGACTACATTCAGGGACTGGTCGGGGAAGAAGGGAGAACCCTCAGGAAAGGAGAGAGAGACTCGAGAAAAGCGAATCAGAGAAGTCGTGTCGGGCCTCACCGGACAGGAGTTCAACCCAGATACGAAAGTTCGTCTCATTGAACTCAGAACCCAGTTCTATTCCAAACTTTCTAAAGGAGAAAGAGAGGTGTTTGTCACTGCCCTGCTGAAGGGACTGGATACCTACATCATGCTTTTTGATAGTCTGCCCGGTGAACGCCGTCGAAAGCTGGTAAAGCGGGCAGTGAAGGCAGCGCGAGACGAGTTGCCACCTGAGCTGCGGAACACCTACGAGCTTTTGGAAGCCGAGGAAGAGCATGATAGAATAGGGGAAATCGGATGGCGGGCAGCGATGGAGAGTAAAGAGCCAGACAAAATCATGGAGTTTCTCCAGTTGATTGAGATTGCGGGAGAGCTGATCCAGCGGATGCGGATCCCACAGTGGGAGGGTGCACGAGGTGATAAGTGATTCTGATCCCTCGGTAATTCTGGAGGCTGTAAACCTCTCCAAATCGTTCGGGGGAAAGCCTGCTCTGCGAGGTCTCTCCTTTACCGTCCGTGAGGGCGAGATATTCGGGTTACTGGGACATAACGGGGCGGGCAAAAGTACGGCCTTGGGAATTTTACTGGGAATGGTAGAGCCCGACTGCGGCGAAGCCAGAATTGGTGGCCAGTCCGTGCAGCGCAAAAGGGCTAATGCTCTCCGCTACGCTGGTGCAATTTTTGAATCTCCTGCCTTCTACGACTACCTTAGTGGCTGGGACAATCTCAAGGTCCTGATGAGTTATTCCGGGGGCTTTGAAAAGGAAGCAGCCATGCAGGTGTTGGAGGAAGTTGACCTTAAGGACCGAATTCATTCCCGGGTTTCGACCTACAGCCACGGCATGCGCCAGCGACTGGCGCTTGCTCAGGCGTTGCTTCCAGAACCTCGCCTTCTTTTACTTGATGAACCTACCGATGGTCTGGATCCGGAGGGAATCAAGTGGTTCAGGGACTTTATTCTGCAGCTTCGCGAAGAAAGGGGGATCACGGTGCTCTTCAACTCTCACCTTCTTCCAGAGGTGGAGCAGATGTGTGACCGGGTCGCAATTGTTCGACAGGGAAGAAAGGTCTATGATGGTCAGATCGGTGGAATTGCGGACGAGCAGGTGACGCTCGAGATCGAAGCAGATCCATCTGCGCAGGCGGAGCTCTGCTATGAGAGACTAGGAGGCGAGAAGCAGAAGGGTTCCTCGCGAGTGGTTTTTCCGGAGGGAACGGATCCCTCTGTTGTCGCCAGTGAGCTTGTCGGCGCAGGAGTGGCGTTGCGAAAACTTACTCCGGTCCGGCGCTCGCTTGAGGACGTGTATCTTGAGGTGAGCAGCAGGGACTCCGGAAAGGAGGCGGAGGCATGAGTCTCTTCCTCATCCAGATTCGTAGTGAGTTGAAGAAGCTCTTCGCCCGCCGGCGGACTTATATCGGATATGGTGCATTCCTGATTTTGGAGCTGGTTATCCTGTGGGTGTTTCACCTCGATAAGCCAAGAGAGGAAATGGCGAAGCTTCTTTCAGACGCCGGGCTGGATGTTGATCACTATTACTCAGCCCTGACTGTGACTTACTGGATGATCGGATTTAGTATGGCGATGCTTGGCGCGATCTATCTTGCTCTTGTGTCTGGAGACATCGTCGCCAAGGAAAGTGAGGATGGAAATCTCCGGATGGTTCTGGCGCGACCTATCAGCCGACTCAGGGTCCTCATCATCAAGTATGTAGCGGTTCTCGTCTACACCCTGACCTTCGTGTGGTTTGTAGGTATCTCAGGTTACCTGATGTCGGCAATCGCGCTGGGCTGGGATGGTGGCCTCTTTGTATGGAATTATGAGCTAAAGGTCTTTGCCTTCTTTCACGAATTGAGTGTGGGCATCGGGCGTCTCTGCCTGGCTCTTCTCCTCCTTAGTCTCAGCATGTGCACACTCTCTTCGATCGGGTTCGCTTTTTCCTGTCTCAAAATCAAGCCTGCAGCCGCCACCATTCTGGCACTCAGCGTTCTTTTCGTGGATTCGGTCCTGCAGATGCTGCCATTTATGGCCCCATACCGGGAGCATTTGCTTACCCACCGGATGAGTAACTGGGTGTTTGCCCTTGAGAACAACATCTCGTGGGCCAAGCTGGCAGAGAGCTATACGGCTTTGGTGGGTCTCGATCTGACCCTGTTTGTACTTGGGTGGATGGCTTTCAGGATCAGGGATATCAAGACCTGAGAGGAACGGTCTTGCATCCTACAGGTGAAAAGTAGTGCTGAGTTGATCAGTGAATCACCCTGATCTTTTTCTGGATTTGCGGGCGTGCCTGGTTGTGCTTGAGTCCTTCTGTGACCAGGAAAGATAAGGACTTTTTGTTTGAGTTGCTGGAGACCCCGAGCCCGGTGGGATTTGAGATGCCGGGCCAGAGAGTTTGGGCGCGGTATCTTGGTAAGACCGCTGACGTTGTGGAGTGCGATGCCTACGGATCAACATGGGGGACTCTGGGGGAAGGAAAGAAGAGCGTTATGCTGGAAGCGCATGCTGATGAAATAGGCTACATGGTTAAGCAGGTAACGCCTGATGGATTCCTGCGGATAGACCGTCTTGGGGGAAGTGATAGCGCAACCGCTCGCGGTCGTCGCTTGCGAATCTTTGGTGATAAGAAGGAAGTGGCTGGGATTATTGGTAATACCGCGATTCATCTTCGGCGCGATCTTGCCAATGAAAAGTCTCCGAAACCTCATCAACTGTGGGTTGACATAGGAGCGAGTTCGGCAGACGAGGTAGCGGACCTGGGGATTCGCGTTGGGCATCCAGCGGTCTACGCCGATGATCCTATGGAGTTGACAAAGCAGAGAGTGGTAAGCCGTGCCATCGACAACAGGATTGGGGGCTTCATAATCGCCCAGGTGATGAAGAAGGTAGCAGCTGCGAAGTCAAAGACGGCTTTCCGTTTGATCTGTCTCAATGCAGTGCAGGAGGAAATTGGTGGGAATGGCGCGCTTATGGCGACTCATCGTCTCATGCCGGATATAAGTCTCTGTCTTGATGTCACACATGCGACGGATACCCCGGGCATTGATAATGCTCAACATGGGCACGTGAGATTAGGTGGAGGACCAACTCTTACGCACGGAGGCGCGAACCACCCCCTCGTTATTGAACGCCTCGAAAAGGTAGCGCGCTCAAAAAGGATCCCGATCCAGCATGAAGCATCCAGCCGGTTCACTGGTACGGATACCGATAAGATCTTTACAGTGAGAGAAGGCGTGCCAAGCGCTCTCGTGTCCCTTCCCTTGCGCTGCATGCATTCGGTGGTCGAGACAGCCGACCTTGGCGACGTGCAGAATACCATTAACTTGATGGCCGGCTTTGTTATGTCTCTGCGGGCTCGAGATAGCTTTCATCAGGAATTGTGAAGCAGAGTGCATGGTTTGACAGGCTGGTTCCCTCGATTGTCTTTCTGCTGGGAGCCGGTTTAGCCTCGGGATCGACTGGTCCCGGAGAGGAGGCGCTAAACTTCATGCTGGGTCTTCGTGATAAGCAGGGTGCACCGAACGAACTTCTGGAAGGTACTGTCCTGTCCCATCATACTGGAGCAATTCGCCGGTCTGCAATCTCTCAGCGTCTTGCGCTTCTCGGGCGCTATCTTCGGAACAACCGTTATGAACTCAAGGTCTCCAGCGAAAAGCGTGACGGCGATTTGGCAGCGGTCACAATCAATGCGGTAAGCAGCCAGGATCCGCTGGAGGTGGATGTCTTCGGTCTCGGATTGAGAAATAGAGGTGCTGATGGCTGGGCAGTGGCACCAGTTCCCGGGAGCTTTGACAATGTAGATCTTGGTTTTGATCAGGCCCTTGAGGAGCGGGCTGACGCTCTTGAATTATGGATGGGAAAGGAGAGGCTGCTTAAATTGCGCGCTCTCGAAGATGAGGTTCTGGAAGACCTGAGAATGCGTATGAAGAAGGCAGAGCCAGCAGCTTTGGAGGCTGCAGTCAGTCCCCGTCAACTGGTTAAGGCATTCTCGGAGGCTTGCCAGAAGGGTGATCTGCCAGCCGCAATGGTCCTTCTCGGTAAGTTCGAGGGAGATCTCTCAGAGGAAGAACGACGCCTGCAGCGAGTGGTATCCCTCGGCTTGCAGGGTCTCGATAGTCGGGGATACTGGCATTTCCTTACGAGAAGCGACGTGGTTCGGGTAGTGGTGCAGGAGGAGGGAGGTGATGACCTTGATGCTGAGGTTTCTCTTCTCGTCTTTGATCCCCGCCGCGGAAGGCCGGTGAGCCTCATCCGTTTTGTTCTGTTATATGTCGGGAAGCGCTGGACCATCGAGTTACCAAGTGGCTTGCGTCTTTCCAACGAAAGCCGGGAAACTTTTCGCAGGGCGCTTCTTCGCGACCAGAATTACGACGAGGATGATGCTCTGAGAAAAAAATTTGAGGAGGAGTTCGAAGAGCAGAATGCTCCTCTGAGGTCTGCCACGATCACGGCAGCTGCTAAGGAGATAGAAAAAATCTTAAGGGAGGGATCACTGGCGGAATTCTTACGTTTTGCTCATCGGAGCCCAGAGCTGGCTGAACCAGAAAGGCGTGCTGCTTACCGGTATCTCGGAGCATTCTGGAACCAATTCCATCAAGACGCGAAGGCTGCCTCTGATGGGAAGTTGCTGGATGTGATCGAGCATGAAGATGCGGGAGCCTTGGTTTTCCGAATCGTCTCTACTGCGCAGGACGCACATCTGGAGCTCAACCCGTTGATCCTTATGCGGGACAAGCAAGGCTGGTCAATAGCGCCGGGGGTGACCACTGGAGGAAATTTCGCGAACCTGGATAAGGACAGTCAGGAGCAGCAAGCCGAAGTGCATCGTCGCTTTGAGAGCCAGCGCGAGGATTTGACGAAAAAGGCCATAGCGAACCTTCGGAGCCGCTTTGTCAAAGCTGCTCCGGTGGAAGGCAGGGTTGTAAGAGCCGAAGAAGCAGGTGAACTCGTGCGCAAGTTCCGAAGTCTGATACGAAAGGGAAACCTTATGGAGCTGCTCTCCTGTGGTGCGCTACTCGACTCGAGCGATGGTATGTGGGAGGCCTTGAATGCAATTAGCTATGAGTATCGAGGAGCGAAGCGCTCAGCAGTGCTCGATCAACAGGTCCACGTGCAGTCCGGAAAAAACTGGGCGGCAGTTACCCTCCGGGTTGATTCTGGACAGGGAAGTAGCCCGAGTTATCCCATGTATCTTCTGGTCGCTACCGGTGAGGGTCCCCGCATCGTGGTAGATGTGGGTTTGCGTCTCGCAACAAATAAAGGTCGCGAAGTGCTGAATGAGAGGGTTTGGGAACGGATCGACCTGTTCCTTGAGGAAGAGGAGAGTGCTCTTGTGCGATTGCTTTTTGAGAGACATGTTGCACGGAGTAAGACTGATCTGGATGCATGGATGAAGACCAACACGATGGACCAGGGGCGCTGAGCCGTAAGGGTTTCGAGCAGGCCTTTGAGGTCGCCCGCCGGTTGGAGGAATCCGTTGGGAGAGTTGTCGTGGGGCATGGCCCTGTGGTTCGAAGGGTATTAGGGTGCCTTGTTTCGGGAGGCCATCTCCTTCTGGAGGATTTTCCGGGAACTGGGAAGACTACTCTCGCCAAGGCGATAGCAGCCTCGGTCGGCGGAGCAGAGTTTTCACGGATTCAGTTTACTCCGGATCTGCTGCCTTCCGATGTGCTCGGGGTTTCGGTGTATGATCAGAAGAGTGGAGAGTTTCGCTTTATGCCGGGTCCTGTATTCACCGATATTCTGCTTGCGGATGAAATCAACAGAGCTTCGCCGCGGACACAGAGCGCACTTCTGGAAGCTATGGCGGAGGGTCAGGCGACTGTAGACGGCAAGCTATATAAAATGGATGGAATTTTCTTTGTAGTGGCGACACAGAACCCGGTGGAGTTCCGGGGTACTTATCCCCTTCCAGAGGCTCAGATGGACCGATTTACGATGCAGTGCGCTCTCGGATATGTGGCCGCGCCGGAGGAGGTTGCGATAATCTCCAGTCAGACACATGATCACCCTCTGAATCACCATGAGCCTGCCTTGACCAGAGAGGAGTTGCTGGAACTTGTAGCTGCGGCACGCGAAGTTCGAATTACTGAGGAGATCAAGGAATACATAGTGGCTTTGGTCTCTGCGACTAGGGTCTGCAAGGAAGTCCGATTGGCCGCCAGTCCCCGCGCCTCTCTTGCTCTCATGCGGGTATCGCAGGCTCTCTCTCTCTTCGAGGGACGTGATTTTGTTGTGCCAGAGATAATCCAGCAGATTGCGGTTGATGTCATCGCCCACCGGCTAGTGGTTGAACCGGAGGCAGAATACTCCGGGCGATCTGGCCGTGTGATTGTAGAAGAATTACTTCAGACCATTCCGGTTCCCTCCTGATGGGGCATCTGGGTTCAGAGCAAAGAGGGTGGCCAACGCTTCGCCGTCCTATTGCCTCCAAAGTGGCACCCAAGGTGTCTTGGTTCTATCGTGCTCTCTATCGAAGTTACTCCCTGGGGTCGCTCATCTCCCTGTTCTTCAATCGCAGGGTTACCCCTGTGGGATGGGGAATTCTTTCCCTGCTCCTGCTTACTACAATTCTTGGAGTGGACTTCTCCAAGTCCACTCTTTACCAGCTATTCTCTCTTATTGTGGGCGCGTTGGCGGTTTCACTGGGATGGGCTTGGTGTCGTCGCGGGCGCTTGATGGTAGAGCGCGAGTTGCCAAGATATGCGACGGTCGGAGAGAGCCTATCCTATTTTGTGACGGTCACGAACAGAGGACGGTATGCCCTGCGAGGATTTTTTCTCGATGAATGGCCTCCAGATGCGAGGCCCACCATGATGAGTTTTGCGCGTATCGGAGAGCCGGGTGAGGAACAAAGAAACGCCTTTGACCGGTTTTTCGTGTATTATCGATGGCGTTGGTTGATGGAACGACGGCTGCTTTTTGAGGCAGGAACGGGAAGAGGGCAGCTGATGGTTGGTCCCGGAGATTCCCTGAAGGTGAGAATGGAGATTCTCCCACTAAAACGGGGAATCATTCCACTAAGTGACCTCCGACTTCGCCTGCCTGATCCCCTCGGCCTGTTTCAGCGGTGTCGTAAAGTGCTCAGCGATGATGATCACGTTACAGTATTCCCGCGTTGCTACCGTCTTGCTCCCATGAAGCTTTCAGGGCAGGCGTGTTTCGAGCACGGTGGGGATACTCTTGCACATGCTGCTGGACAATCAGGGGACTTCCTAGGGCTTCGAGATTATCGGAGTGGTGACCCCATGCGCCGAATTCACTGGAAGGGCTGGGCACGGACCGGCCGTCCAATCGTAAGAGAATTTGAGGATATTTCCCTTCCTCACTATGCACTGATCCTCGATAACTTTGTGGAGCACGGAGACGAGAATCTTCTGGAGGATTCCATTTCCGTAGCGGCTTCCTTTGCGAGAGCGATAGATACAAGGCATAATACGGTCGATCTGGTTACAATGAGAGATGAAGCCGCTGTCATTCGGGAAGGACAGGGGGTAGGACGGTCGGAAAAGATCATGAAGGTGCTCGCGGAGCTCACAGGTGAAGCGGAGGAACGTCTCGAAGAGCTTGAAAAGGTAGTCATCCGTCACAGCGAAAGGCTGACCGCAGGCATTGCAGTTTTTACAGGGTGGAACCTCGCCCGGGCAGATTTTCTGGGACGACTGGCGATAACGGGGTTGGAAATTACCGCTCTTATCCTCTGCCGGGATGCTTCGGATGTCCGCTCCATAATTGAGGAAAGGCCACTGCCTTGCCGCTATCACCTGCTTGAGCCGCCGGGCGTCGAGGAGGAATTACGGAAAGTCCATCTATGAAAGACAATTTCCGACACTTTCATGAACCACCCCGAATTCTCGAGGGTGCAGTTCTGCTTTTCTGGGGTGGGGTGACAGGTCATCCCGTCATTGGCCTTATCTGTGCTCTTCTGGTCGAAGCGCGTTCATGGACAGGCCTTCGCTGGGAATTCGGCGAGCGCGGTTTTGTTCGTGCGTGGTATCTTTCTATTGGGATGGGGTTGGTGGTCTCTTCCTGGGTTTGGCTGGAGAGTGCGAGCCCGATCTTTCTTTTTGAGGCTCTAGTTTGGACTCCAGTGTGCCTTTTACCGGTAATTCTCGCCCAGAATTACGCCACAGAGTCGACCATGCCACTCAATACCTTCTCTGTAGTTGCACGGCGGAAGATGCTTATTGATCGGAAGGCAGGTCGGGATGTGCGACCAATTCAGGTTCACATTGGCTACCCCTATCTCTGCCTTGTCATGGTTGCTTCATCAATGACTCGCATTGACGAGATAGCTTTTTTTGCAGGAGCGGGGATGCTGATGGCCTCATCATTGTTTTTTGCCAGCTCGGTCAGCCGGTTGCGCCCAAACAGGACTGTGGTTGCACTGTTCCTTGTGATTATCCTTGGGGCAGGAGGATCGGCTGGTCTGAAGAGCCTGTGGCTGCGCCTCGATAGCCCTTACATTCGGATGGGCGCTGGCTTTACGTCGGGTGACCTATCTCAGACCGCGATTGGAAAGCTGGGAGCACTTAAGCAGTCGAAGGCAATCCGGTGGCGAGTGCAGGAGACTCCGGCGGAGGGGCCACGCCTTTTCAGAGAAGCAGTCTACAACCACTACTCGGATGCCCAATGGTGGCATCGGCCGATTCCTGAGAGAGGGGGAAGCGGTGAGGGAAGGAGAATAGAACCCTACGGGAAGAGTAAGCAGGAGAGCAGTGACGTCGACAAACGGGAGGGAGACTATGAGCCGTTGTGGGACCGGGTATCAGAGGATGGAATTCGCGAGTTCGCCTTTGACGAAAAGGAGTTTACGCGAAATGTAGACATGTGGCGCAGACTCAGGGTCAGGGGGAAGGTCGATACCAAAACACCCCTGCCGCTTCCGGATGATGCGCAAAGAATTTCAGGCCTCCAAGTCACGGACGGTGGGGTAGATGTCAACTCTCTGGGTACCGTCCGCCTCGAGAACCCGGATCATGGAGTCGCTTCCTTTGAGGTTTTCGTTGGAGGCAGCCCTCTCTATGAAGCATTACCCGATCCTGAGCGTGATTTGCAGGTCCCGCTGGCCGAGCGTGCTCCCGGACGTCTCGACGGCAATGATCGGTGGGTGGAAGATCCCGCGCGGGAGGGTATTCGTGACGTTTGTGAAGCCTGGGGGCTAAGAGGGCTTTCCGCAAGTAAGGCTGTTGAGGTAATCAGGGCCAAGTTTTTTGGTAGCGAGTTCACCTACAGCATGTTCCTGAGGGGTGAGCATCCGAGCCAGAGGAGTTCGGCTGTTGCGAGGTTCCTGTCTGATACAAAAGTTGGGCACTGCGAGTATTACGCCACTGCTGCAGTGCTGCTCCTTCGCGAGGCTGGCATCCCGGCCCGTTACTGTGTCGGGTATTCCGGGCAGGAAAAGACCGAGGATGGAGAATGGCTTTTGCGAGGAAGCCACGCTCATGCGTGGTGCCGAGTATGGCACGGAAAAATTCCTCCCGATGACATTCCTGATGGAACAGATCTTTCTTCCTACGGGCACTGGAAGGACTTTGATGCAACGACTCCCAGATGGCCTGAGCTGGAGGGGACAGGGAAAAAATGGTCTCAGCAGTTAGTCGACTGGTGGCACAAGATCCGAGAGGATGCTCTTATCTGGAGGACCTCACCAGGCAATGCAGGGAAAATTAACTGGGTGCTTGTGATCGCAGGGATGCTCATGGTGGCCTACCTCACCGTGCGATTGTGGACGGGTCGAACACAGGGGAATGAGGATTCCGGGTATCGTTGGAAGGGCGAAACAAGGCATACCCCTCTTCATGAATTAATCCCTCCCGCTGAAAAACTTCTTGGTGCACGGGATGAAGGCAGGACCTTCAGTGATTGGATTCTTGGTCTTCTAAGGTTTTTCCCCGGACTCGCTCCTGACCTGCACCGGGCTTTGGCTTTTTATTGGAGAGCGCGTTTTGATCCTGCAGGACTGTCACAGGATGAGACTGCAAAATTCGAGGAGATGGTTAGAGAGATGAGCAGCCGCCTAAGCGTGGAGAATGACTTATCCGGTGAGGGCGAAAGCGTGATGTCCAGCGGATAAAAATGGCCACAGGGAAAAGTGGCTTTCTGGTCGGGGTGACAGGATTTGAACCTGCGACCTCGTCGTCCCGAACGACGCGCGCTACCAAGCTGCGCTACACCCCGAGTGCGGGGCGCGAAGGATGGGCATTATCCGGAGGGGAGCAAGGTGAAATCTATCTACCGCCAGATAGTTGCCAGAGAGAGTGATTCTGAAGGCCTATTTGTGGGGATTTATGAGTTGTTCGGGTTGTGTGTGCCCTCGAGACGCCATTGCTGAAATGCAATTAATTTGCATTTGATCTCGGCCTACTTCTGATGTTAATCCCGGTTCAGTGGATCATGTCCGTAATACTCCCTTTTCCATGCTTTGGTCATTTTGGCCGGTTGGTGGGGACCGTATCGGGGTTTTTGCCTCGGTGCTTTGTGCTATCCACTGTGCGGCAACTCCCTTTCTTTTACTCTTTCTTCCAGTATTTGGGAAAGTATGGGCCCATCCGGCCTCCCACTGGATCATGGCTCTCCTTGTGGTTCCGCTCGCTGCGGTGACTGTAGCTAAAGGCTACAAACAGCACCGCAGAAGGTGGGTCATTGCGAGCGCACTACTGGGGATCGGGTTTGTCCTCATGGGAGCGGCAGCACCAAGTTTTGAATCAAATTTGGGACAGAAAGCGAACAATTTCTCCTTTGCTGGGGCCCCACAGAGCGCATCGGAAGGCACTGGCGATGATTCCAACATGTGCGCGAGTCTTTCCGAATCGGAGGAGAGCGCCTTTGAGGAGTCTTCATCGTCTGCGGGGACGGCCTCAACGGGTGGTGACTCAGACTCAGCGGCGGGAGAATGCGTTGATGCCTGCTGCCCTTCTATTCAGGCGACCGCAGACGGAGGGTGGAAGCTCCATGTTCCTTTGGCGAGTATCCTTACGACGATTGGGGGGCTTTTCCTGATCGCCACGCATATTGGCAATCTGTGCCGTTGTGCTTGTTGCGATAAGGAGAAAGCGGTTGCTTGAAGTAACCGTGGTTTGTATTGCTCTCTCCATCATGAAAGACGATTGGCAATTTGCCCTCCGCAGTAGCGTCGAACAGGTAGAGGAGGGAGATGTTCTTGCTCCGAAGTTTGACGAGCACGGCCTGATGCCCTGTATCACTCGCCATGCTGCTACTGGAGAGATCCTGATGTTCGCCTTTATGAACGAAGAGGCCCTCAGGCTCTCTATCGATACCCGGCAGGCTCATTACTGGTCACGGTCGCGGCAGAAGCTCTGGAAGAAAGGAGAGACGTCCGGGATGCGTCAGAATATCCGGCGAATCCTGATCGATGATGATCAGGATTGTCTCGTTCTGGAGGTAGAACTGACCAGCCCGGACGCAGGGGGCGAAGAAGCCTCATGTCATGTGGGCTATCGGAGCTGTTTTTATCGGGAGATTGTTGATGAAAAGGAGGGTCCTGCTCTCCGGTTTATCGAATCCGAAAAGTCGTTCGATCCCGAGGCCGTCTATGGAGATACTCCCAATCCGACACAGTTGTAATTTTGAAGAAGCATGTCTTCCTCAAGGCCACTTCTGCTGGTTGCTGGGTTCCTTGGTTCCGGTAAGACGAGTCTGATCCGGTCTCTGCTCGCGCAGTTCCTGAGGAGGAATATCAAGGCGGACGTCATTCTGAACGATATCGCCAATGCGAGCGTTGATGCCGCAAGTATCAACCCTGATCATGCCGCCAGCATCTCTCCTCTTGCCGCCAGCTGTGCATGCTGCGAGAGCTTGGAAGAGTTACTTTCACTCTGCCGCACCGCGAACGAAGGGGAGGGGGATCTGCTCCTGATTGAATTGAACGGTACAGCTGATCCTCTTGGAGTGTTGGAGCCTTTCGCCTTGCTAAGAAGGGAATTGTCTATCTCCCCAATGATTCACGCATGTGTGATTGATGTCCGGCATTGGGGTAAGCGCGGTGAGCTCACTGCCCTGGAAGAGCGTCAGATGAGAGGCGCTGGTCTCTATCTTTTGTCGCACCAGGATTTGGTCACGAATACAGAGATTGAAGCAGTCGAAAATGTAGTCACGGACGCTTTTCCTGAGTCATTCCAGACAGATGCCAGCCAGTTGGCGGATCTTCTCGTGTCCGCGACTCTGGAAGGCGCGGGAGATGGCGTTTCAGGGTCTCGTGAATGGCCTCAGTTTTCCGCTGTTAAGTGCCGTGAAGACCATGTGCACTTGCTTTCGCACCAGGTTCGAGGATGCGAGATTCCCTTGCCACCCAAAGTGCGTCGGGCGGGTATTGAGCAGCTTTTAATGAATCTGCCCGACAGTGTGCTTCGAGCCAAGGCTCTGGTTAAGACTGTCGAAGATCCGGGGAGCCAGTGGCTCTTCGAGAGATGTGGTCGCGAGGTTTCTCCCTCGCCTCTTCCTGTTCCCGCTGGAACGAGAATCCCTTCCTCTCTCCTCTGTATGGGGATGAATTTAGATTCTGCAGCAATCAGGATGCTAGTTTCCGAGGAGTTTGGATACGTCCCGGTAATGAGCGATTGAATTTTCTAGCGGGAACATGTGGAATTTCCTCGGACACTGAAAAGCCCCAGATGATCACGTATACCTACGAGACTATCCCAGCTGATTCTTCAGGAGACCGTGAACGCTTTGAGTGGCGGCAAAGTATTCACGATCCGGCCTTGAAGGTTCATCCGGAAACCGGTGTGCCCGTTCGCCGGGTAATCACCGGGGGAGCTGGGTATCTATCTTCAGGGAAAGATTCTGCGGGAGAAAGTTGCTGCCGGGGTTCCTGTGGGTGTTAGTTAGGGTGATCCATCCCGGATGCCATCGATTATCGTTTGCGGGTCAAACTCTTCGTCATCACTTTCATGGACGATAATGGTGTAAGCCAGCTTGAACCTCTGCCCCTTTTTGATCTTCGTCGTGATGTATGGCTCCCGCCGTTCCTCTGGTTGCTTTGGGAAGGGGTTTGATGCAAGGAGGCCATAGTCGCGACTGTGGGACCAGCATCTCCGTGGGTTTTCCGGATGAGGAATCACCATGATCCCGGCCCGTTTCCCTTCCACCACCCCTGAGTAGTCGATCCAGCCGAAATTCTGGCCCCACGTTCCGGCTCCGTTCTGCTCACCGCGATTATTGAGAATTCGACCGGTGCCTCCCTTGACACGGAGTGGACTGGCAATACGAAGTGCGAGCCCACTCTCTTCCTGGTCTCCAAACAGGAAATCCCTGTTATCGTTGTAGAACGTGGCTTCCCAAATGAGTTCGATGCCGGCTGGAATACGGCGAAACCGGTAGCTCGTGTCCTGCAGGCAAACTGTTTCTGTGCCTTCCTGGTTCAGATAGCGATCCCGAGTTGAGAAGCTTGCCTCCAGCCCAGAGCTTATCGGTTTCTCAAGATATTTCTCGAATTGTACTTTTGAGTTCAATCGCCAGAAGTCGTTGCCGTCAATCCAGCCAAAGCTCATCCACAGTCCAGGGTGCATCAGAGGGTGAATGATCCGCTCGGCATCGCGAGAGCTCGGGTCAAGATCGTCGGGGCGGCGGGCTGGAAAATTTCGGGTGACTTGTATCCCAGACGGTGTACGCATATTTATGAAGGCACGACGAGTCAATTGCTCGTGTCCGAGGAGGTAGGTCGCTATCTGTGTTTTTCCCAGATGGAGATGTAATCGGTTCCCATCCTCACGGAATATGAATTTGTCCTCTTTGTTCGTGATCCTTTCAGGTTTTTCTAAGTTCATGAGCCAGGCCGTTAGATCGGCTAATTGCTGGCGATTCATTATGGCACCGAAACCTGGAGGCATCGCCGAGATAGGAAGGCTCTCCTGACTCAGGATGTTACTCCTTTCGATTCTGGAAGTTTTTCCTCCGAGCATGGCGATGGTGATGTATCTGCCTGTCTGCTCGAGAACCACTCCAGTATAGGATTCACCGCCATGGGTGGAAATGAGCTGTGCGGCAAATCCTTCCACAATGCTAGCGTTAGGATTGAGAATGGATTCCAAAAGTAATCTGGCGCCTGCGCGTGAACCAATATCACTTAGGTCGGGCGCGTGATTGTTGCCGCGCCCATTAACCTGATGGCAAGAGGCGCAATTCGCGCCATGGGTGCTGAAAAAGAGATCCTGACCGCGCTCGGGGTTGGCTCCGTCAAGAAGAGGTAGAATGGATTCGATGGTGGCTACCGTCCCATCAGGAGAAAGGATATCGGGCTTAATCGCGACGATGTAATTCCCCTTCCTCGCTTTGATTCCATCTCGACTTGCCCCGAGCGTAAAAAGTCCCGGGGGAAGCTCAGCACGGTAGACGTTCATTCTTTTGGGATTATCGCCCTCGATCACGAGTGAAGTGGGCTTCCACTTTGATTGCGCCCACCCCGGCAAGGACTCTGCGCGGGCATCGTCAATGAGATAGACGGTTGAAGGATACTTCAGGTTGAGACTGACTGTTACACCTGATTCCGAGTTGGCATCTTCGCAGGCGGTTTGAAGAAAAGTCAGGCCTTCAAGCTCCGCGGGTATACGGGTCAGGAGATAGGATCGGTCGGTATAACAGGCTACGCCCCGGCGTAAAGTAGCAGCCCGGTACGCTCGACCACTACTAGGACGAATATTTGAGAAAGGAATCGCCAGAGGATCTGGTGGCTTGACCTGGCCCGTTGCAGCAAGAGGTCGGCCTCGATGTTCGAATTGATGCTTTCCCCCAAGCCGTCGGGTGCTGAGATCGGCAATGGCAGAATCCTTGTCCATTGTGTGGATCTCGATTTCCTTTATCGACAGTGCATCTTTCTCCAGAAGGCCGAGGAGAGCGGCGAGCCGGATTGGCGCACGCCGATCATTTAGAAGTTTTTTGCGCTGATTTTGAGGAAGCAGATCCATCAGCGCACCCCACGTAGCATAGTAGACAATTCGGTCCAATTCACGACTGGCCAGATCAAGAAGAGCCTCTGCTGAGTCCGAGGCACCAAGCTCTCTCAGAGCGATCACGGCTGCTAATCGAACCCTTGGCTCTTTATCAGCAAGGGCCTTGCGAATAGCCGGGCACATTCTTCTGTTGAAAGTGGCAACGCGGATTGACTGGATTTTCTGATTGGTGCTGCCCTCGAACCATGCTCCGGGATTGATTCGACCAATGGTCCAGACCAGCCATGTTTCGAGGGCGTCGGCAAGTTCTGGATTCTGGAGAGCGGTTCGGAGGAAGGGTTCGACACCCTTGCCGCGTTGGATCAACTTTTCCTGCGCGTTGGTGCGCCACGCCGGTAGATGGCTTCCCAGATCGGCAATGAGCCCCTCGACTGTCCGGGTATCCCTCGACGGAATGGAGGGAGAGTAGTTACGGGGCCAGATGCGATAGACACGACCTTCATTGGCGAGCTTTCCGTCCGCATAGTGGGCTCCATACTGACGACCCCAGCTGGTGATCCAGATTGCGCCGTCCGGGCCCATCTCGATGTCAACAGGATCGAAGGAACGTCCCTTGCTCAGGGGCATACTGCGGCCGCCCCCGGCATGAGCCAGAACCTCGAGTTCCAGTCGGTCCGGCTTGCGCCACGCCCCGTCCCATCGACTCCTGTAGATGAAGATTTCACGATTGAGCCAGTCGTTGATAAAAAACACATGGTTATACTTATCCGGGTATCCCGGGATGGCACAGTGAATCACACCTGCTCCGGAACCCTCAAAGAGTGGGCCGCTGGAAGGAGCGGTTGGAAGATGATAATCACCCTTCCAGTCGTAACTCCATGGATGACCCCATCCAAAGTGAGAGCCGAAAAATGGGGTGAAGATCTTGTCACCCATGGTCTGGTCATTGTCAGTGCCAAGCCAGTCAAAGTGATCGTCGAATGCCATATCCCATGGGTTCCGGAATCCTTGTGAGACGATCTCCAGATTGGATCCGTCATCGTTGCAGCGTAGGATTCCTCCAGTGACGCCCCAGTCGTCACGGGGATTCTGGTAGTTCTTTTCATAGGTTCCCGAAGTGAATGCGGCTGGTAGTGGCTCCGGTGTTCCGGGAGGGACCTCGACGCCCCACAATTCACGGAAAGCCGCCGGAGCAAGACGGTCGGGCAGGATCGTCAGCCCCTTAGAGTTGCCCTTGGACATGTAGAGGCGCCCATCAGGTCCGAAGTTCAGTCCATGGAGCCCATGCTCAAGATTTCCAAGGTCGGTGTAGACACGGATATATTCGTCAGCCACTTCGTCGCCATCGGTATCTCGAACCCGGGTCAAGTCAGGTGCATTGGCGACCCAGAGCCATTCCCCTTTCCACGCAAGGCCCTGAATGGAATTGAAGCCGGTGGCAAACATGTGCCGGGCATCGGCCAGGCCGTCTTTATCTGTATCCTTAAGGATCCAGACTGAATCAGGCTCCGTATCGGCATCAGGAGAGCGGTATTGTGGTCCCATGCCGACGCAGGGTCGGCCCTGAGCATCAAAGGTCAGGGCGCAGGGATTCCTCACGACCGGATCCCGGGCGAAGAGAGAGACATCGAGGTCTTCAGCGACAATCGGAAAATCTTCAGGAGCAGCATATAGTTTGCCGAAAGCGCTGATGATGCAGGAAAAGCCTATAAGTATTGGGCGCATTTGAATTGATGGGGCTCGAGGATTTAATCACCAGACGGAGCGCGGTCAATTCCAGTAGAGGAGACAGCATAAAGATCAGCACATGTGTTTGATTGCCGGCAGGACAGAAGCTAAAACCAGAGTAGTTCTTGTTATGCGGCTTCCTGTTTCCCTTTTTCTTTCTCTGATTTTGACGTGCCCCTTGGGTGCTGAGCGCCCTCACGTTCTTTTTATTGCGATAGATGACCTGAACGACTGGATCGGCTGCCTCAGGGGGCATCCACAGGCGCTTACCCCCCATATGGATCGTCTCGCTGCCCGGGGCATCCTCTTTACCAATGCCCATTGTGTGGCCCCGGCCTGCAACCCGTCCCGGGCAGCGGTCTTCAGTGGCCGGATGCCAGAGGTGACCGGGGTCTGGTCCAACCAGAGCGGTTCGCTGGCCCGTCGCCATCCCGAGGCCCGTCTTTTGAGCACCGCTTTTGCGGAGTCCGGTTACCGAACTTGCGGGGCGGGGAAACTTCTTCACTCCCGGGGGGGGAAGTCCTTTGGAGAATACTTCGGCGTGAGCCAGCGCTGGAGCCCCCTCACGAAGGAGGCGGTGAAATACACCCGCAAGGAACTCCCCAGCAAGGCAACGGCGAATCCTCGTCATCTCACGAGGGATAGCCTCGGACGGAAAGTTGCCCTCCCGCTTAACCGCATGCCCTCGGACCGGAAACCCACGCTGACTGATGGGGAGTCCTTCGACTGGGGAGGTTGGGAGGTGCCGGATACGGATTTCGGGGATACCAGAATCACGGACTGGGCGATTGGCAAACTGAAGGAGAGAGAAAGAGATCCACTCTTCCTCGCGGTGGGCTACTACCGCCCGCACATTCCCCTCTGGGCCCCCAAGCGATTCTTCGATCGATTCAAGGATGACCCGGGGAAACTTCCTCCGGTCAAGGGGGGCGATCTGAATGATCTTGGTGAAATGGGTCGCAAGTGGGCAAGGGAGGCAGTCACGGCGGGTAGTCATGCCACGGTAGTGGAATACGGACAGTGGCAGGCAGCGGTGGAAGCCTATCTTGCCTGCACGACCTACGTGGATTACGAGATCGGCCGGTTACTCAAGGCTCTTGACCAGAGTGCGATGGGGGAAGATACGTGGATCATATTGTGGTCTGACCACGGCTGGCACCTCGGGGAGAAGGAGCACTGGGGAAAGTGGACCGGATGGGAGCGGTCGACCCGGGTTCCCCTCATCGTGGTTCCGCCCCGGGCACAGGCTGTGGAATTTGCGGCTGGGGGATTGCGCTGTCATCAGCCGGTGAGTCTGCTGGACCTTTATCCTACCCTCGTTGAACTCTGCAGCTTGAAGGGGCCCGGTACTCTTGACGGTCAGTCCCTGGAGCCGCTGCTACGGGAGCCCTCGCAGTCTACGGGACGGGTGGTAACCACCACCTTTGATCGAGGCAATATCTCCCTGCGGGGTGAGCGTTGGCGTTACATCCGGTATGCCAGCGGAGAGGAAGAGCTTTACGATCTCAAGGCTGACCCCAACGAGTGGTCCAACCTTGCCAGTCGACCGGAACACGCGACCACCTTGAAAAGATTTGCCGCCCGTGTTTCAGGTAAGGATTAGGCAGACAAGCTCTGCGTTCACTCTTGGAGTCGCCGGAGCCGGAAGAACTCAGAGGATTCGCCCGGAAGCTGAAGGGGAAAAATTCGCTCGGTGCTGTCCTCAAACGAATGAATTGATCCTTCCACGCTCTCCCAGCTTCCCAGATCAGCCGAGCTCTCAAGTTGGTAACGGTTCGAGTCATCGAATCCCGCATAATCGATATGAATCTGGAAATATCCGTTCCAGTAATGCACTGGGACAATCTCAAACCGGAAAAGGTTCTGGAGATATTCTTCCACGTCACTTAGTTGGCTCTCTCTCACCTTCTCGAGCAGGGTGGACTCAGCAAAGACGTTTTCGTGGTGTTTGATGAAGAGGAGGGCGATCTCTGCCTGCCCACTTTCCACGGCCTCGAGGAGAGGAATCAGGTTGTCGGCGTTCCCTTCTGACGCCGGCTCACGGGTCTCGAGGTCCAGTCCTTTCTCCCGGTAGGCGTCAACGAGTTCCCGGTTGCCGGAGCGAATGGCATCCCAGAAGGAGACTCCATGACCTGCGGGAGCCTTTCGTCGCTGGAGCAGGTCGAGAGTGTCCCCGGTTGCCACGTCGAGAGGGGTTTCTCCGAAGACGTTGAGAGCGGCTATCGATTCGGCGTTGATCAGGAACTCGGCCACCTCCAGGCGGTCATGCCGGGCGGCTAGGTGCAGGGGAGTATCGAGGTGATTGCTGAGGCTGGCTCCGTGGTCGAGGAGGAACCGAACCCCGGACGGGTTATTCTCTTCAATCATCAGCTGCAGGGGAGATGTGTTGCAGTATTGGAGATTTAGGTTGGCCCCACGCCTGACCAGTAACCGGGCGCATTCCAGCGCGTTATTCTGAAGGGCTATGATAACTGGAGGTTCGGGACGGGGAGTAGGAGGAACAGGCTCGCCAGGCCCAGGGCCAGGCGGGCCTTCCGGGAACCCTGGATGGCCACAACCTCGACGACGGTAATCAACACTCAGTCCTTGGTCCAGGTAGGAGGACAAGGCGACGATGTCATCGTCCACGATGGCCTGCTCGTAGCTGGGCAAACTACTTTCTGTTCCGCCCTGTTCGGCGAGGTAGTCGGCGATATCGGTGCTGTTCCGGGCGCGGGCCAGCATCAAGGGGGTNACNCCATCGATATTGACNGCATTGAGNTCGGCCCCCGCCTCTACNANNACTTCAACGACCGCGANGGACATNGTAGCGCTCGATCGCAAAGTGAAGGATGGTGGTCAGGTCCTCNAGGGTGCCTCCGATCNTGATTCCNTTATCCAGCANCCACTNCAGTTCCTCAGGATCAAGCTGTGATTGAGGTCCGGTTGGATTAAGGGCATTGTCATCGAGGGTAAGGATGTCGAGGAGCGAGGTNTCATCNACTACAGCCCCGTAGGCCANTGGNAGTTGCAGAAACTGCNGGNTNAAACGGGNACGAAATATCNCGGGNATTCTCATCCCCCTGANGGCAGCTCCATACTCGATCANGAGATCCATGGATTCNGTGTNTGTNGCCGCGAAGATCTGCGCCGCTGGGTTGGCTCCGTTATNNAGNAGGAAGCGNGCAGCCTGTAGTTGACNGGANNCCAGTGCAGTNGCGAGAGGNGTATGAGGAGAGNTGCGTGGGACATTCCCGGGAAAGAAACCGAAAGGGGAAATGAGATCTACATCAGCNCCCGCTGCNATGAGATGNCGCAGGGCTTCAATCTGNCCNCCTGAGGCNGCGCTNTGCATGAAAGGTGTNCAGGANACCCANAAGCAAACACCNCCCTCTGGATTGGCCCCGGCATCCACGAANAGNGGAATGAGGTGCGGTTGGGAGTGATAGATACAAAGNCCAATNGTGGGATANCGNCCTCGAGGCGANGGCCCTATGGTGATCTGTCCNGGAGGGGCNTCGACNGTATGGGGACTAGCCCCNGCAGCAAGGAGCTGCTGAACGGCNTCGGCATCNCCGGANGAGATCGCCTCCCGCATGTCTGCTGAGGCAGGGGCGATGAGGGCGATGCTGCAGAGAATAAAAATCCAGAGATGCTTCATGTTAATTCTGACCAGAAGCCGATGGCCGTCTAGACAGGGGGCAAGGACGATCTTGCTCGGCTATATNTGGCAGAGGGGGAAGGCTGGACCTTGGTAACGCGAAGCCCTAGGTTGAAGGACTGGCTTGTCCCCGAAGACCCCGGCTCGCAGGGCAGAACCCTTTCATGAAATACCTTTTTGCCATTCTACTTCTCGGCGTCCTGTGTGGCAGTCCCGCTCAGGCCGCAAGACCGAACATGGTGATCGTTCTCGTGGACGANCACGCCTTCGAAGCCATTTCGGCCTATGGGACTTACCTCAAGGACCACGCGAAGACGCCGGCCATTGATCGACTGGCNAANGAAGGNATGCGTTTCGACAGTTTCACCTGTGCCAATTCCATCTGTTCCCCCAGTCGCGCTACGATCCTGACCGGGCAGTACAGCCACGCGAATGGAGTTCGGGGACTGAATGGATCAATTAACGAGGACTCGCCCCAGTATCCCGTTGAACTGCAGAAGGCGGGCTACCAGACGTGGCTGGTCGGGAAATGGCACCTTCGAAGCAATCCCAAGGGCTATGAGAAGCATATGACAGTCAAGGGGCAGGGTAAGTATTTTGACCCGACTTTCAGCGGCAGCGAAGGGGAACGGCACAAGGTGGAGGGATATTCTACCGATGTTTACACCGACATCGCCNTGAAATGGCTCAAGGCCCGTGACAGGAAGAGGCCTTTCCTGCTGAGCCTGCAGTTCAAGGCCCCTCATCACGACTATGGTCANGCCAGGCGTTATGATGATCTCCTGGCCGGGGTGAGCATTCCCGAGCCTCCCTCGCTGTATGAGGACATCCGTAATACCGACTCCAATCTGAAGCGTCTTTTCCTGCANGGAACCAAGTTCCACATGCTTTATTCGACCAAGACAGACAGCAGGAGGGACCCGACCACGAATTACTACGCCCGCCACCTGAAGGATGANGCGCCCAACCAGATGTGGAAGCATGATTCTGAAAGTGACCGGGACAAGATCCGGGTGGCCTACCAGCACATGATTCACAAGTACATCCGCTGTGCCACCGGTAACGATGACAACCTGAAGCGGGTTCTGGANTATCTCGATGCCGAGGGTCTCACCGAGGACACCGTGGTGGTNTACACCTCGGACCAGGGGTATTGGCTGGGTCAGCACGGGCTCTANGACAAACGGCTGATTCTGGAGACTTCCATGCGCATGCCCTTCCTCATCCGGTATCCGCGGCTGATCAGGCCCGGNAGCGTGAACAAGGANCTCTGCATCAACGTCGATATNGCCCCGACNCTGCTGGAACTTGCNGGNGTNGANGTGCCGGNNNCCATGCAGGGGCGNAGCATGGTATCCCTGCTCAAGGGGCAGGAGGNAGNNGATTGGAGGAANTCCCANTTTTACACCTANTGGGGNATCCCNGCTCACTACGGTATNCGGACCGNNCGCTTCACCTNNNTGAAGATNNCNGGTCANCCGGCNGAGNTGTTTGACCGNNANGAGGANCCGGAGCAGTTATATAACGTTGCGGGGCGNNCTTCCTANCGGGATGCCATTGCGGACCTGGAGGTTGAGCTCAAGCGTCAGGTCNANGAGGTCGGNATTGAGGNCACGGAACTTCCAGGGGCCACTACCAGATGAATTTCCGNGTGCCATCCCTCGTGCTGCTGGCAGTGCTAANCCTTACAGNTCCTNNNGGTGCNGCGATTGAGCGCCCGAANATNGTCTTTGTCCTGTTTGACGATTTCGGCTGGGGCCAGCCGCCAAGCAACCGGGAAGATTCAGTTTTCAGGACTCCCGCTTTCGATCGTCTGGCCCGGGGAGGAATACGATTCACGGATGCCCACTCGGCGGCGGCCAGCTGTACGCCGACCAGGTATGGNCTCCTCACGGGGCGCTATCCGTCCCGCATCGGGCAATTCGGGGTCCTGAACACCTATTCCGGTCCCATCATCCCGAAAGAACGCCTGACGGTGGCTTCGTTTCTCAANAGCCAAGGTTANCATACTGCCTGCATNGGGAAATGGCACCTCGGGTTGAGTTGGGCAGGAGACAAGAAGACCCGGCCGTCTACNCCGGTCATCGGGACCCGCTTCAAGCAGGGGCCGAATACTCTCGGATTCGATTACTTTTACGGGTTTACCCATGCCCGCAACATCGGCTGTATCCTGGAACAGGACGTTGTGGTTTCNCATGTGAAATCAGTTGAGAACCAGCCGCTCATGATTNCGAAAGCNCTTGAATATATCGACGAGCGGTCTCGCTCAGAGAAGCAGCCGTTCTTCCTCTACTTTCCGATGTGCCCGCCGCACAAGCCGATCACCCCGGCACCCGAATTTATCGGTANGGGAGGGAGTGCTGGTAAGGGAGGTAAATATGCGGACTGGGTNTACCAGGGCGATTACATGCTNGGACTGATTCTTGATGNGCTGGAGAAGAAGGGGTTAAGCAGGAACACCCTCGTCATCGCGACTGGTGATAATGGCGCGGCGGGGCGCCCNTATCCGCCCTTGCGAGCGGATAAGGGCAGCATCTACGAGGGTGGGCACCGGGAGCCTTTTGCAGCGCGCTGGCCAGCCCGGATCAAGTCCGGGTCGGTATGNTCTGAGCTGNTCTGCCTGAACGATCTCCTTGCGACCTGTGCGGACATTCTNCAGGAAAAGCTTCCTCCCGGNGCCGGGGAGGACAGCGTGAGCATCCTNCCCCTTCTGGAAGGTGGNTCNGAACCGGTNCGAGAAGCGATTGTTCATCAAGCCTCCGGTGGGTTGGCCATNCGGCAGGGTCCGTGGAAGNAGATCTTCCACCGNNATGGNCGNAGNGAGTTGTTTAACCTGCAGGAGGATNTCGGNGAGACGAGNGATCTCAGTGCATCGAGANGNGANGTCTCTGCNAAGTTGACCGCCCTCATGCAGNNCTACATCGANCGNGGTCGCAGCACGNCNGGTCCTGNGCAGAAAAACGAATNCGNNCTCGAGCTCTGGGATGNCCNGGGGACGGAAAAAGAGGATCGNAGACGGAAGCNNAAGAAGNGTAANANGAAGAATTAACCTAGTTCAACTAATGACATATTTAACNATTTCCCGTCCTCCGGGTCTCTTCCTNATGNTGGCAGGATGNCTTTTTCTTCTTCCATGCTCCGCAGCNGAGAAGCGGCCCAACATCCTNTTCATCATCGCCGATGACCAATCTCCNTTTGACCTGAAGATCTACAACTC
Organism: Roseibacillus sp.; assembly: GCA_002709915.1. GTDB lineage: Bacteria > Verrucomicrobiota > Verrucomicrobiia > Verrucomicrobiales > Akkermansiaceae > Roseibacillus_B. The sequence continues at coordinate 981 of PARF01000040.1, read as the reverse complement.
NGAGTCGCCTCTGGAAACTCCGAACCTNGATGCCCTGGCNTCCGGGGGCATGGTTTTCGACGGAGCNCACCANATGGGAGCGTGGGTNGGTGGGGTNTGCACNCCCTCCCGGCACATGGTGATGTCGGGTCGCACGGTCTGGCACATCCCGGACCGATTGAACCGCGTCATGAACCCCCACGCCTCCAATCCGGCAATGGTTCCCCCTGACCTCGCCATGCAGACGATCCCNGCGGTCTTNAACCGNGCAGGTTATGACACCATGCGGACCTGCAAACGGGGTAACAGCTATGACAAGGCTAACGCGCTCTTCAAGGTCTGTCATGATGCGACCAAGAGGGGAGGCACGGATGAGAGTGGAAGCGCCTGGCATGCGGAGCAGGTCCTCAATTACCTGTCCGGGAGGGAATCGGAAAAGGACACGGCCCCGTTCCTGATCTACTTCGGGTTCTCTCACCCACACGATGTGCGGGATGGAAAACCGGAATTGCTCGCCAAGTATGGGGCGGTAAATCACTCGGATCCGGGATCTCCTCCACCTGCGAATNCGAAGCAGCCNCCACTTCCCGTNGGATACCTGCCGCNGCACCCCTTCGATAATACTCACATGACCGTTCGCGACGAGGTTGCNGTTCCCGGNGTCTGGNAGNGGAGGGATGAGCGAACNATCCGTAATGAACTGGGGAGAGAGTTTGCCTGCAGCGAGAATATNGATATCCAGATTGGCCGGGTTCTCCGCAAGCTTGAGGAGATGGGAGANNTGGAGAACACCTACATCTTTTATACCGCAGATCATGGAATGGCNATTGGCCGGCATGGACTGCAGGGGAAACAGAACCTCTACGAGCACACCTGGCGGATCCCTTTCATTGTCAGGGGGCCGGGGATCCGGGCAGGCTCCCGGGTGCCTGGTAATATTTACCTCCTCGACGTTCTCGCGACCCTCTGTGACCTCTCTGGTATCGAGGCACCGAAGACCAG
>PARF01000039.1 GCA_002709915.1 Roseibacillus sp. | reverse complement strand
GCTAAGAAGCCCGCTAAGCGTAAGGCTGCAAGAAAGCGTCGCTAGAATTGGCCCCCAAAATTCTTTCGAGCAAGAGGGACGTCGTTTTTGGCGTCCCTCTTTTTTGTACTTCGGCAGATGGAATGTCCTATGAGGTCACTGGTTACTCCCGACCCCTGTCGATAAGGAACATTCCCATGAGGCCCATCGGCATAGACCGGTAAATCTTCCTTGCGCGATGGCGGGACCCCATCCATCTTTGCCAAGAACGATAAGCGCGATTAGCTCAGTGGTAGAGCGCTAGCTCGACACGCTAGATGTCGCTGGTTCAAATCCAGCATCGCGCACCATTCCTCCCCGGAGGACTGTGACACGACTCGAATAAGCTTTCTTTTTCCCTACTTCGTAAAAAACGGAAAATGCATGTTGAGACTGAGCTTCCACACCTCGTCAGGCTGCTCGACGATGATGATCCGATAGTGAGGAAAACTCTCTCCGAGCGCTTCGCCGAGTGTCAGGGTGACGTTAGCTCTGAACTGGACAGGCTAGGAATTCGTCTACCTGAAGAGGATCGAACAAGATTGAGTAATCTTCTGGCGCCAAGCCGCCGGCGCCAGATCCGGGACCAATGGGTTGTCCCACAGCAGGGTTTGGATGAAGGCGGTGGAGACTGGGAATCCTTTGAACTACTTCTGCGTCTCTTGAGTGAGTTGCTTCACGACGGAACTTCGCTGCGTTCCTCTCTTCCCGATGCGATCGACCGGATCGCCGATGAAGCCGTTCTTTATAACGCACAGGAGGATGAACAGTCACTCTGTGAGTTTCTTTTTGGATCGGGCCGTTTTCGCGGAGACAAGGAAGGATTCTATTCTCCAAGTAATGCCGATCTCCTTTGGATTATTACAAATCGCAAGGGTAACCCGATTGGCCTGGCCGTTCTCGCAATGCTAGTTGGACACCGTCTGGACCTCGCTATTGGTGGCTGTAATTTTCCTGCGCACTTTCTAGCTTGGATTACTATCGAAGGGAATCCGCACCTAGTTGATTGTTTTGGGGGAGGGCGCATTATCTCGGTAGATGATGTTCGTAACAATTCTGCTGTTCTCACGCCTGACTCCAGACGAGCAATTCAGGGCCCATGTACGATGCGTGATATTCTCTTGCGAATTCTCCGCAACCTCCATCTTGCCTTTACCCAGCACGACAGGGTGGATGACATGGGTCTCGTAGGGGATCTCCTATCGTCCTTACGAGGAGAGCAATGATTCTCAGTGAAGAAAAGCTAGAGCTAGGCGGCTATACTCTTCGCCGCCACATTTTTCATCCCCCAAAGGAAACCCCCATTCGAGGAAGTGCTTTCCTTCTACACGGACAGGGTGACTGGGCTGGAAGATATGGTGAATTCCTGCAGCCCTTTCTTGAAAAGGGTATAATCTGTGTGGGAACGGACTTTCCAGGCCATGGATACTCCGAGGGAAAACGAGGCCACATCCCGGGGATTGAAATTGTCGACCAGATCAACGCGGCCAACCGTGATCGTTGCCATGAGCTCACTGGTGCCAAAGAGACGAAGTTGGGAATCATTGGACACTCCGCCGGAGGCCTTCTGGCCCTCCGAGAGCTTCTTGAAAGGCCCCGACTATATTGGTTTTCATGGATCAGCTCTCCCCTTCTGAGGCCGGAGGCAGGACAGAACCCTCTTCTCGTTCGTCTTGCTGGGCTCATCGCTCACTTATATCCAAAACTCACGGTGTCGACCGGTGTCTCTCACGATCAGTGCAGCGCACTCCCGGAGACCCATATGGGAGAAGGAAAACCAAATAGGATGCATTCCCGCATCTCCTCTCGCTGGGGTCACACCCTTATTCATACCGCTACGCAAGTCCGAAAGACATTCCGGGCCTGCCCCCCGCAGATACCCTTGCTGTTGACGCAGGGGCTGAAGGATTCAATTTGCTCTCCCCTCCACCTTAAGAGCCTGCTGGAAGGTTTGGAAATTTCATCCCTGACTGTCCACGAATTTCCTGAAGCTCTTCACGAGCCTTTTGCGGATATCGCCGGTCCTGCAGTTCGTCTCGCAGTGGCACAGTGGCTTGAACGGATCAGTCCGACCTGATTACGGTCCGCCTCAAGCCTCTCCCTCGGGGTAGAGCTCGTGATACTTGATCGCTTCAACGCCTACGGCGAGCGCCGTTCCGTAAATGCTTTCCTCATCCATGGTCCGGGAGATCTGAGCTGCAGGGCGAGTCAAACCGAGAATAAGCTGCCCGTATGCCTTTGCTCCTCCTACATGAGTAAGAAGCTTCAGGGTAATATTTGCAGCGTCGAGGTTTGGAAAGACCAGGACATCTGCCGCCTGCTTGAACTCCGCATTGGGGATTTTAATCTCCGAAGCGAGCGGATCCAGAGCCGCGTCTGCCTGCAATTCTCCATCGATCTCGACATCTTCCGGGTCAACCTTCTTACGAGCGATCTCGGTCGCAGCACGAACTTCACGCCCTGAGGAAGTCGACGCGGAACCCTTCGTAGAGTGACTGAGAAGAACAACCCTCGGACGACGACCAAGATAGATCCGCGCAAGCTGGCCAGTCTCAACCGCAATTGCTGCAAGTTGTTTACTTGATAGCTCCTCATTAAGGCCGCAATCAGCAAGAAAGAGTACTCCCTCCCTTCCGAAGTGTGCAAGATGTGAGGCTGAGAGAATCGCAACAGAGAAGACCCTTGGAACAGACGGCGCTGGTTTGACCAGATGAAGAAGAGCTCGGAAGATGGAAGCCGGGTAGCTCTGGTTTCCCCCGACCAGTCCATCGGCCTGACCATACTGGATCATCATTGCTCCAAAGTAGGCCGGCTGCCGGAGGATCTCTTCCGCATTGGAAATTTCAACCCCCCGAACGTGTTCAGTACGCCGAAGAAACTCACAGAAGACCTCAAAGTCACCAGCGGCAGAGGGTTCCAGCACTTTGACAAAGTCCAAGCTGATCCCGAGATCTCCAGCCAGCTGATGGATTTCTTGCCGGTTTCCCAGCAGGATAGGAATTCCAACCTCGCTCTTCACCATCCGCTCAGCCACGCGGAGAATGCGCTGGTCTGCACCATCCGTAAATACGATCCTCTTTGGATGGCTTTGCAACTTTGGCACAAGAGACTGCGTAAATACGTCTCCTGCCGATACCCGTGCTTGCTCGCTTGACTCTGACATGGCCCTTTCCTTGCGCCGCAGCTCAAAACTAGTATTCCTCAACCCAAGCCACAACGCCAAAGGTTCTTCTGGCGAAAAAGATTTCACATGCCGGCTGACTACCACACCCATACCCCCCTCTGCCACCATGCTGAGGGCGAGCCGCAGGACTACGTCGATGCAGCTCTCAGAGCAGGACTGAGCGAATACGGGGTATCCTGCCACGGTCCTGTTCAGGAAGAGCCATTCGACGACTGGCGAATGCTTGCTTCTGACCTTCCGGTATACTTCAACTGGGTTGATGCCGCCCGCGATTATGCTCAGAATCGGATCCCCGTTCGGCTGGGCCTGGAGTGTGACTGGCTTCCCGGATGCGAACAGTGGATTACTGAACTTGCAGGAAAGGCGGAGTGGGACTACTTGATCGGTTCTATTCACTACCTCGATGGATGGAATTTTGACAGCCCTCACCTCTTGAAGGTTTGGGAGGAAGTTGAAGTCGAGAAAGCCTGGACTCGCTACTGGGAGGAATATTCCGCCATGGCGGGAAGTGGCCTTTTCGATTTCCTGGGCCATCCCGATCTGATCAAGAAATTCTCGTATCGTCCACACGGAGACCTCCGCCGCTTTTACGAACCTGCGATCGACTCGATCGCAAAGGCAGGCTGCGCGATCGAGTTAAATACGGCGGGCTGGCATAAGCCCTGTGAGGAACAGTATCCCACTACCGATTTCCTCAGTCTGGCCTGCAGTGCCGGAGTTCCATTACTTCTCAGCTCCGATGCCCATGCTCCAAGTGAAGTTGCACGAGACTTTGACCGAGCCTCCGCACTTGCTCTCGAGGCGGGTTATCGGGAAACCCTTCTTTTTGAGAAGCGCCAGAGAACCCAGATCCGGCTGCCTGACCTCTAGTAGCAGGACCCCGTTTTAGAGAAGGCGAAATTCTCCAACGATTTTATGATCTTCCGGCATACTCGACCTCGGATTCGAGTTCTTTCATGAAAGGCATCGTGATCTGAGATAATTAAAGACCTCCTCCGCGGAGGATACCGAACTCGCACCCGCGCCTACCAAAACCGGTTGCTCATCCTCCGGAACATCATCCCGGCCGTGGGAGCCTCCCACGAGAGAGGCATCAAGGGGAATGACCGGAAGCAGGGCCCGGAATCCAAGCTTCTTCCGAAGCAGGAATGAGGCTATCCGGATACGGGGCAGGCTGAGCGCAGGATCCAGATGGAGTTCCGCCGGGTCATACCCAGGCTTGCGATGAATATCGACGGTCCGGGCAAAATCAGGAGCTACCATGTCATCCATCCAGTAATAATAGGTGAACCAGGACTCCGGTGAGGAAACCGCAATGAAATCTCCCGCCCTTCGTGCTCCGATCCCGTCGCCAAAACCACTTTCCCGGACCTCCGCCACACCCTCCGTCGACTCAAGCACACACCGGACCTGATCGCGAATGGAATCATCTCTTACGTAGACATGAGCGACCTGATGGTCAGCCACGGCAAACGCACGTGAAGCTCCTGCATCAAGAAGTTCGAGACCAAGCTCATTCTTGATCTGGAGCCAGCCCTTATCCCGGAATACCCTGTTGAGATGCACCGGCTTCCTGACTTTTGAAATCCCATACTCTGAAAGGAGGACAACCTCCACTCCCCGTTTCACGAAAAAAGAAATCAATTCGTCAACAAGCCTGTCAATCGCATCGAACTCCGCCCCCATCTCCGGCGCATCAGGCCCCCAGCGTTGAAGCCCATAATCAAGATGTGGAAGGTATACCAGATTGAGGTCCGGTTGCTCCCATTCCTCGACCCAGCGGGCAGAATCTGCAATCCACTGAGAGCTGGGAAGCCCCGCCCGGGGCCCCCAGAAACTCGGGAAGGGAAACTCTCCCAACTCTGCTACCAGCTTATCCCGTAATCCAGGGGGGTGTGCGTAAACATCAAATACCTTTCTCCCGTCAGCAGGATAGATCGGCCGCGGAGTCACAGACCAATCGGCACTAGAGTACATGTTATACCACCAGAACATCTTGGCGCAGCGGAAGTCGCCCTTTTCTCTTCGAAGAGCCTCCCACAGCTTCTCCCCTCGGATGAGATGGTTGCTTTGTTTCCAGAACCGAACCTCAGCATCTTCCCGCTCATACCAACCGTTTCCAACGATTCCGTGATCAGAAGGAGAGGTCCCGGTAAGATACGTAGCCTGTGCGGTGGTCGTGACCGCAGGGAACGCTGGAGTGAAACTCGTCGTTTCCAGATTCTCGGCAATTTGCCGGATGCGCGGCAGGTTTTTTTTGATCAGCCCCTTGGTCAGGCCAACCACATTCAAGACAGCAATACGTTTCATCGAGGGTCCATTGGCTTGACTCCCGGCTAGGTCGGCACTCCCCGCTGGGATACCTCCTTTAATTCGTTAATGCAGGAATCATGCAATGGCTCATCGACCGAATGCCGGTCTACACCCCGTCCGACTCCTTCCAGCATGAGGACCGTCAGTGCTCCCCCAAGATGCTCGCGAAACTCCTCGAGGCCTCTGTAGACGAGACGGCTCCCTTCCTCGTCCCGGAGTTCCAGAGACTCATGCCAGACAGGCAGCTGCAGCCTTTGCAATACTTCTACTGCGCGCCACGCATCCTTTTCCGGCAACCAGCCACAACGAGCGGAATACAGGGTGTCCAATGCCACTCCAACCGAAACAGCATCCGCATGACTCAGCTCAAAGTCGGTGAGCTGCTCCATTTTATGGGCAGTCCAGTGACCAAAATCCAGAGGTCTGCTGCTACCTGTCTCAAAGGGATCACCTCCGAGAGCAATGTGTCGGGCATGCAGGATGGCTGACCTTTCAACCGCCTCCTCCAACGCAGAGGGCTCAAGGGAAGTAAGGGACTCAACATTCTCTTCCAGCCAGTCAAAGAATGCACCATCCTTCACCAGAGCAACCTTCACCGCCTCAGAAAGCCCACTCCGATTGTTGTGAGCACTTTGCGTGTAGAGGAACTGAAAATCATTCACTACCGCGTAGGGGACAGCAAAGGCACCAATAAAATTTTTCTTTCCGAAAGCATTAATCCCGTTTTTGACCCCTACCCCACTATCATCCTGTGCGAGAGTCGTGGTCGGAAATCGCACTAGTCGGACCCCCCGATGCGCAGTAGCAGCGGACAGGCCAATCACATCCAGAAAGGCTCCACCTCCGATACAGAAGACGTAGGAATGCCGGTCGATTCCATTACGTTCGATCGGGATGATCCCATCCATAATCTGGGTCTTGCTGATCTTGCAGTCCTCTCCACCTGCCATGATGACGATTTCGGTGAGCTTGAGATTTGTCTGGGTTTCCAGATAGTTCTGGATCTGTTGACGGAGGACAGGGAACAACTGGTCGATTGAGTCCTCGAGAAAGACGATGACCTTGCGTTCACGCTCTGCCTCAAGCAAATCTGCGAGCACGCTGTTGCCTTCCGCAAAGGCATCCTTGGTAAAACGGATGCGATGCCTGAAGGTCACCGGGATGTCGAAATCGTATGCACCCATAAGCATCTTTAGTTAACTCAGACTACGGAGATTGACCACAGTTTCTTAGTCTCGATCCCTCTGCTTTCTCTCGGCACCCAAATCTCCCAGAATAAGGGGGAAAATTACCCTTTTGCAGTCCATTTCCCACCGCTAAAGAAGACCGGTGAAAGATGCAAGGATCCTTTCTCAGGGAAATTATCTGGGACTTTACGAACGAGACGGCTGGGAGTTTGCCGACAGACCCAATGCCACGGGTGTCGTTGGGATCCTTCCCCTGACCTCAAATGCCGAGGTCATTCTGGTGGAGCAATTCCGAGTGCCAGTCAACTCACGAGTGATCGAAATTCCAGCAGGCCTCGTTGGCGACGAGAAGGAATATCGTGAGGAAACTCTTGCTGATTCAGCCCGCCGGGAACTTCTGGAGGAAACCGGTTTTCAGGCGGGATCAATGGAACTCCTCCTCTCCACGCCTACCTCTGCAGGCATGACGCCAGAGGTCACACATCTTTTTCTCGCCACGGACCTGCAGCAGAAATCCGCTGGAGGCGGGGTTGCGGGAGAAGATATTCAGGTGCACCAGGTCGCCTTACAGAACCTGCGTGACTGGCTGGAGCAGAAGGAATCATCAGGCATGCTGATTGACTCCAAAATCCATGCGACCCTTTGGCTGGCCCGGAGATACGATCACGGCTTGCAATGAGACCAAGCCCGGTGCCTAGTAGTTCCATGCAACCTTTAAATCGCCGTCGCTTTATCTCTACTGGAGCCCTCGCCGCCACGGCTGGCCTCTACCGTGCTCACGCAGATCATCATGGTGAAACAAAGAAGCATCCTATCCTGCTTTCCTTGAAATGTGGCATGTGTGGAGACGGGCGAACCCTCGAGGAAAAATTCCAGATCCTCAAGAGCCTCGGTTACGACGGGGTAGAGCTTGATTCACCAGGAGGACAAAATAAGAAAGAGGCCAGAATCGCCTCGGAGAAAGTCGGACTACCGACCCACGGAGTAGTCGACTCAATCCACTGGGGAACTACTCTCTCCGATCCTTCAGCCGAAATTAGGGAAAGGGGACTTCAAGGGCTTCTCACCGCGATCCGGGAAAGTGATGCGATTGGGGGCACCTCTGTCCTTCTGGTACCGGCAGTAGTGAATTCCAAAGTCAGCGAGCAACAAGCGTGGGACCGTTCGATTGAGCAGATCAGAAAGGCTCTGCCACTCGCAGCGCGACTGGGAGTCCATATTCTCATCGAAAATGTCTGGAACCGTTTCCTCTATGACCACGACGGACCGAATAATCAAACAGCTGACAAACTCGTGAAATATATTGATGAGATCGATAGCCCTTGGGTGGGATCTTATTTCGATATCGGTAATCACCAGAAATACGGCAAACCCGCAGCTTGGATTCGCTCTCTCGGGCATCGGATCGTGAAGCTCGATGTAAAGGACTGGGGTATACGGGCCGGGTTCTCAAAGATTGGTGCCGGAGACGTTGACTGGGCAGACGTCCGAAAAGCTCTCGCAGAGATCCGCTTTACGGGATGGGCCACTGCTGAGGTTGGGGGCGGAAACCGAGCCCGATGCGCAGAGGTTCTCGCTAACATGCGAACTCACCTCCTCGGGTCGTAGTGCTCATTGCCCGCATCGGCGATGCATGACCCATATCAGGACCGATTTTCCGGCGTAAGTCGACTTTACGGGGACTTGGGCGCAAATGCCCTCCGCGAGGCACACGTCGCTGTCATCGGAATCGGAGGTGTAGGATCCTGGTGCGCAGAAGCACTCGCGAGGACAGGTCTCGGTGAAATCACCCTTGTGGATCTCGACGAGATCTGCATCTCCAACACCAACAGGCAAATACACGCTCACTCTCAGACTGTCGGCCAATCAAAGGTCAAGGTTATGGCAGAGCGGCTTGGCATGATTAATCCGGAGTGTCGTCTGAACGCAGAGAGCTACTTTCTTAGCGACAAGACCCTCGAAAGCGTTCTTGACCGCCCACTCAGCGGAGTAATCGATGCGATTGATGCCGTGCGTCCAAAATGCCTTCTCCTCGCTGAGTGTGTAAGAAGGAAGATCCCCATCATCACCTGTGGCGCAGCTGGTGGACGGCGCGATGCGACCCTCATCCGTATCGAGGATCTCAGCCGAACCTTCAATGACGCCCTCCTTCATCAGGTGCGTAAGAACCTTCGTAGTAATCATGGCTTTCCCAGCGGCGAAGGCTCCCGGAAAAAATTTGGGGTCCGCGCCATATTCTCCCCGGAGGACACACAATACCCACAAGGAGACGGGTGCGTATCGAAAAAGCGCCCGTCCACTCAGGCTTCTGGCCTCCGCTGCGATGCAGGGATGGGGGCAGTCACCCATGTTACGGCAACATTTGGCCTTCTTGCGGCCGGCGAAATGATTAATTTCATGACCTCCCCCGCATATGAAAAGGGCGGCCAAAGGCCGCCCTCGTGATTGGAAATAATTCGTTGCTACCTCCAGTTACTTAACTCCCTTCTTGGAGAGGCGCGTCCCTCGAGTCGAACCCTGCCGGGCCTTGAACTTCGGGTTTGTCTTGTTAATGACATAGAGAGTACCGCGGCGCTTAACGATCTGGCATCCAGCGTGTCGGCGCTTAAGGGAATTGAGAGAGGAGAGAACTTTCATGGCTCGTCCGGGAGGGAGCGCACTTTACGGCGGATCAATTCTCTGTAAAGCCTATTCTTGCCTGCATTTTTAGCCGTTTCGGCGCACTTGCGGTCGTCTAACGGGTATGACACCCTTCCACCCAGCATCCTTGTAATCGGCTACGCTCAATGGCCCTTATTGGGCTTAACAAGACCGACATATGGCGGAAAACCCCATTCAGGAACCGGACCCTCCTTTTGACCTCTCGCTCCGGCCCCCGGGCTTTGAAGAATTCCACGGTCAAGAAAAGGTCACGGAACGACTCATGCTCATGGTCGAGGCAGCCCGTCAGCGAGAAGACGTTCTGGAGCATATTCTTCTCTCTGGCCCCCCCGGGCTGGGCAAGACAACCTTGGCGAATATCATTGCGAGCGCAGCTCATTCCACAATCCACACGACCTCTGGACCACAGGTCGAAAAGGCGGGAGACCTTGCCGGAATCCTCACTAACCTGCAAAGGGGTGACGTCCTCTTTATTGATGAAATTCACCGTCTCCACCCTGCGATCGAAGAATACCTCTACCCGGCGATGGAGGACTATCGTCTGGATATCATTATCGATTCCGGACCTTCCGCCCGATCCATCCAGCTTAACCTTCCGAAATTTACTCTCGTGGGAGCAACTACACGGGCCGGCATGCTCACCGCTCCCCTGCGATCTCGTTTTGGCCTCGTAAACCGACTCGACTATTACAGCCTTGAGGAGCTCTCTACCATCATTATGCGTTCCGCCAGCTTACTTGATATCCGAGTGGACGAAGGGGGGTCCCGAGCAATCGCTGCCCGCTCGAGAGGGACTCCCCGAGTCGCCAATAACCTTTTGCGCTGGGTCAGGGACTACGCTCAGGTCCGCGCTGAGGGGCTTATCGATTCCGTCACAGCAGGAAAAGCCCTCTCCATGATCGAAATCGACAATGATGGGTTGGATGAGATGGACAAGCGAATCCTTGAAACGATGATTTATAAATTTAATGGAGGACCAGTTGGACTGAGCTCTCTTGCTGTCGCAGTCGGAGAGGATTCCTCTTCACTGGAAGAGGTCAACGAACCCTTTCTGATCATGCAGGGGTTTCTTAAAAGAACCCCGAGGGGCCGTGTCGCCATGCCCTCAGCCTATCAGAAAATCGGGGCTGAGTTTCCAGCAGGTGGAGGTCAGGGAGAACTTCTCTAGGGAGTAAGCTTTCGGGCAGGCCCACAGCCCTTTCCGACGTTTATTCCGTCTTGCTCTTCTCTTCTCTCAGGCGCTTTTCCTTGCGGGCTTTCCGCCGAGCTCTTTTTTCTGCCTTGCTCTCGGGCGATGCTGTCTCATCCGATTTTCCCTTGAGATCAGCCTCACGAGGAGACGGAGCTTCCTTGACGTCCTCCACTCCAACCAGCTTCTGGATCGAGACAGTCTTGAGCGGCATCTTACCCGGCGCACCCGGCGCCTGTGGGATCCCGGCGGGAAGCCCTGTCTCGAGGACGACGGTGGAGGCGACCTCCAAAGGCTGTCCCAACTCGATATCAAATAGCATGGTTCCCGTCGCTTCCTTGACTTCGGTCCGAAGAATCTCGTCCTTCTTTTCGTTTTTCGCCTCCTTGGTCGCACCGATCATCGAAACTCTGGCGACTTTGCGACCCTTATCCTCGAGAATTTCCTCCAGCTTCAGAACATAACGAATAGTCACCTTGCCTCCAAGCTCTCCCATGGGCAAGTCCACGTCGGTTTTCCAGGTTTCACCTACTTCGATGTTCTTACCCGGAAGATAGTCAGCACTCTGCCGCGCCATTGCTTCCAGCTCTTCTTTTCCCATTCCCATTTGACCGACCCCCTTAAGATCGTCCAGACCTTCGGTAGCTACCAAACTACCATCCTTGCCATACACGGCAGCGAATTCTGTCTCCGTGAGAGGTTTCAGAACAGTCCCCAGCATCCCCCCCCTCTTCGCCGGATCAGAGGAATCATACTCCATCTCCAGGCCCTGCATCTGCTGCTTCATTCGAACAGAGGCAAACGCGTGACCCACCTTGACTCCTTCCTTGTGGGGGCTCACGTCATTGTGAACGCGTATCGTCATATTCGCGGTGGTTTCAATCACCCCCTGTCCAGGCAGAGGCATTTTCATCGTAGTATCGGCCGTGTTATCGAAAATATAGCGTTTTCCCGGCTCCCACCGAAGCCTGAGTTCCACCGCACTACTTGGAAGGGCGGCGAGGATCAGGGGGGCAAGAACAGCAATACTGGCAGTCAAATTCGCGTTCATAGGACTCTTGTCGGGCGGGATCGCACAGGAAACAAGGGAAAATCCTGCCTCTCGGAGAACATTGTGCTTACAGTGCCCCCGTGAATACGGAACTGGGAGACCTTATTGACCGCTGCCGAACAGCTGGACTACGGCGAACAAAAGCCCTCGAGGTTCTTCTGAATACCCTGCTTGCGAACGAGAGCCCCATCACCCTCGCCGGCCTGGCGGAATCACATGACCTCTCCTCACAATGTGACAAAGCAACGATTTACAGGCTGCTTCACCGTCTAACCGATGCGGGCATTGTGCGCAGGCTTGGACTCCACGAGCGGGCGGCTTACTTCACTCTCATTTTGCCAGAGCGGCGTTGCGACTATCTCATCTGCACCGAATGCGGAACGATTACCTTGGTCGATGCCCCTTGCCCTGTCCACGACCTGCAAAATGAGATACGTAGCAAGACCGGTTACTTGAATCTCTATCACGAGCTCGAATTTTTCGGCACTTGTCCCAAGTGTGCCGCCTAGCTCCCCGACTGCGGCATGTCTTCCGACGAAGCGGACAGCCTGATTGAGGAATTCCTCGAATTTCTCTCGGTGGAAAAGAACGTTTCTCCCCGGACCCTTTCCAATTATGAACATGCACTTCGGACGTTCCGAAATTGGTCAGGCGACCAGTTCTCCAAGTGGGCGAACTGTGAACCGGATCATTTTCGATCCTATCTCTTCGACTGCATGAAGCAGGAGCTCGCACGTTCAACAATTCGACTCCACTTTTCTGCACTACGCTCATTCTACAAGCATCTCGTCTCTCGCCACGGACTATCGAAAAGCCCGGTCGCGGAAATTCAGCTTCCAAAGCTCGAGCGGCAGCTACCGGTAGTGATGACTCTCAGCCAGATTGAACAACTCCTCGAACTTCCAGCGAAGATACCAAGGGAAAAGCAGGCTCCCCCATGGCAAGCCCTCAGGGATACTGCCGTTCTGGAACTGTTTTATTCAACCGGCCTGCGGCTTGCCGAACTGGCGGCCCTGGAGGTGAGAGACCTCGAAAACCTCTCAGATACCCTAAGAATTGTTGGTAAAGGTTCCAAGGAGCGTCTTGTCCCTGTCGGCTCTCACGCCATGAATGCAATCGAAGCATACCGTCAAGCCGCCAAGGTGACAGATGGGCCCCTGTTTGTATCCAAGCTTCGCAAGCGCCTCTCCACCCGCTCAATAAATAGCCTGCTAAAAAAATACCTTCGCCATTCCGATATTCCTTTCAACATTACGCCTCACAAACTCCGCCACTCCTTCGCCACTCATCTCCTCGATGCAGGAGCGGACCTTCGGAGTGTTCAGGCACTACTTGGCCACTCTTCCCTGTCTACAACTCAGATTTATACCCACGTAACGAAAGAGCGCCTGAGAGAGGCATACGACGAGGCCCACCCTCGTGCGACTTAACAAGCGGGTAATCAGGAGCCTGATCCAGCGCAGAGCTTATGCATGCTTCATTCGTAACAAAGAAAAAGAGGAGCCTTATCGGCTCCCCTTTCTGATTGAATTCTTAATGAAGTGAATCGTTCCGATCAGCAACCCATTAGAGGCTGACGGAATCGGAGGCTCCGCCAAAGGTCTCGTCTTCGAGAACCCAGTCGTCAGATACAGAGTGGCTGAGGTAAGCGCTCAGGGTGATTGCGTCACTTGCGGCGTATTCAAGCGCATCAGTCACGGAGTAGAACATGACGTCGGCGGCAACTCTGCCCAAAGGTTCAGTATCCCATACTCCAGCATTGGCGATGAGACTACCCGAAAGGCTGCCTCCCAGGTCAACGGAATAACTTGCACCTACTTCGTAATAGAAGTCGTGAGTATAACTATCGTCCGATCCGTTGAAGTAGATGGATGCACTCAGGGCGATCCCTCCCAAGTTGGTGCTTGCTCCAAGAAACGGTTCAAGTTGGTCGGCAACAAGCAAGCCGCCACCCTCGTGAGAACGGTTGGCCAGTCCCGCGCTGACGGTGAGAGCGTCGTTGACGCAACGAGAAACAGAAGCTTCTGCACGAAATTCGTCGACGTTCCCGGCCCACGACCCGGACCAGAGTCCAATATTCCAATCAGCCAAGTCTGTGTTTCCAGCGAAGCCAAGGCTGAAGTCAACCAAGTCTTCCCCAAGGTTCACACCCCGGTAAATGTAGTCAGAATGGTATCCGACCGAGGCGCTACTTTCAATGTCTGCGTTGGCGGAACCAAGCAGAGTAGTTGAAAGTCCTGCGATTGATAGCATGCATGTAGGTCTCGCAACGGGGAAACCCTTGAGCGGGAGGATTCGTTTGTCCATCCGCACCAACAATTTCTCTCTGTTACATGAAGCCTGTTTAAACTATCGTAATTGGTTGACTAAATATTCTGCGACCTCAACAACGAGAGGAAAATACCCTCTATATTATCACCAGTACCCGAAAAGGAGAGCCTGACGGCTCTCCTTTTCGGGTCTATGAGACACTACTCGCTCCATCCAATAGAAATTAAAACCCAAATCCGACTCCAACACCCGCGTATGTCTGATCGCCTAGATCATCAGAAAAAGTCGTGGTTACGTGGGGTGAAATCGTAATACTATCTGACACTGAAATGTCGTACCCAGCGGACAGAGCAAAGTATTCAACTTCATCGTCAAAATAACCATAGGTTGCAGACAAGGTAACATCCCCTATGGCATACTCAGCGGAGAACTCCCAGTAGAGATCGTAGCCATAGCTGTCGCTCTCATCGTAGTAGGCAGAGACTCCGAGAGACACATCCCCAACCTCTGTCGCTACAGACACATAGGGCTCAATATCATCCCCGACAGCGGGCTCGAGGCCAAAGTAAGAATAATTGGTGATCCCCACTGCGAGACTGAAACTTCCCAGGTCCTTGGAGACTTCTCCGTAGATATCGAGTTCGTTACCACCAGAGAAGGAGGCATACCAGATACCACCGGTAAATCCAAGCTCACCAAGGCCCCCAAGCTCACCTGAGCCAGAGGCTTCGATGCCAAAATCAAACAGGTCGTCGCCGAATAGGGCACCACGATAGACATACTCAGAAGTATACCCAGCGCTGAAACTAGTCTCGATCTCGGCCTGGGATACACCAAACAAAGAAAGGGAGACTCCAGTAATTGCAAGAATTCGTGTTACTCTCATACGAACCCTGTTGAGCAAATGTCGTGCCAACTGTGCACAAAAAAAGGGGAAGCTCTTCAGCCTCCCCTTTCTTGTTATGTAAGTTGAATAGATTAATAGACTTAGAAACCGAAGCCAACCTTCATACCAGCGAAGGTCTCGTCGCCGTCAGCACCATCGATAATGTGGGTGACGTGAGGAGTTACGGTAATGCTGTCGGAGGCTGCGATTGAGAGTCCCGCAGTAACACCGTAGTAGGTGTCACGTGGGCCATCATCGAAGTGACCGAGCACACCAGTCAGGTCGAGAGTCATATTACTGGAAACTTCCATGCTGTATTCAGCAGTGATCTCCCAGTAGATATCGTGGGCATAGTTGTCACTCTCATCGTAGTAGGCACCAACACCCAGATCGATTCCTCCGAGGGCAGTTTCCAGTGAGATGTAAGGCTCAAGATCATTAGCATCGGTGAGTCCGCCAAAATAGGAGTAGCTGGTCACGCCGACGGTGAGGCCGAGGTTGTCCGAGAGGGACTTGCTCGCCGAGGCGGAAATATCCAACTCGTTGCCACCATCGAAGGAGGCGAGCCAGAGCCCTGCTGCCCAGTCAAAGGTGTTTCCACTACCGGAAACTCCGATGCTGGCATCAAAGAGGTCAGCTCCATTGTTGGCTCCACGGAAGACGTAGTCAGAAGTATAACCAGCGCCAATACTAGTTTCGATGTCCGCTTGAGCAGTGCTCAAGAGGGACAGGGAAACTCCTGCAAGTGCAAGAACATGTGTAGGTCTCATAACAGCAGGAATCGAAACACAGCTTCGACCAAAATCAAAGCATAAATTATACAACTAAGTTAAACATCAGTTTATATTTACTTTCAATTCGTGCGAATTTAACCCCACACGCCGACTTGACCTTGCGACCCTGTGATTCAAGGAAAAGGGGCTGGCTCCTGCGAACCAGCCCCCTGCGGAGAGATCCAGGAAATTGCCGCTATTAATCCAGTGAGTAGGCACTTTCGCCGTGCACACTCTTGTCCAAGCCTTCGTTTTCTTCCTCCTCAGAGACCCGGAAACCGGTTGTCGCCTTCAGAATAAAGACGATGACCACCGTTCCTATTACCGAAAGAGCCGCTGTAGCCCCCACCGCGATGAGTTGCGTCTTAAGCTGCGCTCCAACGTTCTCGACGCCGGAACCCCCAAAAGTGCTCGTACCTAGCACGGCGAGAAGGATTGAGCCCATGATGCCCCCCACTCCGTGTACCGCAAACACGTCGAGGGTATCGTCGACGCCCAGCTTGTCTTTGACAAACCCGCAGGCGAAGTAGCAGACCACTCCGGCGAGAACGCCTAGAATGAGAGCTCCGACCGGCCCAACATTCCCGGAAGCCGGGGTAATGGTGGCTAATCCCGCCACCATCCCGGTCACGATCCCTACCAACCCGGCCTTACCGGTCTTGATTTTCTCGATGACCATCCAAGTGAGGCTCGCGGTAGCTGCCGCAATATGGGTCACCAGCATGGTGAGGCCAGCGGCTTCATTGGCGGCAACTTGGCTACCCGCATTAAATCCAAACCAGCCCACCCAGAGCATGGCGGCACCGATCATGACCATTCCCGGGTTATGGGGTGGTTGCACGTTTTTCGGAAAGCCCTTGCGAGGTCCGAGCATCATTGCGAGCACAAGAGCCGAAACCCCGGCAGTAGTGTGCACGACGATTCCACCGGCCAAGTCTTGTGTTAAAGGTTCTAATTGGCTCATCCAGCCACCGCCCCACACCCAGTGAGCCACGGGCACATAGACGATGGTGAGCCAGAGGGCCGTGAAAAGCAGAACTGCGCCAAAACGCATGCGCTCGACAAAAGCTCCCACTACGAGAGCAGGTGTAATAATTGCGAAGGTCATCTGGAACATGACGAACACTGTTTCAGGGAAATCTCCGCCGTTCAGACCTTTCACTCCATTGAGAAACAAGTGCTGAAGGTCCCCCAGAAACGCGTTTCCGTCAGAAAAGGCGAAACTGTAGAGATATACCACCCAGAGAATAGAGGCCAGGCAGGCAATGGCGAAGCAGTGCATAAGCACGCTGAGAACGTTCTTGGCTCGAACGAGACCCCCGTAAAACAGGGCTAGACCGGGTAAGGTCATGAAGAGAACCAGCACCGTAGCGGTGATCATCCAGGCTGTATTTCCAGAGTCGAGTACAGGCGGAGCCTCCTCGGCCCCTGCCGCGGTGCTGGTGAGGGCCACAAGAAGCCACCCCCCGATCAGTAGTTTTATCAATTTTATTAGGTTTTTCATTTCGTAGCAGCGTGTGACTAGCTCGTTAATACAAAGCAGATAGTATGCCATATTTGCGAATTGCCCCTCGAAATAGCTATTCCCCTACACGTTTTTCCTCAAGTTGGCACGCTGAATGCTGACCACTCTCGGATTCTAATCAGAACACAGCACATCAACCGATGACAATTCGACCAAACACTAGCCTACTGGCACGATTCCGAACTCTCCTAGCAGGAACGTTTCTCCTGCTAGCGATTCTGACACCCCCAACGGCATTCGCCGAAGAAGAAACTCCCACACCCATCGCCGAAGTGGAGGGAATTACTCAATTCGAAGCCATGCTCGCCAAAGCGGAGGAGTTTGTGGCCGCTGGGGACGACGCCGAATGGTCCGATTTCGTCACCGAGGACGCAGACACCGCCTGGGGCCTGATCTCCGGTCTCGCCGGGTCTGAGGACTCCGCCATCGTAGACGGGGAAACGGTTGGCGTGGGGGAATATGTGACGGGCAAGCTCAACGGAGCCTCCGCCGAGGTCAACAAGGCGATCTACGACAATGTGTGGAGCAATGCCGATGCCCTCACCCCGTGGCTCACCCACAATATCTGGGTGCTCATCGCAGCCTTCCTCGTATTTATCATGCACCTCGGCTTCGCCACATTGGAGTCCGGCCTGTGCCAGAAGAAGAACACGGTCAACATTCTCTTCAAGAACTGCTGGATCATTTCGGTCGGTATCCTTCTCTACTTCCTGTGGGGCTTCAACGCCCACTACCCGGGATGGGATAACGGGTTCTTCCCTATCGGAAGCTCTGCTTCATACGGCGCCAACGAGTTGCTGACCCATGCTACCAATCTCTACCATTCATCCTACACGTGGTGGACCGACTTCATCTTCCAGGCGATGTTCGCCGCAACCGCCGCGACAATTGTCTCAGGAGCGGTGGCCGAGAGGGCAAAGCTTTCGAGCTTCCTGATCTTTTCCGCCATCCTTGTTGGCTTCGCCTACCCGTGGGTCGGCTCCTGGCACTGGGGCAGCGGCTTCCTCGCCAATCTTAAAGAGCCCTTCTACGACTTCGCCGGATCGACAGTGGTACACGCCTTCGGTGGCTTTGCTGCCCTTGCCTGCGTCCTCGTCCTTGGACCGCGCCGCGGGAAATACACGAAGAACGGCATCAAGCCCATCCTCGGCCACAGCATGCCGCTCGCCGCGATTGGCGCCTTCCTCCTCTTCCTTGGTTGGTTCGGGTTCAATGGCGGTTCCGTCCTCGCAGCTGAACCGCACCTAGTCTCTCTTGTCTTCGTCACGACCGCCCTTGCTGCGGTAGGTGGAGCACTGGGTGCCATGCTTATCGCCTGGATAGTGACCAAGAAGCCGGACCTGTCCATGGCCCTCAACGGATTCCTCGCTGGTCTTGTTGGGATCACGGCCGGTGCCGACGCAATCTCTCCGACAATGTCCATCCTCGTGGGACTCATCGCCGGAGCGATCGTGGTGTTCTCCGTCATCATGCTGGACAAGCTCAAGATCGACGACCCGGTCGGAGCCATCTCCGTGCACGGCACCTGCGGTATCTGGGGAACGCTCGCTGTGGCCTTCTTCGGAGGTGCCAACCTCGCCTCCCAAGTCATCGGGATCGCGGCTGTCTGCGGCTTCGCCTTCGTCTTCTCCCTCGTAGTATTCGGTATCATCAAGGTGGCCATCGGCGTGAGGGTAGAGGAAGAAGAGGAGGTTCAAGGCCTCGATGTGGCCGAGCATGGAGTTCCTGCCTACGGGGCGGAAAGTGCCGAAATGTAATTTCTTGGAGCACCGAATCAAAAGGCCGTGGAGAAATCCACGGCCTTTTTCATTTTGCGGGTGAGGCTTCTCCTGCTTTGGTCTCATGAAGAACGATGCGACTTCTGCTCATCGACAATTCCAACACCCGGACAAAGTTCGCGGTGATAGATTCAGTTGATGCTCCCCTGGAGGCACACCATCTCCCAACCGCCGATGTCAGCCCTTCCTTCATCAAGACCCTCAAAGATCTCGATTTTGAAGCCGTAGTCCTTTCCTCTGTTGTTCCCGAAAAGGCCGAATTGTTCCGAGAGTTCCTATCTCCCGCACCTCTCCATGAAATTTCATGCAGGAGCGATCTTCCGATCCATATCGCCTACCCTGAACCAGAACAGATCGGAGCTGATCGTCTCGCCAATGCCGTGGCGGCGCATACCCGGGTGGGAGCTCCGGCAATCGTGGTCGATTTTGGGACTGCGGTCACCTTTGATGTTCTCGGAGGAACTAGAATCGAGGGTAGCTATCTTGGTGGCGTGATCTCCCCCGGACTGCCTTCCATGACGGACTACCTTCACCAGAATACTGCTCTTCTCCCGGCTATTGATTTGCAGGAACCCTCCTCCGCGATTGGAAAATCCACCATCGAGGCCATGCGCTCAGGAGCGATCCACGGATACCGCGGAATGGTGCGGGGAATCCTTCGGGCAATTCGAAACGAGTTGGACGAAANTCCAACCGTCATTGCCACCGGCGGTGATGCCAGCCTCATCGCAGCTGGACTGCCAGAGATCATTGAAGTTGTTCGAAATCTTACCCTCCGGGGGATCTACCTGATTGGAGAGCGAAACCTTGGCTAAGTGGGAGAGCACACACCTCCAGTTCTTTCCCGTTTCAGACTCAGGAGAGAATAGTTTCAATTGCCGTGCGAGCCGCCTCGAAAGCGGAATCCTCCACCACTGGCTCCATCAGTTCCGGAGGNGGAACCGGGAGATTCACCCACGTGCGGCAGCCCCCGTANCCTTTAGCGTAGGGCACGGTAAAAGGTTCGGCTAAACGGTAGACCCGCACCAGTGCGCAGTGGATCTGCTGCACGTCCCCACAGTCAAAGCGCTCTCTGACGAGGTCCTCGGTCCATATGTGAAAGGATTCGAGGGCCTTCACCTGATTCCAATCACTCAGCGTTCGAGCCCAGACTGCTTCACACCAGACCTCGAAAAACACCTCCTCTCCTACTTCCCATTCATCAGTTTCCCCTCCCACAGGGAGCGGACCACGGATCTGGGCCGCCTGAGCGTGGAAGCGGGTTGGAAAAACAGCAAAAGCGTCATGGCGGAAAGAAAATCCCCTTCTCCCCTCATGAATACCTCCCTTCCGTAACAGCAGATGTTGCCGCCCGTCCAAAAGAGCGTCGCAGACGGCCAGCCATTCCTTGTATCCAACACATTGGTCCACGGGGCAATTCAGGGTCGGATTAGCATGATGTCAAAATAATCCGTTTCCAATTAGTGCTCCTTCATCATATGCCACCAGTCGTGCCTGGCAAACCTCAACAGACTCATACCTTTCAAGCGGTCNGAGCAAAGGAGGCTCCCCTTTCCCTGAGGGAAGGAGGAACGCTGGATTCAGTGCAACTCTCTTACCAGTCCTGGGGCTCTCTTAACTCCGGGAAATCGAATGCCATTCTGATCTTCCACGCGCTCTCAGGATCGCAAAACGTCACAGGAGAGACTCCGGAAGTTCCTGAAGCAGGACCGTTCTGGAACGGAGAAGTCAAAGAAGGATGGTGGGACGGACTCGTAGGGCCTGGGAAAGCTATCGATACTGACCAATACTTTGTCGTCTGCTTTAATCTCCTCGGCGGATGTTATGGTTCAACCGGACCTTCTTCCATAAATCCCCGGACTGGAGTCCCCTATGGCTCAGCTTTCCCTNACCTTTCCATTTCGGACCAAGCCTCGGTAGCAGGCCTTTTCTTAGACCATCTCGGGATTGATCAGCTACATGCCGTAGCCGGACCCTCGGTCGGAGGACTTGCCGCGTTGACATTCGCAACGAATTTNCCGGATCGAGTGAAAACCGTGATCTCCATCGCAAGCGGTATCCGTACCACCGTCTTGAATCGACTCATTCTTTTCGAGCAGATTCTTGCGATCGAAAATGATCAACACTTCAACGGTGGAGATTACTATGATGCGAATCATCCNGACATCGGTCTCGCTCTTGCCAGAATGATCTCTCACAAGACTTTCGTTCATCTCGATGCTATTGAACGCAGGGCGAGGAGGGATGTCCTCCAGCAGGAAGATGTCCTTTCTTGGTACCAGGTGCGGGACCCGTTTCAGAGCTATATGCTCTACCAGGGCAAGAAATTCGTCCAACGCTTCGACGCCAATACCTACCTTCGCATCATCGACATGTGGTCACGGTATGATGCTGCCCGTGAGGGCGATGCGGAAAACTATCGCGACCTCCTGACTCGTTGCGCGCAGGCTGGACAGCGATTTCTCGTCTTCTCCATNGATTCTGATTTCTGCTTCTACCCGGAGGAACAGGGTGAGCTGGTTCTGGAACTGGAGAAGGCCGGTATTGAGCCTGTTCACATCACGGTGCATTCCGATCGAGGTCACGATTCCTTCCTGCTCGAGCCCTCCCTCTATGCTCCGCATATTCACTATGCGCTAAGGGACTAGGAAGTCGCCCGACCGAAACCGAGCCACGTTATTTCCCGGAGTCACCTTCGCCCCGCTGACGGAGCGCTTCAAACAGACACACTCCCGTCGCTACGCTGACATTGAGACATTCCACCTTTCCTCGCATTGGGATCTGAACGAGAAAATCGCATTTCTCCTCCGTCAGACGGCGTAATCCGGCTCCCTCAGCGCCCATTACGATGCCAACAGGCCCACTGAGGTCGACGTCAAAAAGGCTCTCTCCTCCCTGGTCTGAAGTACCCACCAGCCATATCCCGAGGTCCTTCAGCTCTTTCATCGTCCGGGCGAGATTGGTAACNCGCATGAAGGGAACATGCTCTGCGGCTCCAACCGAGATGCGTCTGACGACCTCGGTAAGGCCAACCGCCCGGTCTCTAGGAGCAATAACCAGATCAACCCCCGCACCGTCGGCACTTCGCAGAATCGCACCGAGATTGTGTGGATCCTGGACGCCATCCAGGACCAGAACAAAAGGACGGCTGCTACGCTCGAGAATATCGCGAAGATCTCCTTCCGGAATAGACCGCTTACTCGAACCACCCGTGCTGTGCTGGTTGGCTCGGGCGCCAGATCTGGGCTTCTGCCGGGCCATCAGGTAAGGAGTCAGGGCCACCAGTCCGCATCCAGTCTCCTTCCGACCGGTGCTGACTGGTGACGCAATTAGTGTCTCAGGCCGTCTCTAGGTCGACTTGAGGCTCCTCCTCTTCCACCTGGGGCTCAGGCTCTTCCACTGTGAACTCAATATCGACGTCCCGATGAGTATCAAAGCCTGTCCCAGCTGGAATGAGGTGTCCCATGATGACGTTTTCCTTGAATCCGTTAAGATAGTCGACCTTGCCGAGCGTCGCGGCTTCAGTGAGGACGCGAGTGGTATCCTGGAACGATGCCGCGGAAATGAACGACTCCGTCTCAAGGGAAGCCTTGGTAATTCCAAGAAGAACAGGCTCGGCTTCTGCCGGCTTCCCACCCTGC
>PARF01000038.1 GCA_002709915.1 Roseibacillus sp. | reverse complement strand
CCTCGTAGAAGTCGGCGTATGATTTGACTTCATCGTGTGGAAAGCCCTTGGCGAAAGACGCCCTGAAGGTCTCTGCATACTTGAGGCGGCGCTCGAACTGCGTTTTGTTAATTTTCGGCAAAAGGTCCTTGATGCCGCGGTTGGGATCTCCAATCGGAAGCGGGCTATGGTCTGGACGAAAAAATCCGGGACCGGGATTTCCCCCACCGACAACCACGCTGTCCGGCACCAGTTTGCTCCGACGTCCAAGGAAGTATTGAGCCCATGATCCGATCTGCGGGTGGGAAACGCCCGGGCGCCGGGCGAACCCGGTGTGCATGAGGTAGTTGCCTCCCCCGTGATCTCCTGTCCTCGTGGTCATGCTCCTGACCACAGCGAATTTATCTGCCTGTTTGCCTAGCTCCGGAAGCAGGTTGGAAATCTGGACTCCATCCGCATTGGTCGCGACGGGTTGGGACGGNCCTGCAATTCCACTNGTGGTCTTGGGGTCAAAGGTGTCGACGTGAGTCATGCCTCCGGACATGTAGAGGAAGATGACATTTTTCGCGGTCGCGTGAGAGGCAGGGTTGATCACCTCGTTCTCCGCTGCACCTGCGATGCCGGGAAGGATTGAGACCCCAAGCGTTGAGGCTGCGGCTCCGGTCAGAAAATTTCTCCGGTCTAGTTCGGTGAGCTTATTGATACTGTTTCGCATGGCTGGGTGGTCGTCGGGGGATTACTTGATAAATAGAAATTCAGGGGTGTTGAGCAGAGCCCAGATAAGGTCAGAGAAAACCTCTGGGCTACCAGAGCGAAGTTCCCGGTCAAGAAGGTGTTGTTCGCTGCCCACCGCTCTCCTGCTGAGAATGCTGATGAAGGCAACATCAGCCTTCTCAAAATTTGAGCGGAGGTTTTTCATCTCAAGGAAGATGCGAGAGCCCGGCTGGGTCAGGATTTCGGTCGCGTATCCGTTCATCAACTCCATGACCTGGGGAACGGATCCTTTGAGCGAGCTTGCGTTAATTACGAAAGTTCGATCTGACTGGCCAAACTTGCTGAGAAAGTGGGCAGGATCGGCCGGTTGGGGAAGCTCCGAGGCTCGAGCGAGGAGCAGTTTTCTTTTCCTTGCGGCTTCCATGAATGCCATCATCATCTCTTCGTCGGTTGGCCCCGTGGGCTTTTTACTCAGGGCGGTTTGACCGAAGGGTTTTTCCCCCTTGGGAGGTTTCGCCTTGAGAATTGAGATGCCTGCGGCATTTACCAAACTCTGCTCCGGCTTGAACTTATTGAATTCGTCTACCCGGGCCANAAAGTCTTTTGGAGAACCTGGCGATTGAGAGGAATTGATGAGCTGATTATAGCGCTTGCCAGAATCCAGTTTGAATTGATTGGGGTCCTCTACCATCAGCGTGATGAGAGAATCCCAGACCTGCTCCGAAGTCATTCTCCGCAGGAGTGGACCGGGAAAATAATAAGGATCGGTGATATTGACTTCCTTCCTGCTCGCCAGCCGGTTGTAGGCCTTGGTGTTTACGATCGCCCAAGCAAAGGCTTTCAGATCGAAATTGAGCGAAATCATTTCCTCGGTGAGAACTTTGAGAAGGTCAGCGTTGAGGCTTTTTTCAGGATCGATGTTATGGATGGGCTCGGCTGCTCCACGGCCCATGTAGCGCGCCCACATGCGGTTGGCGATATTCATCGCGAAGCGCTCATTCTGGCGGGAGGTGAGCCATGCTGCAAGGCGCTGGCGAGGACTGAGGGCAGCCGCGGCAGATCCGTTCTCCTTACCGAAAAGGATCCATGGGTCTACCTTATCGCGGGGAAAACCATCTTCGTACTGATAGTTATCAGGAAGTCTCATCGCACGATTTGCCACAGTATGGACGCGAAGCTCACTGGCTCGACTCATGTCACGGAGAGCGCGCTGATAATTTCCGACGATATTGTTTATGCGCCTTTTTTGCTCATCGTTTCCCGGATCGAGTTTCTGAGTAGTCGCAATGTAGGCCTCGAGTTCCTTCTTCTTGGGTATCTTGGCCTGCTGTGCCTTCCCCTTGGTCTCAAGGTCTGCGAGGTAGGCAGAGAATTCATAGTATTGGTACTGCGTCCATTCACCATCGGGGTCATCGTGGCATTGCGCACAAGTGATGTCCGTGCCGAGAAAGACCTTCCCCATGAATGCAACGTGATCGAGTTTCATCCCATTGTCGCGAAGATGATATCCTACTGCGGGATTGTCCCAGATCCGACCTTCCGCCATCACGATTTCCCTCACTAGTTCGTCCCACGGTGTATTGGTATGGATCTGCTCTTTCAACCAGTGGATAAAGGCATCGTTTCGTAGGACNGTGCCAGGGAACGTGGTCTGGATGCGAAGGAGTTCGGCAAGGTAATTATAATTGTGGCTGGCGTAGTCCCACGACTTGAGAAGTTTAACGACGAGTTCCTGCCGCTTGTTTTTAGTACGCGAGTTCAAGAAATCCCTGGCTTCGCCGTAGTCGGGTATGCGCCCTGCGATGTCGAGATAGACCCGGCGCAGATACATGTGGTCGTTCAGCCCCTCATTATATTTTAAATTCTTTGTTTCGAGGCCAGCATCGATGGCGGCATCGATTCGTTTGACTGCCAGAGCCACGAGGTCGGCTTTCCCGGTCATGGCCCTTTTCCTCACAAATTCCTGGTCGGCTTTCGAGAGGACTTTCAGGGGNACGCTCACAACCTTGCTGTCCCCATCGAGTCGGATTTTCACCACTCCGCTGCTCAGATCTATGAAGCTACCATTTATCGGTTGACCACTGGAGTTAATCCANGTGCGCCCGGAAACCATCGAAAGAGACAGCAGGCTGATGAGACCAAGAGCNGAGAAAAGCCGAAGGGACATGGGTGGAATGAAAATCCGAGGGTTAATGCGGATCGGTAAGTAAATACGAATTTTACGGGGGACTGTCTATCTCATTGGAGAAAGANTAGTCGCCGAACAGACCCTTCTATTCACGCCCGACCAGGAATAAGCGTAAAACTGTTACCCCAAANCGGTCAGGCATAGAGAGTCGGATACGCTCGCGGATTTGGCGCTGACTTCCTGCCGCATAGTGTTGGGAGCTGGGCTTTTGAGGAATGAATCTAGGTTAGACCGGGGCATGAGGAGCGGAGGCTCTCTTCCCGTCGTTGAGATGCTGTTTTGGAAAAGCAGCCCCGTCGTTNAGATTTTTTGATTAGCCGGTAGCCTCCTTTTTTTGTTCTGTGTCTGTGAAGATGATTTCAATTCCCCGCCTTCTGCTTGTTCTTTCCGTAGCCCTATTTGGATTTGGATGTACGCCTCAATCGGGAGAGGTGACACCCATGGAGGGGAGTCTGCCTCTGCCGGTTGTGCCGGGAAGTCCTGAAGGAATTCAGGCCAGACCGAGCTTTCAGAACGCCCTCCAGCTTGCAGACTCAGTCAAGGTGGGTATGCCCCAAAGGGTAGTGGAGGCCATGTTTGGCTCACCGGATAAAGCGGGNT
Source organism: Roseibacillus sp. (assembly GCA_002709915.1). Lineage (GTDB taxonomy): Bacteria > Verrucomicrobiota > Verrucomicrobiia > Verrucomicrobiales > Akkermansiaceae > Roseibacillus_B. The sequence goes on along the minus strand of PARF01000038.1, from coordinate 61,905 downwards.
ACAAGGAATACGGCAGGGCTGCGGGTATTCCATGGCGGGCTCTTGTCTGGGAGTGGGTCTTCCAAGATGCCACTCCTCCAAGAGCTCTCTCGATTGTATTTCAGCAAGACGAGTCAGGGAATTGGAGGGTCAACCACGGAGACTGGCCTGAGTAGCATTCTATTGCTGGGGAACAGGGGCTTCCAGAACGGTCGCACCATGGGTTTCGTTCATGACGAGAATGCTGAACTTAAGGGCGCTACCGATATCAGTCGTACTCACACTGGCATAGTCGAACTTGCCCCTGAGATCGGTGTATCCGTCCTTGTAAAATTTTGGTCCGGTATCGGTCATGGCGTAGACCTTGACGTAGGTTGCTGGCAGGGGCCGATTGTCATCGCTGTGGCGCACAGTGAGAATGCCGTAGCGTTCACTGACCACGGTATTTAGGTTATTGGAGTAAACAGCGAGTGAGCGTTTCTTTCCTCCCCCCATTACCTCGATGAGAACATTTCTGGACTGGTATTCGCGGGGAATCTCAAAATTGTGTGAGCGTTTGCGCTCGTCGAGCTGAAGGCGCTCCGACTTATTGGGTTGGACTACGGCAAAGCTGTCACTCCCGCTGGATACGAATGGATTAGTGCTGAAGAGGAACTCCAGATCCATTTCGTAGTAATTGACCTGAAGGTTAGCGATCTGCTGGTAGTCGATGGTCACCAACGATCCATCGACCCGGAGTTTCAGGGAGGGCTCCGAGGCAGCTAGGCGGGCCTGCTGCTGGTCTCTGTCCTCCTGATTGGTTACCTGCGGACCCTTACCTTCGATCTCGTCTGCTTGAGCGATCACGTTGACGAAGCGTTCACGCCAGCGGTCTACCGGATGCCCGGCGTATTTCATGGCAATGCTGCGGGCCTCATCCGGCTTGGCCTGGTAAAACGCACTGTAGGCGCGAAAGTAGTCGTATTGAATCCGAGTGGAGAGATCTGCGGGATTTACAGTTGCCAATCTTTGCATGGCATCTTCAGCCCGATCCTGAAGGAAGAGGTAATAGGTGGTGCTCAGCTGATCAGAGGAGTCGAGGCTTGGTTTCTGGCTGAGAATACGCAGGAAGTTCTGGTAGTGGCTGCGGATCCGGCCATTCAGAATCTTGCGCGTTCCCCCAACAATGTGGGTACGGCTATTGACGAGGGGCTTGTATTCGAGGTGCTCATAGGCACGACGGGCAATGGGATCGATGGTGACGAGTTCACTACGGAGAAAGTCACCGCATTTTTTGAGAAAGCGATCGTCCACAAGGAGGAACTGCCGGGCGGTAAGCGTATGACCATGGAAGAGCCCGTAGCTGTAGAGTTCTCGGTGGTATTTCCCTCTGCGGTTCAGAATCTCAAGTGCCTTCACGAAGAAATCCCTGCTCTCCCTGCAGCGCCATGCGATCTGAACGAGATTGATGTTGTGAAGATTTCTCTTTGAAAGGTAAGCGAGAACCTCTTCTTCGGTTCCCCATTGGCTGAGATGGGCCCAGGAATTTCCGTCCACGCGAGAGGGTTCGCTCACGACCTTGAAGCTGAACTTGTCGGCGAACGCTATGACCGACCCTCTCCTTGAGACATGCGCCGGGTAGCATGAGTAGTTCCCCGGGGCCGGGAAGTAGAAAAAGTAATCAAGTCTCTCGGTAGTGTAGGGATCGAGCGAGACGTTACGCGTGCCTGTGGACCGGTGTCCGAGTACTGGCATAGCTCCCTCAGGAATCTGTATCAATACGTCGAGTTCCTGCCTCGAACTGGTAGGGTTAGTTACCACCACCTGGGCACCGTAGACCGCGCTGGCTACGAATTCACCAGTGACGAACTTATCGACTTTTTCGCCATTTTCGATCTGGTGCCGGTCTCCGTGGCGAAAGTAGCTCTGACTTACAAGAAGGGGAGGTCGATTTTCTGCCAGTTCGGCTTCCTTGATTTCACGATGGAAGGCAATAGCACTATCTTCGGCGGTAAAGACCAGTCTGGGCCCATCAATTTCCATGCTGCTCTCTGGTGAAGCGAAGGGGAGGTCAAGGACGGCAAGGGCAAGGAGTGTCTCGTGAAGGTTTCGAGACGCTTCTCCCAAATACTTCGAACCGAAGGGTTTTCCTTTGTCATGCCGGACGTAGTCGAGCCAGAAACGGCTTTCGGTGATGAGGTCATGGGTGTGGGAGGCGATTGGAAGATGATAGTAGTTTGTCTCTGCCCATTCTCTGGTGCTCTCCAAGGGCCGGTAAAGTGTTTCTGCGTCAGCAGTGGCAAGATCGGATGAGGCATAGGGATCGGTGGCGCCTTCTTTCATCCTGTGACGCTCGGTGACAAGTTTCTGGGCCTGCTTTGCAGAGGCCTGGATTTTGTCCTGTGCGAATCCCAGTAAGTCAGCTTCGGACACGGATTCGGACGCTTCGACTTGGGACAAGGAGTTGCTCGCCAAGCTTCGCCTCCGGACTCCACTGCGGCGTTTTTGCGCGCTGGCGGTTCCTGCTCCCCAGCCCTGACCAGTATCTGCCCCGAAGTTCGAGGGAGGAGGGATTGCATCAGCGTGCGCCTGAAACCAGCGTGTGCTTTGGTCCTGCGCTGTCTTTAGTGCGCTGAATTTTAGTCCGCCGGTGGCGAGCGCTCCATTGAAGAGCTGAATGGATCGGTTGAGATCGGAGGGACGAAGGGCGAGTCGGTCGCGAAAATCCCATTGCGTGCTTTCGAGGCGATCTGCAGTACGATGAGCGAGAAGAATACGCTCCACCGAATTAAGGCGCTGGTATTCGAAGGGGGCAAGGTAGGGACGGAGTTCAGCCCCCAGCAGGAATCTGTCGATAAAGGTCTGGTCGCGTTTGTTAGAAAGGAAGGGAGAAACCACTTCTCTGAAAAACCGTGGGTCTTTTTTCCAGAGGAAGAAGTTCAGTTCATGGCAGGCGAACCGGGAATATCTGGCGCGTTTCTCTTCCTCCTTGAGATTTGGCCAGTTGAGGATGAATTCAAATTGTCGCAAGGTTGCATCCTCCCGGACAGCGAGCAGGTAGCTGTAAGCACTGGAAAGATTCTCAAAAACCTCGAGTTGCGCGGTGCTCGGGTCCCTGATCTCGAGTTTCTCGCCTTTCTTCAGGAGTGTGACCGAGTCCTGTTCTGTGAAATGCCGATCCGGGTCGAGCGTCTGGCTAAGGCGCAGATCTGCGATTTCGGTTTCCCGCTCTGGCAGGGAAAGTTCGGCATAGCTAGCACCATGATGATCGAGGACGAGGACATGCACGTGTTGGCGGTCTCCGAATGTATCTAGTTCGATGGAAAGCCGGCCCTTCTCGTCAGGTTGCATGTTGATAAGGCTAACAGAGCCATTGATGAGGAAATCGACTGAGCTTCCAGTTGTGCTTTGGTCTCCGGATTGTCCGTCGGGAGCAGGAGCGGATGTTCGTTCGCCCTTGGCGGCCTGGCCGGTCAGGGCTCGATCGTAATCCTCGCCTTTCATGAGAATTTCACCTTCTGTTCCGGTATCACGCACGGCCCAGGGATTAAGGAGGATCTCGGGGCGCTCGAGCATGTTCCCAGGCAGCTTCCGGGCGTAGCGGCGTTCGAGGACGTAGCGGAACTCATCGCCAATCTTGCGCCCGCTGACATAGAGGTTTGACAGCTGGCCGGGCCTCCCGTTGAAGAGTCCTCCCCGGGGGGCGTAAGCAAGGAAATCAAAAAGGTCAAAGTCCGGAAGGAAGCGTGTGGCAATAATGTGCACCCGAGTGGTATCGGCGGGATTTGCCACCTGAACTTCCAGGGAGTCGCCTTTGACCGAGAGGTTCGTCAAATGCGAGGGATTCCGTTCGATCAGCTCAAGTGTCCTGGTTCGATTGAAGACATGCCCGTTGGCCACCGTTCCCCGGGCGACCCGAAGGGTAATGGACTGGTTGGTGTTCTTGAGAAGGAGGCGATAGTCCCCGGGTTCAAGTTGGCCCGTAACGAGGAAGCTGTCCTCGAGAGAGAGAGCCTTGAATGCATCTGAAATGATTCCGGTCCTCGAGATAGCATGGAGGGACAACTCTCTCCGGGTCAGTCCTCCAGTGTAGGGAATTCGGATATTCTTACCGGCCGCGGCATGAATGACTCCAGGGTTTGTGCGACGGGAGCGATGAATTTTCCAGACACGCTCGTGGTTATCAGCGGTTCGGGCAGTGATGCTCATGATGCCATCGAGGGAGCCGAGTTCGACTCGGCCGGACTGATCCGTTTTCAGAGTGAAGCTTCGGGAGTTTTTGAAATTGGTCCGCTGGATCATGATGTTGAGATGCTGGCCTGGAGCGGGTTCTCCGCTGCGTCCGAGAAGCTGAACAATGTATTTTCCATCTACTCTGCTCAGGAAAAGGTCGTTGATGCGGGCGCTGCGAAGTTGTCCGTTGACCATGAAGCTCTGGCTGGCCGAGAGCTCGATTTCCTTCTGCCCCTGACTAGCTATCTTGATCGCGGCAACTAATCGAATATTGAGGCTCGCAAGGCGGTCGGGGACCCGGATTTCGTGGGTAGCCTCCCGGTCGGAGGCGATCTCGAAGTCGTTTACTGTGCTGGTAGTGGAGACTCCGTCTGTATCAGTTGAAATAAGAATCAGACGGACCTTCGAAAGCCGTGTGAGCGAGATAGGGTGGTCTGCCACGGTGAGGGTGGGGCGGACCATGATGGTAGCCTTGGCACCCGGACGTAGATCCTCGCGCTCTACGTGGATACCGGCGTGAAGGTTGTAGGATTCTGATGGATGATGAAATTGGGCAAGGCTGGCGAAGCCGGCAGGAGTCTCGATAACGGGGGTTCGCTTGCCGGGTTCATTGGAGAAAGGGATGATGGTGCGGCCCTTTTCGTCACAGCCATAGCGGCGGCCTCCAAGCCAGACGGCGCTGCCAGCGACTGGTTTACTCGCTTCATCGAGGACGGTGATTATTTCTCCTCCGCTCGTCGTAGCGGAGAGAAGGTGAAGCTGCCCCTTGCGAATGACAGCCCGGCTGCTTTTACTGCCTCCAATGAACTCGACGATCCATACGCCACGACGGTTTTCGATCTCAGGAAATTCGAAGTCACGGGCGACACGTCGCTGTGGGGCGTCCTGATACTCGAAGGTGCGTTCGTGGTTCGCCACCAGCCCGTCAAGAGGGAGGTCACTACTGATCTCGGTTCCGTGCTTCAGGTAGTAGTTGAGGGTATTCACCTCAAAAACTTTCACGATCAGGGTCTNCACGTTCTTGAGATGAACGCGAAGCCGGACGTTGTCGCTGATGCCGAAGTAGTCGGGACTGTTTGGAGCAAACTCGANGTCCACCCGGTCCTTCAGGGCTTGGAACTGGCCAGGGCTCAGCAGGGAGGTCCACTGCCCGGGATCACCGATACCATTGACAATCTTGGCTTCAGCAAACACCGACTTGAGCCAATCTTCCCTGAAGTAAGGAGCATAATCCCGGTAATCCAGCGATTCTCTGAGGAAATGAAGGAGATAGTTTCTGACGACCGGTTCGTCGGCGCCGACGGGAGCCAGTCCAGTGATTGCATGGAAGTCCTGGCTAAGATTTGCAGGGTGACGCCATAGTGTGCTCTCCTTTCTAGCCCATTCAGGATGGATATGCGGTGCCCGCCGTGGGAGCTTCACGTAACTCAGGAAGCGGTTGGCGTCATGTACTCCCTGAGAGTAATCAAAAACCAGACGCTGGTAGAGAAGGTGTGCCTTCAGAGAATTGAAGGAGGGGCCAAGTTGAGAGGCGAACTTCCAGACACGTTCCAGGTAGGATTTGCGGACTTCTGGCTCAGTTGCCGGATTAACGTCAGATCCGGGGCGTAGCTTGGCGAGGTAGGTATGGACATAATCTGTATCGAGAAGGAGGCTTTTTCTCTTGCCGCGTAGCTCATCGAGCTGGGCGATAGTGAGTGTCCGATGAATATTGAACTCGCCGAATCCCCGGCTCTCCGGGCTTTCAAGGTCCTCCAGAATCAGAGTGACCAGTTCAGGGAGGTCAGGGTTATTGGCACGACTGAGAAGATCACGTTTCTGAGTTCCGGTGAGAACATGTCCGCTGGCTAGTAGATCGAAGAACTCATCCGGGCTAATATTCTGCAGGGTGCGTGTCCCTTGGAGGGCACCGCTGAGGAATTTTCCCCATGAGAGTTCTTCCTGCTTGAGGATAGACGGGAATTCGCGGGCTCTGGCCTTGCCTTCCTGCTGGTGGTTAAATTGCAGGTTCAGTTCACGCTGGATATGCGCCAACGATTTCTTCGGGTCGCGAGAGTAATTCAGGAGGGCTTCCCGGTTGACAATAAGGTTGCGAAGGCTNGATTTCGGAAAGCGCTTGGTCCACTGCGTGAGGATATCAGCGAGTTGACCTGTCTCTCTGGTGTTCTGGTAGTGGAGGGAGTGGTAGTAGTAGTAGTCCTCTGTTCCCGGAATAAGTTTCTTGAGAGCGACTTTACGATTCTTAGCGAGAGCAAAATCCTCAATAAATCCGATTTCCTGCTGGGATTTTATCGAGGGAATCAGAGCTGCGATAAGAGCTGGCACTAGGACCGCGGGGTGGACGATGCGGGGTAGTTTCTTCATGGATTTGCGTATGGTATCAAACTGGGGTGCACATGATGCAGATCGCGGTCAAAAAGAATGACCGTTAAGGAAAGAACACGCTCCNGTGATCTTTNTTAGAAGTTTAATAGGTTACGCATCCCCAATTGCTCCAATCGGGGGAGGGTATTCGAAGAAATATAGTGGCGAAACGCCGGGGATTTCTGGGAGCGTGTCCTCAGGACCCTGGATAGTAAAACTGGCCCAGCACCCCGGTTCTTCTGAAGATGGGGCGCCAGCAAAAGCTCAAGACCATGGAGATGGCGGTGGGGAGGGCTATGGAGAGAAACAGCGGTGAAATACCACCCAACCAGTTAACTGGTTGGCTTCCGGTAAGGCCGAACAGGAGGGTCAATGCTGGGAAGGTGAAAAGCAGCAGTCCCGGCAGGTTGAGAAAGAACCATGGAATGGCAACTGTCCACCACAGCGGGGAACCACTGGATGCCAGAATCATGACGGCTGTAGCGGTCGTGATTCGACACGCATTGAGATTAAGGAAGACCTGGGCGATCGCTGGCATACAGGAGGTAGGACTCCTGCACGGTCCTCCATATTCATTTCGAGTTTGCCAGCTTGAGGAGAAAAGCATGTTCCAGCGCAGTATCGCGAAAGCGGTCAAAGCGTCCCGAGGACCCTCCATGGCCAGCTGTCATATTGGTCTTGAGGAGAAGCAGATTGTTTCCGGTGGAACGGTGACGGAGGCGGGCTATCCATTTGGCTGGTTCCCAGTACTGAACCTGGGAATCGTGAAGTCCAGCGAGTATCAGAAGGGCCGGGTAGTCAACGGCCGCGATATTATCGTAGGGTGAGTAGGAGAGCATATAATTGTAAGCCTCTTCGTCGGAGGGATTCCCCCACTCATCGTATTCGAATGTGGTGAGAGGAATTGTGTCATCGAGCATGGTAGTAACCACATCGACGAAAGGGACATCGGCAATGAGGCCCCGGAATAGATCGGGACGCATGTTGGCGACGGCCCCGATCAGCAATCCTCCCGCACTGCCTCCTCCTGCAAACAGTCGATCAGTATCGGCGTATTGTTCCTTGGCGAGGTGCTCAGCACAGTCAATGAAGTCCGTGAAGGTGTTCTTCTTTTTCATTAGCTTGCCGTCCTCGTACCACTGTCGACCATGTTCCTGGCCACCACGGACGTGAGCGATCGCATAGACAAATCCACGGTTGATCAAACTCAACATTGTGGCGCGGAAGCCGGCCGACATGCTGGAGCCGTAAGATCCGTAACCATAGAGATAAAGTGGGGCAGTTCCGTCCTGCTTTACACTCTTGTGGTATACCAGCGAAATGGGAATTTTTGTGCCATCCCTNGCTGTAGCGTCCAGTCGCTCGGTTCTGTAATTAGCGCTATCAAAACCGCCAAGGACCTTCAGCCTCTTGAGAAGGGACTTTTCCCGGGTCCTCATGTTGTAATCAAAAGTNCTGTCCGGAATTCTCATCGACTCAAAACTAAAACGGAGAATTTCCGTGTTCATTTCAACATTTACGCCAAGTGATGCGGAGTAAGCGGGCTCCTCAAAGTCAACCTCATGCCATTGTCCTTCAGCATTTCGGATACGAATGCGGTTCAGGGCATTGCGCCGTTCCGTCACCACCAGATAATCGCGAAAAACCTCGACGCTGCTCAGGTAAATATCATCACGCGAGGGAATGACTTCCTTCCAGTTCTCCTCAGCTGTATCTTCGAGGGGACAACTCATCAGCCTGAAGTTGGGAGCTTCCTTGTTGGTGCGGATGAGAAACCGATCGCCTACGTGATCAATGCTGTATTCCAGATTGCGGCGGCGGGGGCTGAAAACTCGGGGTTTGTCACTCGGGCGGTCTGCCTCAATCAGAAGAAGCTCATCGGAGAGTGTCTGGCTGGAACCTATTACGATAAAACGGCCGGATTTGGTCTTGTAGACGTAGCATCGGAAAGTTTCATCCTTCTCCTCAAAAACCAAGACGTCGTCCTGCACCGGAGAACCCAGAACATGTTTATAAACTTGATAAGAGCGCAAGGTTTCAGGGTCCTGACGCGTGTAGAAGACCGTTTTGTTGTCATTCGCCCAGGCATGATTGCCCGTCACGTGTTCCAGTTTGTCGGGCAAGATCTCTCCGGTGACCAAGTTCTTAAAGCGAAGGGTGTAGATCCGGCGGCCCTTGGTGTCCGTTGAGAAGGCCACGATTTCCTCGTTACTACTCAGCTCTCCCGTGCGGTGACGGTAGAACTTATACCCTTTTGCCATGGAAGGGATATCGAACATGATTTCCTCCTCGTTGGTGCCAGCGCGTCGGCGACATGAGAGGGGGTAGGAGTCGCCTTTGCGGTAGCGCCTGTAATACTCGTAGTTTTTTTCACGGTAAGGAACAGATGAATCGTCCTGAACGATTCGCCCGACGATTTCGTCGAAAAGATTCTTCTGCAGATCCTCCGTTTCCCTGAGCATGAGGGAGGTATAGTTATTTTCCTCGTTAAGATAGGAGATAACTGCGGGATTTTCCCGGTCCCTCATCCAGTAATAGGGGTCATCGCGCGTGTGGCCATGGGGAGCAACAACATCGTGGGGAATACGCTTGGCGCTCGGTGGAATGGGTTTAGCCATAACGAGAGGGGAGAAAATTGAGCCGAGGATAAAGAGAAGCCGGCCGGCGGAGTGCATGGCAAGACTGTAACCTCGAGGTCAAGTGAGCGATCGGAGGCTTGTTACCGGAGGACTGGAGCGCTAAGTGGAGGTCAGCAAACTTACTTTGATTCGATGCCAAATCCTTGGACTGGAAAAGGAAACCCCTACACGAGAGACGAAGTGATCGAGCGTCTGCAGGATACCCTGGGACGGGGAGAGCCCATTATTGCGGCAGGTGCCGGAACAGGGATTAGTGCCAAGTTCATTGAGAAAGGAGGAGCGGATCTTATCATCATCTACAATTCGGGTCGCTTTCGAATGGCTGGGCATGGCTCTACGGCAGGGCTCATGGCCTATGGGGACGCCAATGCAGTTGCGATGGAGATTGGAGAGTTCGAGGTTCTTCCAGTCGTGGAAGAGGTGCCGGTCATCTGTGGAGTGCATGGGAGCGACCCCCGGCGACGGATGTGGCATTTTCTTGGACAGGTTAAGGAGATGGGGTTCAGCGGGGTTAATAACTTTCCCACTCATTCTATCGTGGATGGTAAGTTCCGGCAGATTCTCGAGGAGACCGGGATGAGTGTGCAGAAGGAGGTCGACATGGTCGGGTTGGCGCGCCGCATGGACCTTTTCTCCATTGTCTATGTGGGTTCGCCGGAGGAAGCCCGGGACATGGCAGAAGTGGGTGCCGATGTGATCATTGCCCATGTGGGGACGACCATTGGAGGTTCGATTGGAGTTGTGGAGGCGTCCATGACGCTCGAGGAGGCAGCGGACAGGACGCAGAAAATTATCGAGGCAGGCAAAACGGTAAGGGATGATGTGATCTACCTGAGTCATGGAGGCCCGATCTCCAGGCCGGAAGATGCAGCCTTCATCAATGAACATACGGATGCGGTGGGTTTCGTTGGAGCCTCCAGTCTTGAGCGGATGGCAATAGAAGGCTCTCTCACTGACCTCGCGAGGGAATTCAAGTCCATCCCGGTCAAGCGGAAGTAGCCATGTCAGTTATCGCTGTTCTCGGAACTCTTGATAGCAAGGGCGCTGAGCATGCCTTTGTGGCCGATCAGATCCGCTTACGGGGACACGAGGTTCTCCTGATTGATGTTGGGACAGGTGACGACCCGACGGTAGATCCGGGGGTGAGCCGTTTTGAGGTAGCGGCATCTGCGGCCGTTGACCTGCAGCAGGTTCTCGATCGGAAGGACCGGGGAGAATGTGTGGCCGCGATGACTCGTTCTGCTCCTGTGCTTCTCGCTCAACTCGTAGCGGAGAGTCGAATTAGTGGAGTAATCTCGCTTGGTGGAGGAGGCGGTACAGCTATCGCTACAGCAGCCATGAGGGCTCTCCCGACTGGTTTTCCCAAGATTATGGTTTCGACTTTGGCGAGTGGAAATACCTCTCACTACGTGGGCACTCGGGATATCGTCATGATCCCCAGCGTAGTCGATGTTTCGGGATTGAATCGTGTTTCGCGCACTATCTTCACGCGAGCTGCCGGGGCCATCTGTGGGATGGTTGAGAGTAAGGTCAATGTCAGTGATTCACGTCCTATTATTGTAGCCAGCATGTTTGGTAATACTACGGACCTCGTGTCGATGGCTCGTGAACAGCTGGAAGTGGCCGGTTACGAAGTGCTGGTCTTTCATTCAACTGGAACGGGGGGAAGAACCATGGAGTCTCTCATCGAGAGTGGGATGGTTGCTGGAATTCTCGACGTAACTACAACCGAGTGGGCGGATGAACTGGCTGGTGGAGTATTGACTGCCGGCCCCGATCGCCTTGACGCAATGAGCAAGGCTGGAGTGCCTGCGGTTCTCGCGCCCGGATGCCTGGATATGATCAACTTTGGCGAGAGGGACACGGTTCCTTCTCGATTCAAAAACCGGGCCACCTATGAGCACAACGCTCAGGTCACTCTCGTGCGGACCAGCCCGGAGGAATGTAACCAACTGGGTAAGATTCTTGCTGAGAAGGCCAACGCGAACAAAGCGCCTACGTCGATTCTTGTTCCCACTCGAGCGGTTAGCGTGATTAGTGCCCCTGGTGGGGTGTTTCACAGTCCAGCAGCGGATGCGAAGCTTTTCGAGGCGATCCGGACAGAATCTGAGGTTGAGGTCCTCGAGCTGCCGCTTGAGATTAACAGCGAAGAGTTTGCTGCCGCATGTGTGAAGACGCTATTGAGATTGATGAGTCAGCAATAAATCTTGGGGTAATCTGAGGCCAATGGCGCTTGATCAATTGCAGAGGGGTTTCCGATTCTGAGGTAACCTGCTCTCGACAGGTCTTCCTATCCTGCACAAGGTGCGAGGGTCATGAGCCTATTACCTGTTTGTTCCGGGATGATTCTACTCGCTCTTCTATCTGCCAGTGCGGATCAGCACGAGGCGGCTGCTCCTGAGGTTCTCTTTGATGGGAAGACTCTCGAAGGCTGGAACGTTAACGAGGGTGAGGCAAAGTGGTGGAAAGTATCGGGTGGGGCAATCGAGGGAGGATCGCTCACGGAACACGTTCCACACAATACTTTCTGTGTCTCGAACAAGTCGTATGGCGACTTTGAGTTGAATTTAAATTTCAGGATTACGCCCGTGAAGGGAGGTATTAATTCCGGTATTCAGATCCGGAGTCAGCGGATTGCTAATCATCATGAGATGATCGGCTATCAGGCAGATGCTGCGAAGAATTACTGGGGAAAGATTTATGACGAATCGCGACGTCGCAAAGTCATCTCTGAGCTCCTCAATCCTGAAGCTCTGGCCAAGGCTGTGAAGCCAGACGGTTGGAATCATTACCGCATTATCTGTGAGGGTCCCCGTATTCGGATGTGGCTGAACGACGTATCTTGCGCGGATTACATTGAAAAGAACCCCAAGATTCCCCTCGAGGGCTATATCGGTCTGCAGGTCCATGGAGGGGGAACCCTTACTGTCCGCTTCAAGGATATTACCGTAAGAGAGTTATCTTCACCTGAGAAGCGGTAGGATGAAGGAGAGGCTGCTTGTCAGTCAGCTTCTCATTACGGAAGCCTGAGCTGCAGGTGGAGCTACCGGATGCTGGTGATGGGGCGACCGGAATGCTATCGGTTCAGGATCAGGTAGCGATGGTAGAGGTAGAGCTCGCGAAGGGTGAAGCGGGTACGGTATTTTAACGACTGAAACCGAGAGGTTCTCGTGCCGGAAGGTGCCGCCTCTAGGCCCTGTCTCCGGGCGATCAATACTCCACGCTTGAGGTGCCACGGATCACTTACTACCAGCGCGCTTTGAAAGTTCTGTTCGGTGAGAATCTTTCTGGCCTCCTGAATGTTCTGGATTGTGGTAGTTGAATTTCCCTCCATGAAGAGCACATGCTGAGGGATATTTCGTTCGAGACAGTATTCGTGGGCAACTTCGCCCTCGGAGTAGGGGGCTCCAGCACCTTTTCCTCCAGTCAGGACGAGAGCACCCACACGACCCTCAAGGTAGAGTTTTATGGCATGGTTAAGCCTCTCCTTGAAGACGGGAGAAGGTTTGTTGTGCCATGCAGCTCCTCCGAGGACGATCGCGCAGTCTGCGTTCCGGCCGTCATCCTGAAAGCCATAACGGCTGATGACGATGAACTGCCAGATGAGGTACAGTGCCAGAAGGACAGAGCTGAAAGCTATCAGGCGTATCAGGAGTCGACATGAGCCACGCTTTTTCCGGGATTGTCGGCTGCTGGATTCAGGGAATTCACCCGGTTCCGGATCGGAGCCGTGGGCCTGATCTTTTCCGTGAACCTCGCTCATCTTGATGGATCTATCTTAACTGAGGTTGAGGCGATGGCTAGAAATCAGTCCTTCTCCTAAAAGTAATGGGGCTCAAATCAGATTCTTGAATTCCACTCCGCAGCAACGATCCAAGAATGTTGATAGAGCTGTGGATTCTGTAAATCTAGTGGGCTTCCAGCCAGTTTTTTCCGGTCCCAGTATCAACCCTCACTGGAACACCGTGGGGAAGGGGTAAAGCGTTTTGCATCGCTTCGGTAATCTTGGGTGTCAAAATGTCCAGCTCTTCCTCATGCAGATCAAAGACGAGTTCGTCGTGAACCTGAAGAAGCATCCGGCTCCGATATTCGCCACTTTCAAGAATATCCTGAACTCGGATCATGGCTATCTTGATCATGTCGGCTGCGCTTCCTTGAATAGGGGTGTTGATGGCGGCTCTCTCTGCGTTACCGCGCACGGTGGCATTAGCAGAATCGATATCCCGAAGATAGCGCCTCCTTCCGGTGAGGGTTTCGACAAAGCCGGAGCTCTTGGCCGCCTCCACGGTCGCATCCATATAGTTCTTCACTCCGGGATATTGTTCGAAGTAGGTGTTTATAATCTCGCTGGCCTCTGCTCTGGGGATTCCGAGCCTCTGCCCGAGGCCAAAGGCTGAGATTCCGTAAATGATGCCAAAGTTGACCATCTTTGCGGCACTGCGCATTGCGGGCTCTACTTCCTCAAGGTTTACCCCATTCACCCGGGCTGCGGTTGCGGAGTGAATATCAACCTCCTGTTCGAAGTCCTCAATCATTCCCGCATCTCCGGACATGGCAGCCATGATGCGAAGTTCGACCTGTGAATAGTCCGCGGCAAAAAGCACGAAAGGCCCTGTCCTTGGTACGAAAGCTGTTCGGATCTCACGACCAAGGTCCGATCGAATAGGAATGTTCTGCAGATTGGGATCGCTCGAAGCTAGCCGCCCGGTTGCAGCTACGAGTTGGTGGAATTGAGTATGCACCCGACTATCCTTCTCGGCCACCCACTCAGGAAGACGGTCGACATAGGTTGACTTCAGTTTGCTAGCCTGACGGTAGGATAGAATGTCTGCGACGAAAGGGTGCTTCACCGCCAAAGCGGTCAGGGTCTGCTCGTCAGTTCGGTATTGGCCGGTGGCTGTTTTACGTGGCTTTTCAACGAGCTTCATCTCACCGAAGAGTATTTCTCCCAGCTGTTTAGGTGAGTTCAGGTTAAAATCCCTTCCAGCCTGTTCAACCAGCGATGCGGAAAGGATATCGAGACGCTTCTGCATGGTTTCCCCGCAGGAGGCGAGGACCTTGAGGTCGAGGGCGATTCCCTCACCTTCCATCGCCACCAGAACCGGGAGAACTCTGGCTTCAATATCATAGAACACACGGTGCTGTCCTTTCTCTTCCAGCTCGGGACGCAGGAGGTTGGCGAGTTGAAGCGTGACATCGGCATCTTCTGCTGCATAGCGGGCCATTTTTTTCACGGGAATGGAGGCCACGTCCATAATGTCCTTTTCGGCAAAAAGATCTCCCTGCCTGTTACCCTTTCCACGCTCAGAGGAATCATCACCGGTCAGGTCACTCAGTTTTATGGTGCTATAACCGAGGAGGGACTCAGCGAGATAGTCCATGGAATGTCGCTGGTCCGGATACAAAAGGGTGTGGGCGATTAGGGTGTCGAAGAGGGGGCCGGTAACCTCGACTCCATGGTTGCGCAAAACCGCCAGATCGTATTTCAGGTTATGTCCAATTTTCTCGGCAGGTCCGGTCAGCGCCGGGAGAAATATATCCAAGGATTCCTTGTCAGGTAACGTCGCGTAAAAAGCAGAACCTTCTTCCCAGCTGAACGAAATGCCGAGAACTTCAGCGCTGAAGCGATCAAGAGAAGTGGTTTCAATGTCGAAGCAGAAAGTGTCCTGCTGTTTGAGATCTGCAGCAAGCTCACGGCGTTTACTCTCTGTCGTAACGAGAGTATAAACCGGGTCAAGGTCGTCAATCGTTCTTAGATCTGCGGTTAAGGTTGGATCTCCCTTTTCGCGAACGGTGACTGACGAATGGCCACGCCCTGCGACGAAGTCCTTGCCGAAGAGGCGCTTGCCCAGGGTGTTGAATTCAAACTCCGTAAAGAGGGATTGGACTTCCTCATCGTGCCGCGGTTGCAGAGCAAGATCCTCAATGGAGGTTTCAATCGGAACGTTTTTTATGATGGCGGCAAGGTCGCGCGAGAGTTTTGCCTGTTCGGCATTTTCGATGATGCGTTCCTTGAGCTTGCCTTTGAGGGCATCCACATTGTCCAGAACCCGCTGCACCGACCCCCATTCAGCAATAAGCTTCTTGGCGGTTTTCTCCCCTACTCCCGGAACCCCGGGAATGTTGTCAGAGGCATCTCCCATGAGACCGAGGATATCGATTACCTGATCGGGGTGTTCAATTTGCCAGAGTTCTTTCAAAGCCGGGAGGTCTATGATTTCACGCTCTTTACCTTGTCTCCCGGGTTTCCACATGACGCAGTGCTCCGAAACAAGCTGGCCGAAGTCCTTGTCAGGAGTGACCATGAATGTTTCAAAGCGGCCCTCTTTGTCAGCGCGGTTCGCGAGGGTGCCGATGATGTCATCGGCTTCATAGCCATCTAATTCCAGGATGGGGATATTGAAGGCATTACAAAGGCGTTTGATGCTGGGAAGGGCCGCCGCAAGGTCTTCGGGCATTTCCTCCCTGTTGGCCTTGTAAGCAGGATAGATCTCATGGCGAGGTGTTGGTGCCCGGGTGTCAAAAGCGACGGCGAGATGCGTAGGTTTTTCGCTCTCAAGAATGGTAAGAATCGTATTCGTAAAACCAAAGAGAGCAGAGCTGTTTACCCCTTTAGAGGTATAGATAGGACTCCGGATAAGTGCGAAATGCGCCCGGTATGCCAGTGCCATACCGTCGAGCAGGAAGAGCCGTTGCATTCCGGAGGATCCGGTTCAGAGGGGCCGAGGTCAACGGTTTCCCCCAATTTGACAAATCGTTCAAAATAGCGCTTTATCCAAGGCAGGCCATTTCACTCCATGAATAAATTAGTAATCTGGGCTTTTGCCATCATTCTCAGCTTCATCGCCGGGCGCATTATGTATCTGCCTCTCAGCGGCGCTCTGCTTGCCAAGAATTCGTCTTCGGTGTCGCTGTCCCAGTCCATGCAGGAGGTCAAATTTGGTGCCGGAGGCAACGAGCTTAGAATCAAGATTAACCTGGAGACAATTAAGCCGAGCGAGTGGCCAAAGACCGTCAAGCTTGCTAAAAGGGTCTACGTGTCCACGGGCGATAATAACCAGGAAACTGCTCTGGAAAAAGGAACGACGGTGGAAGTGCGCGACTTGGATGGAGAAAGTTATATTCTTAAGGTTTCCCCAGGGGGGCCTCTAGAGGGAATTGTTCCAATCGTCCAAACGGACTTCGCTCAGCAGGTCATAGCCTACCGGGCCCGTAATCATTTCGGAGCGGGCACTGCTGTCGCGAAGAATGATGATCCCGCACCAGTCCCTCCGCCCACTTTGCCAGATGTGGTTGCAAATGACCCTGCTAAGGCGCCCTCTCCCGCGACTACGGCTGCTACTCCGGAGCCGAAGCCGGCCCCCGAGCCTGCGCCAGCTCCTGAGCCTGAGCCCGAGCCGGAACCGGAGCCCGAGCCGGAGCCTGCTAATTTGAATCCAGAGCAGATTGTCGCGGCCATGCAGGAGAGCGTCAAAGGAGGAGGAATCAAAGAGTTTAAGTTCGAACAGGTCGAGGGATGGAAAGCGGGTGAAGAGGAAAATGTGGATGGCGAGCTGTATCAGACAGGACTCGCGGCGTATAAGGCGCAGACAATTTTTGGGGAAAAAACGGTTCAGGCCAAGGCGTTGATCCAGAAGGGGAAAGTCGTCAAGTGGATCTACGCGAAGACGGGAATGGAAATTCGCTGATGCGTTCCGCGGGGTTTGAATGCCGGATGTCGGGAAGTCTCCTGAGTAATCAGGCTCCCTTGCAAAAACGTTTGCGGAGGTGATGCAAGTAGTAGGAGGGGTTGGTGTGTTCCCCGGTGGCGGATAGCATAAGCTCCTGGGGAAGCATGATAGATCCTGCTGAATGAATGTTCTTCCTCATCCACTCAAGGAGAGGCAGGTAGTTTGCCTTATCGCATTCACAGGATATTTCCTCGCTGGAAGTGGCAGCCTTAAAAAGCTGGGCGCTGTTGAGGTTTCCAATGGTGTAGGTCGAAAAGTAACCTAGCCCGCCCATCGACCAGTGAATATCCTGAAGGCAGCCACTGGCATCATCAGGAGGTAGAAAGCCGAAGAGGGATCTGAATTCCTCGTTCCATGCCTCCGGAACTTCGGCTATTTCCAAGTCCCGGTTCAGCAGACGTCTCTCTATGGAGAATCTCAAAAGGATATGTAAGTCATACGTTGCTTCGTCGGCTTCCACCCGGATACACGAGTAATTGGCACGATTTACGCCCTCGAGAAATTCATCGAGGGAAAAACGGCGAAGGCCAGGGAAAATATCTGATGCTCGGGGAAGCCATTTTTCCCAGAAGGCTCTGGAACGACCAACGTGGTTCTCCCAGAGCCTTGATTGCGACTCATGGATCCCCAGAGAAACAGCCTGTCCGGAGGGCATTCCATGCTCACTATTGGGTAGGCCCTGATCGTAAAGGCCGTGCCCTGCCTCATGCATCACGCCGAAAAGCGAGGAGAGGAAGTCCGTTGTGTCGTAGCGAGTTGTCAGGCGGGTGTCATCAGGGCCGAGATGTGTGCAGAAAGGATGCGTCACGGTATTAATGCAGCCAGCCTCAAAATCGAAACCCAGACTCTCAGCGATTTCCCGGTTCAATACCTTCTGTCGCTCAACAGGGTAGTCTCCCTCGAGAAGATTGGCAGGTGTGTCAGAGGAATTTTCAACGGCCTCACGCGCGATCTCGATAATGGATGCCCGGCAACTCCCAAAGAGGTCAGCAACCTCGGCCGTGGTCGATCCACGCTCATATTCCTCGAGCAAGGCATCATAAGGCTCTTCCTTGAATCCCCAGAGATCTGCTTTCTGGCGGGCAATATCAAGGAGGGTTTCCAAGGCGGGTGCGAAGACTGAAAAATCAGATTTCCTGCGGGCCTCCATCCACGCGGATTTTGCGCGAGAGGAGGTTTGGGTTTCGTGCTCCACCAGTTCCCGTGAAAGTTTCGCGGAACGGTCGTAATGATGGCGGAATTCGCGAAGGTTCGCAGACTCGAGAGGATCATTACTGCCCTCTGCCTCTGCCTCTTCGAGAGCCTTCTCCCATGCTGAAGAAGTGGCCAGCTCGTGGGCCTTTCCCGACAGCCAACCGAGTTGTTTCGCCCTGTAGTCTACCGCCTTAACGGGTAGAAATGTTTCCTGATCCCAGCCTAGAACTGAGGCAGTGGTTGCAATAAGGGCGCGTTCCCGGGCTAGCTCGCAGAGAGAGGAGTAAGCAGATTTGCTCATGCGCCAGCGCTTAGCGTTCCGGACGACCTGGGGCAAGTTAAAGGTAGATTTCCTCCTTGTGAGTAATCGTTATGAGATCCAAGCTGAGGCACAGGTTAGACTCTGGCCGTTTTCAGGAATTATCAGGTTTATGAGTATAGTAAGCAGTTATGCGACTCCCGAGGCGCAAGAGGCCTTAAAGCGCCAACGCCGAATGGCAAGTATTGCGAGTCTAGTGATCGCGATCCTTGTCGTGGTTCAGGTCGCTGTCCTGCTGGCTTTTTTGCTGTTGCCTTCGTTACGGCTGGAAGTAGCTCCACTCGTCGCCTACTCAGCTGGGAAGCAGGAGGAAGAGGTAATAGATCGTCCCGAGGTTACCCCGCAGGTGCAGCGTCAGCCGGCGGCCCCAAGCTCTGCCCTTGCCAAGGTCATTGCCACATCTGTGCCAACACCGACAGCTGTGCCTGTCCCGGATACGGATACTCCTGAGCAGTCGATTGAATTCGGAGATAGTGATGACTTCGGCGAAGGATGGGGTCAGGGCTCCGGGTCCGGTTTCGGAGGTGGTACAAGCTTTTTTGGAGTGACCTCAAAGGCTGAGCGTATCGCATATGTGATCGACTACTCCGCTTCGATGCGTTCTGGCGGACGAGAGGATCTGATGCGGGAGGAATTAACAAAGTCGATAGATCGGATTGCTCCAAAAACGAATTACGCCCTGATATTTTTTGCAGGACCTGCCTGGGTAGCGGGGGACGAAGTTGATTGGACCAAGGGAGAGGCAACGGTCATCGGGAAGGGGCGTCGTAAGTATGAATGGAAATCCCCGGGAACCGCTCATGAGTGGAGACAGGTGGGAAAAAAGCAGCCGGTGGAATGGCTGAGTGCTACTCAGGGACAGCTTTCAAAATCCCGTAAAACCATAAAGGAGACACGGCTGGTCTGGGGAACGCGCTGGGATAATCCACTGGAGATGGCGCTCGATATGGACCCACCACCGCAAGTGATTTATTTCATGACCGATGGCGCAGCCAAGGGTTCGGACAGTTGGGCGAGGGAGATCGGTGCGAAGGCGAAAAACAAAGGCATCAAGATTAACTGTGTCGCCATGATGCAGCCGAAAGCTCATGATTCCATGGAGGATCTCGCTAAGAGAACCGATGGACATTTTACTATCGTCATGCAGGGCGGGAAGCGAAAGAAGGTGCGCTAGATCCCCGGCTCTCCTCCTGCATCAGATCCGGGTAAATTCTGGTCGCGAATTCCCTGCAGAGATCTACTACATGCTGAGTCTCAGATGCGAGGAGGCACCTGTGGGCCAGTTCCGAGCACTCAGCCGAATCGAGCATGCGGACAGCCTGTTTGACGAGAGGGACCAGCGGTGCTCCCACAGATAGCTCGTCTATTCCGAGCCCGATGAGCAAGGGTAACAAGGTCAGGTCACCAGCCATTTCTCCACAGACCCCGGTCCAGATCTTGTGCTGCGATGCTCCCTCGACGACATGTTTGATTAACCGGATAATGCCCGGGTGCGCCGAACGGTAAAGTTTTGCGACGCGTGGATTTACACGATCAACCGCTACGGTGTATTGCACCAAGTCGTTTGTGCCAATGGAGAGAAAATCAACTTCGGCGGCAATTTCAGCGGCCACCATCACGGCCGAAGGGACCTCAATCATTGCGCCAATAGCAATGTCCGGGTTAAAGTTGAGGCCTCGTTCCTTCAGTTCATTGATACATTCGGCCATAAGCCTCTTCGCCCGGCGCACCTCGCCAACTCCGGAAATCAGGGGAAACATGACACCTACGCGGCCGGATGTTCCAGCACGCAGGATGGCTCGCAACTGCTCTTTGAAAAGGTCTTTCCGGTCGAGCGAAAACCGGATACCCCGCCATCCTAGAAAAGGGTTTGGTTCAGGTTCACTCAACGGCTCCCCGGGGACCTTGTCGCCACCGGCATCGAGGGTTCGAAAAATGACCTCATTGGGAGCCATTCGTGCCGCCACTCTCGAATACAGTGCTGCCTGTTCCTCCTCGTCAGGACACTCCTCATGCTCGAGCAGGAAAAACTCTGTCCGGAAGAGACCTACACCCTTTGCTCCGGATCGAGTCACTAAATCCACTTCATGCTCAAACTCAATATTGGCTGAAAGCGTGATGGTATGCCCGTCGGTGGTAGAGGCTTCAAGGTCTCGCAGCTTGTCGAGTTCCTTTCGCCTGTCCTGATGCTGCTTCTCCAGCTCACGGTATTTTGCAACGGTTTCGGCAGTGGGGTTGGAGATAAGTTTTCCCTCGTAACCATCGAGAATGCAGGGGGCAAGAGCACGCAAATTAAATACGGCATTTTTGAGGCCGACCACCGCTGGAATCCCCAATGAACGAGCCAGAATGGCAGTGTGGGAGGTAAGGCTGCCTTGCTCAGTGGCAAAACCAAGGACCTGGTGACGGTCCATTGCCGCAGTGGCTGAAGGAGTGAGATCGTAGGCCACGAGCAAGTGCTGATGGTCGGGCTCGTCCGGAGCAGGATCCTCGTGTTCCGTATTGAAATTTCGGAGAACTCGCTGGCAGACGTCCTCGATATCGGTAGTTCGGTCACGAAAAAATGGATCCGGAATGCGCCGCATTGACTCAAGCTGGTTCTGCATCACCGCGTAGAAGCAATACTCCGCATTCTGCCCCCGCTCCTCAATCGCCTTGGGGACGCCGGTGAGAACCACTGGATCCTCCAAAACCAGCATATGGGCCTCAAAGATGCGACCCTCTTCATTGCCCGAGAGGGATTCCATATGTTTCCGGAGCCCCTCAAGTTGCTTACGAGTACGGGTGAGCGCATCCTTGAATCGCTCGGTTTCGCGAGCTGTATTTGCAACCGGAAAAACCTCTGGAGCTGCAAATCCTCGCGCGATTACGTGAACAGGCCCAAAAACGATTCCGCGGGAGACAGGTGTCCCCACGTATATCATCTCCTTCGAGGCTCCGCTCATTGGCCTCAGTTTGGCCGGAGGGCCGAAGGTGGTCAATGCCTCGCCTTCAGTTGATTGTATTCATCCTGAAAACTTCAGGATTCTCCAAAATTACGAGCAACCAAATTTTCCAACACTTCCAAGGCTTCTTCGGCATCAGGACCTTCCGCGATCAGCTTGAGGACCGATCCGTGTCCTGCAGCCAGCATCATCAAACCCATAATACTCTTCCCGTTAATCTCCTCGCCGTCCTTCTCCACATGTATCTCGGCTTCGAATTGACTGGCGGTCTTGACGAATTGAGCTGCTGGTCGGGCATGAATTCCGAGTTTATTGGAAACTGTTACTTCTTTACTCAGCATGGGAAAAACTTCCGTAGAGGTATTGTAGGAGGACCGGTGGCATGGTGGGAAGGTAAATTTCCTGCCACACACAAAGTGCCCACGGATTGATTCGCTCTGTGGTCATGCTCCTGGGGAAATAAGAAGCAAATTCCGGAGCATCGTCTGGTTATCAGATCACGGGGTCATTTCCCTGCATTGTAGCCAGCAGTCGCTGATTGAATTCATCAGCCATATCGTAGCCGAGGCGGCGTAGCTGCAGGTCGAGGGCTGCGACCGCGACGAGTCTTGCAGTATCTCTACCAGCTGCAACGGGAATTTCCACATGGGGGACAGACTGTCCAAGAAGCTCGTGGCTCTCACGGTGCAGTCCGACCCGGTCCACCTTATTAAGATCGCTTTCGCCCTTGAGGGTGACAACAAGGTCGAGACGTTTTTCGGGACGAATGGCGGAAAGACCAAAAAGGTTGGCAGCATTGATTATGCCGATCCCACGCATTTCGAGGTATCCCCTTGCTAAATCAGGGCAGGAAGCAATGAGCTCGTCGCCATGACGCTGGAGCCGCACCATATCATCAGCTACGAGAGCGCCTCCGCGTTCGAGGAGGCCTATCGCGGTTTCGCTCTTCCCGGAGCCGCTAGTTCCGATAATCAGGATGCCGACCCCACGGTAGTCAACCATGCAGCCATGCATGGAGATGGATTCAGAGAATTCCTGTTCAAGAAGGATCGAGGCCATGTTCAGGAACTGCATGGTCACCATTGGTGTCCGGAAAATAGTGAGCTCGTGTTCCGCTGCAATAGTCAGAAGGTCATCAGGCAGGACGTGGTCCCTCGAAGTGACAATGCATGGAATTCGCCTTTCACAAAGTTGGCGAAAGCGTTTGGAGCGCAGCTCGGGAGCCAGCTTCTTAAGGTAGGAGACCTCTGAGTTGCCAACTACCTGAATTCTTTTATTTGCGAAATAGGTGAAGAACCCAGCAAGGGCCAGTCCCGGGCGATTAGGAGCTGGTTCGCGGATGGTTCTTTCGAATCCTCCTTCCGAGTCACCTACCAAGCCAAGCTTGAGGGCCTCGTGGTGCCTCTCATAAAAATCCCGAACGCTGATAGAGGTGATCTTTTTCACCCTGGATGCCATGCCGACAGGCTAATGCTTCCGACAGAATTCTAAATCTCATTTTTGAAAATCAGGAGAGAGCTCACAATTTTGTGCTTTAAACAGCAACCTAGGGAGGATTGTGAGCCCTGATGGTCAGGGCTGAAGCCTGCATCTGATCGCTGAGGGCAGTTCATAAAATCTGATTCGCGCCGCTTTTTTGCTTATCGGCGGATGTAGTCGCAGAACCATCTGTTCATAGCTTTGGAATTCAATCGCTCCCCTCACCGGGGCTGAATCCTGCAATTTTGCCTGCCGGGTTGCGGACAGAACTTTGCGCACGCCTACATGGAAAAGTTTTCGCCGAGGTAATGACGCCGGGCAAAAGGGTCATCAGCCAGTTCTTTGGAAGCGCCGTCAAGGACGACACGTCCTTCGAGAAGGAGGTACGCTCGATCTACAATCTGAAGAGTCTCCCGGACGTTATGATCGGTTATCAGCAGTGAAATTCCGTAATCGCTACGGAGCTGCTGGATGATCTTTTGGATATCGAGAACCGCTATGGGGTCGACCCCGCTGAAAGGTTCGTCGAGCATCAATAGGCTGGGATCCGTGCAGAGAGACCTTGCTATGGAGAGACGCCTTTTTTCTCCCCCGGAGAGAGTAAGGGCGGAGGCATTTCGAACTTCTGTAATCCCAAACTGCTCAAGTAATTGCTCACAGCGTTCTTTGCGCTCTTTCCGGCTGAGATCGCGCCTGGTCTCGAGAACGGCAAGAAGGTTTTGTTCGACGCTAAGCTTGCGAAATATGGATTCCTCCTGGGGAAGATAGCCGAGACCGTGGCGGGCACGCTTATGCATAGGCATTCGTGTCACATTACGGTCTCCCATCAAGACCTGGCCTGAATCAGGAGGGACGAGTCCTGCAATCATATAGAATGTGGTGGTCTTGCCAGCTCCGTTTGGTCCAAGGAGCCCAACCACCTCACCAGGCGAAACGGTGAGGCTGACACTCTCCACTACGGGTCGGCCACTGTAGACTTTGCGCAGGCCTTCAGCTTGCAGAACGGGATTGCCTGTCTCCAAGGATTCAGGCTTTTCCGAAGTATGGTCGTGTTGATTCTCCACGTTATCTTGGGCTATTGATCATCTGCCCTCTGGCGAAGTTTCTCAAAGTTTTTATCCCGAAGATCAAAGAATTGTTCCCATGCTCCGCGGGAGAGTTCAAAGCTCCCATTCGGATAGAAGAGAATGTAAAGGCCGTCTTCCTGAGCTTCGAAATAGCTCTTGCCCTGGCGAATGGCCGGGCGTCCACCACGGAGCGCGAGAGTTCCAGTGGCTGCTTCATAGGTTACGGCCGCAGATCTTGCTATCACTGGTTGTGCGCCAACCTCAGGCATCCGTGATATCATCACATTTCCGAGCGCGACAATCTTGTCAACTTCCGAGAAGGCTTCCGGTCCTTCAAGAGACCTGTCATTCGTCCCATCCTTTGAGCTCAGGCTGATACGCATGCTCTTATCACAACGGAGACGAAATCGAGGTTCCTCTGCGACAATCTCACCGAAGTACATGATTTGTCCCTTGAGCGCATCGAAGGAAACTCCGCCCTCGCATGTTACCGTAATATATTCCGTCTGATTCTCTGACTGTTCTTCCTCTTGGCCCGATTCGGGGAGTTTTCCGGTCGTTGTCCATGGACCTGGCTCCGCGAAGAGGCTGCCATTTTTGTAAATACGCAGGTAGAGGTCTGGAGTGCCAGCACGTAGGAAGTTGGCGCCAATTCCAAGGAAAGGAGCTCCCCCCTTCAGGAGAATATTGGATCCCTTTACATCTACAATGACATGTTCGGCTGTAGCCTTAACGGGATCGCCCTCCCTGTCTGGTTTCTGCTGAGTCAATCGAACTCTGCCACTGGCGACGATATGTTCAATGTCCGAGAAAGCCTCTATCCCGGAGGTGTTCTTTGATTTTTTTCCTAGGAAGATCTTCATTTCATCCTCGGCCTCCACATGAAATTTTGAATGAACAACCTGAATGTCCTTCAGATAAACGACCTCTCCTTCGCTCGCGTCAAGGTAGAGGCCCCCATGACAAGAGATTGTCACCAGCGACTCAGAGCGCTCCCCACCTGCATCTGAAGTGCCATTGGAAGAGAGAATGTTTTCTGGAGACGTTCTATCCTGAGCAAGGTTACCAATCGTTGTCCATGGCCCTTCTTCCGCATAGATGTCTCCGTTTTCGTAGATCCTGAGATAGAGGTCTGGGTCCTTTGCAGTTAGAGAGTCTGACCCTCTCCTGATAGCGGGCGTGCCTCCCTGAAGAACGATATCTCCGGTTCGTCGATCAATAACCACGGTGTCGCCGGTGGCTACCATAGGAGAATTTATCCCGGAAGGATCATTGAGTTTCAGCCGGACTCCGCCCGAAACCACAAAAAGATATGGATCGACGAGTTCGGAAAAAGATTTTCTCGTTACCGCTCCTCTGCCTCCTTCCGGATCTTTCTCATCCAAGGAAGATGATTGATTTGATTCTTTGATGAACTCGGTGAGTTCCCGCGGAGGAAAGAAGACCTTGAGATGTCCTCCTCCTGAAACCGTAAAGCGCGGGTCAAGAATATGAACATTACGAAGATAAGAGATGTGACCACGTTGCGGATTGAGGAAGATACCGCCTGCCGCTGTGATCGTGATTTCCCCATGCTTCAATCCTGAAAGAAGTGGCTCTGGCGGAAATGTTGGCCCTCCGAGGAGCCTTGCCTCAGGAATTTCTACGGTATTAGAAAAGCTACGGAGGTCAGTGTGAGCTCTACCAACGAACTGGCGACTTTGTGTCATGAAATTCCGTGTGGGAGCACGGTTGGCTATGACGGATTTGGTCCGTGATCCCAGAAGGCTGTCAATTATGCGGCTCTCCCTCGTGGTGAGTCCCTCGGGTCCGGTGAAGGCGGCTGCAAGTGCGCTAAGTTCGCCGGGTGAGGAGCGCCTCAATGATTCTGCTCCAGCTGCAGGTTTTGGCTGCTTCAGACTGTCTGAGGTAAAACGGGTTAATGCGGGCCCGCGGACAAAGCCGGAACGAGATGCAAGATGGAATACCCCGCCTGTGCCCGAACCTTTCAATTTTTCAGTGTCGATTGTAACCGCCTGATGGGCTTTAAGCACTCCGTTTGCCAGTGAAAAGTCCGCGGATTTCATTCTCATTCGCAGGAGGATGGAGTCATCCTGAAAGTAGCGAAGTGTGATATTTTCAGCGACCAAATCCCGCTTGGTAATAACCTTGAGAAAGCCGGACTGGAGAAGGGCCATCCGCTCGAGTTTCTTATCGAAGATTGGAATACGGACTTCCCGCAGCATGCTTCCAGCAGGAAGGTTGTTCATCATAGGGCCAAGTTTCTCATATGGGAGCTCTTGGGATTTAGTTCCGAGAACTCCTTGGGCAGAGGCATAATGGATGCCGGTTCCCAGAAAAACGGCTGATGAAAGCGATAAGGCCCGCATGAGCCCCCAATTATGCCCAGCGTTTGCTATTCTTCTCATGCATTGAGTGCGCGATGAATCTTGAGAAGAGAATGCAGGATGCTCTCGATCTGGTCGAGGGGCACCTGATTAGGCCCGTCTGAAAGAGCCTGCGCCGGCGTCCGGTGCGTTTCCATGAAGATTCCATCGACACCAGTAGCCATTGCCGCACGGGCGAGAACTGGTGCCAGTTCTCCGTCTCCGCCCGTGGTGGCTCCCATGCCGCCGGGGCGCTGCACGGAGTGAGTGGCATCAAAAATAACCGGTATTCCCTCCTCGCGGATCCAGTAAAGGGAGCGCATGTCAGCAACAAGATTATTGTAACCGAATGTAGTTCCCCGCTCTGTGATGAGAAACGTGTCGCAGCCGAAGGACTTTAGTTTGCCGGCGATGTTGACGCAGTCGAAGGGAGCAAGAAACTGCCCTTTTTTCACATTCACTATTCGCCCGGTCGCGGCGCAGGCTTCGAGGATATCTGTTTGCCGACACAGGAATGCGGGAACCTGCAGAAGGTCAATAAATTCCGCGGCGATTTCAGCCTCTCCAGCGGTATGAATATCGGTTGTCACTGGAACATTCAAATCCCTTCCGATGTCTCCAAGGATACGACATCCAGCCTTAACTCCCGGGCCCCTGAACGAATTAACGGAGGTTCGGTTGGCCTTATCGTAGGAAGCTTTGAAAATAAAGGGAAGATCCAGTCTCTCGCAGATGTCCTTCAAGCTTCGCGCCATGCTCCAGGCAAAGTCCTCATTTTCGAGACCGCAAGGGCCCAGGATGAAGAACGGGGTTTGGCCACCAACTTCAACGTTCTGTATTTTGAAGGAGTTTACCATGACGGAGGAGTCTGCAGAATGCCGCAAACAGGGTTTCGATTCAATCCCGGGATTTTGCACCCGCTAATTCTGGTCGGTATCATTACTCTCCTGCGTCTCGACCGCGGAATAGAGCGTGCGGATATTAAGTAAGGCAGTTTGGAGTAATTTGTCCTCCTCAGGGGTTCTGTTGCCAGTTGTTTTCAGTTCCAGCATCTCAAGCGAATCCAGCACTGAGCGAGCCGCCTTACCGTTAACCTCCATCTTTCCACTGACGGGATTTGGAACTTTCCCGAGGAACATCCCAGCATTCTGAGCTTGCAGGAGGACGAAATCAGCGAAGCGTTGGTCGTTTTCCATGTCGGACTGAAAAGATGGTGAACTTTTCTTTTCTCGAATGCGAGTTGTTACCGATGCGGAGAACGCCCCGGAGAAGAATTTTAGACCTGATCCAAGTTGATTTCCGGACCGACACTGACAACCACTGGCTTCCGCCCAAAGTATTTTTGGGCCGTATTCATAATATCTGTGCGGCTCAGCGCCTGAATTTTCTCGGCGTGTGCAAGGTGATGAAGGGGGCCAAGGCCGAAAAGAGTATTCAGCGCGCATACCTGGGCCATGGAGTGGTTGCTCTGGTTCTCGAGGGCGTCTCCTGCGAGGACACTGGTCTTGGTATGATCCAGTGCAGCATCTGGAATGCCTTCCTGGGTAAGTTGTTCAATCTGGGCGAGAAGCTCCTCTCGAGCGAGGGCCGCCTTATCTGGCGCGGTGCCAACATAAAAAGCGAAGAGGCCTTTCCCAAACCCGAGAAACTGTGTGGCATTCACATAATATGCGAGGCCCAGTTCTTCCCGCATCCGGGTGAAAAGTGGACCGGCCATATTAGAGCAATATTCGTGAATCACCTCAAGGGCGGGAATGTCTCCGGATGTGATGTGAGCTCCAGGATACCCGATCGCAATGACGGTTTGCTCCTTGTCAAGGTAATGGGTGATTTCTGTGGAAACCGGTTCGTTTAGTTCTGTTCCAGCTGCGTCGCTTTTCCGCCCCTGAGGGAGACCGGCGAAGGCTTGCTCGCACCATTCTACAGTTGCTTCAGGGTTGATGTCTCCGAAGACCGCAAGAACGCCATTGTGACGAGTGATGAATTGTTGATGGTGGTTCTCCAGCATCTCTCGATCGATATGGTCGAGCGATTTCTCGGTTCCGAGTCGAGGTAGCCCGTAATCGTGGTAGCCAAACAGATTTTCGCGGAGCAGCTGAAAGGATGTCTTCAAAGGGTCTTGAAGGCTTTCAAGGAGGTCTGCCCGCTGAATCTCCTTTTCCCTTCCAATAGATCCTTTTTCAAACGCAGGCGCGCAGAGGGCTTCACCGCTCAGACCAAGAATGGTTAAGAGATCCGGCTGAAGACAAAACGAGGAGATGATGCTGGTATTATTGCCAGCGCTAGCCCGAATATTCGCACCCAGAGATTCGATTCTGTCGGCAAATTCTCCTTCAGAATGATTGCGAGTGCCCTTTGTAAGGAGGGAGGCATGTAGGATATTGATACCGCAATTTTCAGGGGTTTCTACATTACGCCCAGTGTGGAATACACCCTGAAAACTCACCGTAGGAACCTGGGGATCTGGCCGGAGCAGAAGAGTGAGGCCGTTTTCCAGCAGGTGCGTGGTGACCTCTGGCTTCTGTCCTGCTGATCGAACCGTGCTGGTAACCGGTGATGTTCTTTCCGGATCCAGGGAGGTGATAGTTGCCTGGTCGGAGGAAAGGTAGCGCTGGGAAACTCGGAGTAGATCTTCGGGGGTAATGTGGTCGAGGCTCACCAGATAGTCGCGAGTAAAATTAAGGTTTCTGGCTTCGTGCCAGTTTGAGGCAAGGTCAGTGGCTCGCCCTGAAGCTGTTCCCAAGGTCTTGAACTGTTGTGAAACAATCTGACGGCGTGCTTTATCCAGTGCGGATTGAAGTTCGCTTCCGAGAGTGGGGGTGAGCTCCTCAAGAATAGATTTTTCGAGTTGGTCACGCTTTTCGAAATCCACTTCTGCCGAGATGCTGAACATGCCCGGTCCGGTGGCCGGACTCCATGCCCATGCCCCCAGATGATGGGCAACGCCCTCTTTTTCGTGAAACCGTCGGTAGAGATACGATGAACGTCCCCCACCAAGGACGCCGGCGAGTAATTCAAGAGCGGGAGAGTCAGGGTGATCGAGGCCAGGAGTCTTCCAGGCGAGGGTTGTCTTACTCACCGGAATTTGAAACGGCATCCGTGCCTCGCGCTGTCCAATCTGACGTGGTTCGCCGGATATGATACTCTGTTGAAGCGGTCTGAACGGGACATTCCCGCTCAACTCCTCGAGGGCTGCAAGTGCCTCAGTAGAATCGAAGTCACCCGATAAAACAAAACAACAATTAGAGGGGCAGTAGCGCCCGCGATGATACGCTACCATATCCTCAAAGGTCAGAGCGTCAAAATAGCTACGGTGTCCGATTACAGGATGTCGCCGGGGGTCATGCTGGAAAAAAGTCCGAAAGAGGAGTTCACTCGCTACCGAGTCGGGATCGTCTTTGCCCATATCGATCTCTCGCCGTATGACATCTCGCTCTGTTTCGAAATCGCTGGCTGGAAAACGAGGCTGGAAGACTAGTTCAAACAGAACATGGATAAACGTACTGCAGGATACGCTGGGACCATCAATGTAGTAAACGGTCCTGTCAAAGGAAGTATAGGCGTTCCATTGCCCTCCTTTGGCATTCACTTCGGTGGCCAGCTCCGCTCCAGAGAAGGAGGTCGTGCCCTTGAAGACCATGTGTTCGAGGAGATGCGAAATCCCACTTCCGACAAATTGGTTTTCGTGCTGACTACCGCTTGAGACCCAGCACTGAGCGGATACTACCGGAGCATTGGAATCCACCTGCATGATCACGGAAAGCCCGTTTGATAAAGTCTGGAGGGACGCGTTGGTTGCTGGAAATTGCATGCTTTTTGCGTGGGTGTTGAGAATTTTTCTGCCCGTGAGAAGAAGGTCAACGGGGATCTCTGCCCGATATCCGTCGCTAGCGCAGGTTTAGCAAATTCCCTTGGCGAGGGAAGACGATTTGCTAGAAGTGACCATGTCCAGGCCCGTTATAGCTGTCATCATCCTGGTTATTTTTCTCGGGTTGGCGGGTGGTGGTATTCTTGGGTGGATGTTCCTAAACAAGGATCGAGTGGCACTGCTTTCCTACCAGGTGGAGAAGGTGGATGGATTGAGTATGCAGGGAGTTGTAGCGACTGAAGAGAAGCTCCTGGAAAGCGAGGCGATCTTGAAAAAAGTGATTGCCAACCTGAATCTTGTCGATGAATGGCGAATGAATTCGGAAGCAGAAGCCATGGCTCATTTGAGGAAAAAGCTGATCGTGAAGGAAGAGCGTATCGGGAGTCGGATCCGGGTGCTTTACCGTGATAAAAAGCAGGAAAGAGCGTTTGCAATTCTCAAGGAGATCAAAGCCATCTACCCAACCTACCGTAGCCAGGCCGTTGAGAGGAACGAGTTGCCCCCCATCGTGCCAGTAAGCGCTGAGGAAGCCAATCGCTCTTCTTCAGTGGATCCTGTCCCCAGTACGCTCTAGATCTAACCCGAGGATCTACCTCCCTATTATTCGATTCCCGCCCTGAGAGGCAGGCTTATCGATGGGAAATCACGAAGGGTCAGGCCGATCAGTGCGCCGAATTCGTCTTCATATCGGTTATCACGGTGGAACAGTCCGAGCGAGATAACCCAGTTGTCGAAGGTGCGATGGACAGAGTATTGCTGATACTCGAGAACCTTGTCGTCAAATTCCCAACGGTGTTTGAACCCAACACTCCATTTCTCATTAAATCTATTGAAGGCTCCATACTCAAAGCGAATTGAGTCCTGCAGGATAGGGTGATCATTCAAGAAGCGGTGCCTCAGCGTCAGCTCAAGATTTTCACTGGGCATGTAGCGAAAAGAGCCGACGATCTCGGTGAAGTCGCCGACCTTGCTCAGGAGTGGAAATTGAGTTTCAAGCCCCATTTCCAGCCAGGGGACCGGGTGAAAGTAGATCTCATTGTAAAGGTTTGAGAATTCGCGATCAAATTCCGGATCTTCTTGAAACCAGTCGAGGTAGGAGTTGACGGACAACCATTCATGAGATCCCCCGTCTCTTCTTGTGAGGAATTGATTCCGGACCCCAAGGCGCAGGATGGTCCAGTCTGCGAGGTCATCAATGGCAGTAAAGCGACCAACGTTAAGGGGGCGAGGACGTGTGCTTGCGGTGAGTCGATCAATTCGGGGGAAACTTGAATCTAATTCGTCAGTCGCGATCCATGAAAATCCTACATATGGTTGGATGACGTGGAGAAGATTATCGAGGCCCAGTATTTTGCTCTGCACTTCTGGGAAATGCTGAGAAAACTTTGAGGATGCATCAATTCCGAGATAAAGGTGTCTCCGCTTTTCGCTTTCGCCGAGTCCGTCCACGGTGCTGTAAACCGTAGTTCCCACGCCGGCTCGGGGAACCAGATTGATGCGTTGATCAAGGCTAAAAGGCAGGGATACTTCCTGCCAGAAGTGGAATCGGGTATAGCCACGCTCGGCAAGAATGGTTTTTATCTCGTCACTTCGAGGGTCAACCGGATCGAGAGTCGTCACCTCCCTGGTGAGCTCGCGACGTGTAAAGTCGGGCAGTACTTCATTGTAGATTCCGGCGATAAATTGCCCCTCATGGAGTAACGGGGAGTTCAGAAATGGCTGACGGATCTGATCGAGGGCAAACTCGGGGAGGCGAGTATCAGTCTGGTAAAAGGAATTGGGACGGACCCTGCCCCAGAGCGTCATGAGATTGCGTCCTCTCTGGTGGGTGAGAGCGAGAATATTGTCCGGGGTTGGCTCTACCAGAAACGCGTCAGGGTCATAGTCCTCAAGGTAAAATCGATCGCTGAGGTAGGTCAGATCCGCATCCAGGTAGGTGTTTCCTCCGGTGATCAGGTTCCCCAGTTCAAGCCGATGCCGAAGTTGTGCACGGAAGCGATTCTCTGTAACCTTGTCACGTGGAATTCCACTACGATCCAATGTCGGTTCAAAATCATGGATGTGGTAGAGTTTGAGCCACCCGAGATTCGGATTTTCCTCCATTCGGGTGTCGGTGAGGTCAAGCCCAGTTCCTGCTCCTCGTCTCGATAGCAGGTCGAGATGCCATTGTGAGAGAAGCCAAGCGTTTTCTCTCTCTCCGGTCACGAGGTCCTTGTCCCCACCCAGCATGAAGCCGTAGCGATTCAGAAGGTATGGCCCCCAATGGGAGCGGGCACCTGGCATGAATCGGTAGCCGAGGCCCACATCAAGAGTCTGGGAGAGGTAGGGAAGCCAGAAGACTGGCTTATCACCAGCGTAGAGTTTGACGTCACGGAAAATAACCTTGTCTCCGGGAATTACGGTGGTGTTGGCAGCTCGAAGCCAGAAATCTGGATCCTCAACGTCGTGTGTAGTAACACCAGCGTCCTCACCGAGGAATATGGTGCGCCCGTTTCTTTCGACCATTCGGAACTTTTCAGCCTCGAGAAGCATCGGATCCATGCCCACTCGAAGGCCGTCGCCTTCCAGTCTTTCCTCCTCATACCAGAAGGCCGCTGACTTTCCGCGATGGAGCACTGAGCCCTGATAAATCGTTACGTTTCCGGTAAATCTGACGACCTTGTTGTTCAGGTCGATCACGATACGGTCCGCAAAAAGCTGGATACCATCATTAGTGCGACACTGCATGTTTCCTTCATAGAAAATGCGTCCGCTGGGAGCATCCCATCGGGTTTCATAGTCTTCACCAGTGACTCGAAAATTTTGAGGGATGGAGGGGGCTGCACCAAGGGGCTCGTGGGGCTTGCTTCGGTTACTTCCCTCCGGTATGGAGAACAATTCAGTTCCCGTCGGGGGTGGATCAATCTCTTGGGAAATACCACATGGCGAGGAGGCGACCAGAAGGCCACAGGAAAGCAGGGTAACAATCCGCGTCGGCAGAAGGTTGGTGTCTTGCTGCTTCCAGCCTGTCCCATGACGCGATGGCATGGGCCGATGGACTCTCATTAGACGGCTTGAAACAATCAAATTGTCGTCGAAATGGGCTGATTAGGGTAGGAGCAGGGCGGTAGTCGTCTGCTCCCGTTATTCCTCAGGAATGCCGGTCGTCGTGGATCCACAGGATCTATCCCCGGGAGATGCCACGGCGCTCAGGGCATGCGCGCCTTGTGGGAGAGCCCCTCCCTGTGGGGGCAATCCAAACAATGGGCACTCCCCATTGGGTTTGGCGGAAGTTGTCCTTGTTTCGTCACTCCTGCGCTGCATCCTGCCTCAAAACCTCGTGTCATGGCGGTTCCACAAAGCACCATAGCCCTGATCTATGATTACGATCAGACCCTGAGCCCCAGCTACATGCAGGATGAGGTCCTCTTCCCGGAGTTTGGTATAGATCCCGCTCAGTTCTGGAGCCGGTGTGACTCTCTGGTGAAGGAAAACCAGTGGGACGGCGAATTGGCTTACATGAAGTGCCTTCTTGATTATCTACAGATGGACGGAGTGACCAATGCCCGGCTCGCGGAGCTAGGGCGCGGACTTACATATTATCCGGGTGTGCCTGACCTCTTCGATGAAATCCGGTCAGCCGTTCTGCGGCCGGAGCATCACGCGGCAGGAGTTAAGGTCGAACATTTCATTATATCCTCGGGTCTCCGCGCTTTGCTTGAGGGCAGCAGTCTGGCGAGACATATGACCGCGATATTCGGATGTGAGTTCGGGGAAGATCATGAGGGCAAGATCAGCTTTCCAAAACGGACGGTTTCACACACCACGAAAACGCAGTTTCTGTTTAGGATCAATAAGGGCATGCTCAAGCATGGGGACGATGTGAACGATCATATGCCACCTGAGCTACGACCGATTCCCTTTGAAAACATGATCTACGTAGGGGATGGGCCAACAGACGTTCCCTGTTTCACAGTAATGAAGAGAAATGGAGGGCATTCCATTGCTGTCTAT
Source organism: Roseibacillus sp. (assembly GCA_002709915.1). Taxonomy (GTDB): domain Bacteria; phylum Verrucomicrobiota; class Verrucomicrobiia; order Verrucomicrobiales; family Akkermansiaceae; genus Roseibacillus_B. Next base: position 27,750 of record PARF01000038.1, on the reverse strand, counting down.
AATGCGCAGGATACAAGTGGGCGAAGTTTTCAGAAGTGTTATCAGTTGTGCACTTATGCTGACCGGGTGAAGCATATTGCTCCTGCGGATTATCGTAAGGGAAGCCACCTTCGAAATCTGCTGGAGGGAATGGTGAGAGAGACCGCAGACCGAATTATGGAGCGTCGCAGGGAAGAAAGGGACAACGCTACCGTTGCTGCGCCCGGGTTTTAATTTGCTTTAAGATCTTCCACGTTGGAATTGAACATCATGAAAGCAGAGACTCATTGCTGAAAGATGGCTGATAGAAACCACTACCATTTTATTGGCGTATGCGGGACGGCGATGGGGGCTGTCGCCTCTGCGATGAAGTCCAGAGGGGTTAAAGTAACAGGATCTGACGAGAAGGTTTATCCTCCAATGTCGACCTTTCTAGAGAACTGTGGTGTGGAGATTTGCGAGGGTTACCGAGCTTCAAATGTGCCTGAAAGTGCAGACGTGATTGTTATTGGGAATACAATCAGCCGGGGCAATCAAGAGGCTGAGGAGGTCCTGAATCGGAAACTTCTCTACCAGAGTCTGCCGGAGGTGCTGAAAGAGCAGTTCCTTCGGGGAAAACGTAATTTCGTGGTGGCAGGAACACACGGCAAGACGACAACCGCGGCCATGCTTGCATGGGTGCTCAAAGAGGGAGGTCGTGATCCGGGATATATGATCGGAGGGATTCCTGCCAACCTCGGACAGGGAGCTTCTTTTACAGACTCTGAGTTTAACGTGCTGGAAGGCGACGAATACGACACCGCATTTTTCGACAAAAGATCAAAGTTTCTTCATTATCTTCCGGAACTCGCGGTGATCAATAATATTGAATTTGATCATGCAGATATCTACGGGTCGCTCGAAGAGATCAAGGTGGCCTTCCGGAGGCTTCTTAATATTGTTCCCGCAAGAGGGTTGGCTCTGGTCAATGGAGACGATCCCAATGTTATCGAAGTGATTGAGCAATCGCCTTGTCCCGTTAGGACCATAGGCCTGAGCGCGGGCTGTGAATGGAAGATTGAAAATCCTGTCTATCAAAGAGAGGGAAGCAGCTTCCGCCTTGCTGGGGAAGACTATTTCATTCCCATGGTAGGTGAATTCAATATCCGTAATGCAGCGATGGCAGTAGCAGGGGGGATATTTGCTGCTTTAAGTCCGGATCAGATCAGAAAGGCCTTCGCGAACTTCAAGGGAATTGCCCGTCGCCAACAGCTACGCGGAGAGGTTCGGGGAGTGAGGGTCATTGATGATTTTGCGCATCATCCGACGGCGGTCAGGCTGGCCATTAAGGCCTTCCGGCAGCGTTATCCAGATTCCCGGATTTGGGCCATATTCGAGCCCAGGTCGAATACCACGAGGCGCAATATTTTCCAGGGAGAGCTTGCGGAGGCCTTGGCAGGTGCTGATCGGGCGGTAGTGCCGGCCATCGCCGATCCGGGAAAATTCGCTGCTTCGGAGAGGCTTGACCCAGAGCATCTTGTTCGGGACGTGGTGTCCCTCGGTGGGGATGCTGTGTATATTCCCACAGTAGCTGAGATTGCGCGTCACGTTGCGAAGCACGCCGAGGAGGGTGACGTTATCGCAGTTCTCAGTAATGGAGGATTTGGCGGGCTACATGGACTCCTGCTCTCAGCACTGGGAGAGAGATAGCAAGGGAGCAAGACCAGGAAGCTACCTTGAGCTCAAGGGAGAGGGCGCAGGCGACAGATTTGACCTAGTTTCAGGTAGCGAGGTCATCCTTTTCCCCCGCGAGGCGCCTGTTGAGCCGAATCGAGAGACCAAGTGCAGATATCTGTTTGATGAGCCCGTGATGTCTGGACGCGATCTCAGCCAGAGCAGGGTCGCGATGTTTCGCCAGAATGTAACGCCCGACCTCTGCAAAGAACCCGCTCATCTGGCCTTCAAGAGAGTTCAGTTCTAAGCGGTTCTGAGACAAGTCTCGGTTCGCTCTGCCCAGATTTTGATAGCTACCGAGGGTCTCACCGCGAATTGATGTGCGCTTGGTTTCGATCCGGCTTTCAATCTCCGAGAGAGAGCTTTCAGCAGTCTCGATTTCAGTGACCACGGCATTACGCCGCTCGCGCAGAGTCTTGAACGTCTTCTGAAGGCTGAGAAGCTCTTCCTTTGCGGAATCTATTTCGGGATTATCCCCGTATCCTTCCGCAATGAGGACCTCGAGCTTGGCCTTAATGCCCCCATGACGCCTTCGAATCGATCTGGCATCGGAAATAACAATTTCATGTTCCGATTTAAGACGCTCAACCACCTCTTTCATTTTTTCCCTCTCCTCCACGAGGGCTTTCGTGCGGTCAGCGACCATTCCAAGCAGTTCCTCCCGTTGATCCTGTGATTTTTGCAGGTCACCACTGGCGACCTCGATTTCGCTCACGAGCTCCTTGTGCTTCATCGACATGCGCCGGAGGCTCCAGTATTCTGCGGAGAGCTCCTCGACGTGCTCTGTTTCCTTCCAGGTAAGCTGGCCAAGAACCTCTTCCGCTTCCCGGAAAAGATGGAATTCTGTGGCTGCCTGTGTTGCATGACGTCTCCGCATTGAGATACCAAACGTCTGCGCGATACGCCAGATGAAGTAGCGAGACTGAGTCATTGTTTTCCAACACCCGCAGGGGACTTGATGTCCCATGCGATGGAGAGAGGGGGCTACTTCTTAAGATTTTTCTGCAGGTTGCTCACTACGGAGAAGTCTTCGAGGGTAGTAATATTTCCTGTCACTCCACCAGTGGCGACCAACTCCTTCAGAATACGCCGCATAATTTTTCCGGAACGCGTCTTAGGCAGGGCTGGAGTCAGGTGGATTTCATCGGGCCGGGCGATCGCACCGATAGTTTTAGCGACATGCCCCTTAAGATTTTTCTCTGTCGTTTTTGCAGCGCGAACTCCCTCCTTGAGGGTCACGAAGGCAACGACTCCCTGTCCTTTAATCTCGTGAGGACGGCCCACTACTGCAGCTTCTGCGACGTCGGGATGGGATACGAGAGCGCTTTCCACTTCGGCGGTTCCAAGTCGATGGCCAGATACATTCAGGACGTCATCGAGTCTGCCCACGATCCAGAAGTTTCCATCTGTATCGGTCCGAGCCCCATCCCCAGCAGTGTAGATCCCCTTAAAGTCGTTCCAGTAGGTTTTACGGTAGCGGCTTCTGTCGCCGTAAATAGTCCGCAGCATGGAAGGCCATGGTTTACGAATGACCAGTCGCCCACCCTCATCAGCGCTGCACTCATTCCCCTCGTCATCAAGAATTGCCGCGTCTACTCCGAAAAAGGGCAGGGTAGCGGTTCCGGGCTTGGTTGGAGTGCAGCCGGGGAGTGGTGAGATCATGATGGACCCGGTCTCAGTCTGCCACCACGTGTCGACTATCGGACAGCGCTTCGATCCAATTTTTTCATGATACCACATCCAAGCCTCGGGGTTGATAGGTTCTCCTACCGTGCCCAGGAGACGCAGAGAGGAAAGATCGTGCCGGTCAGGAAACTTGTCTCCGGCCTTGATGAAGGCCCTTATCGCAGTGGGTGCGGTATAAAATGTAGTAACTCCATATTTCTCGACAATATTCCAGAAACGACCGAAATCCGGGTAGTTCGGAGCCCCCTCGTACATGACCTGCGTGACCCCATTGGCAAGGGGTCCGAAGACGATGTAGGAATGTCCGGTGATCCAGCCGACATCTGCAGTGCACCAGTAGACATCATCGTCCTGCATATCGAAGATGTATTTACAGGAGGTGTAACTGCCGACCAGATATCCCCCACTTGAATGCAGGATCCCCTTTGGCTTTCCGGTCGAACCCGAAGTGTAAAGAATGAAGAGAGGGTGTTCACTGTCAAACCCCTTTGGAGTGTGAGAGGATGATACCTTTTCGGCTTCCTTGTGCCACCAAACGTCTCGTCCCCGCCGCATGCTTATTTTTTCACCAGTTCTCTGATAGACGATACAGCGCTTAACCCCTTTGTATTTTTTAAGTGCTTCATCGACGCTCTTTTTAAGTTCGACGATCTTACCACGTCGGTAGCCTCCATCGGCGGTAATTACGGCGGTGGCGCCAGAGTCTTCTAGTCGATCCACGATGGACTCAGCGGAGAAGCCCCCGAATACAACAGAGTGAACAGCGCCGATCCGGGCGCAGGCCAACATGGCAATAGCAGCCTCAGGAACCATTGGCATGTAGATCAGGACCCGGTCCTTGGCCTTGACTCCATTTGCCTCCAGCACATTAGAGAAGCGGCAAACTTCCTGATGAAGCTGGTGGTAAGTCAGAACCCTCTGGTCTCCGGGCTCGCCTTCCCAGATGATAGCGGCTTTGTTTTTCCGGCCGTTTGTAAGGTGACGGTCCACGCAATTTTCAGCCACGTTGAGCCGGGCTCCGGTGAACCACTTGGCGAATGGAGGGTTCCAATCGAGGACCTTTTTCCAGCTTTTCTGCCAGTGAAGCTCTTTGGCTTCGCGGGCCCAGAAAGAGGCCGGCCTGTCAATTGACTCCCGGTACATCCGCTTGTACTGGGCCATGCTTGAGACCCGGGCTTTCTTTGAGAATTCCCGGGACGGTTTGAAAACGCGGTTTTCGGAGAGATGGCTCTCAATCTTCTTACTCATGTGCCTGACTGGAAAGTTGCCGTCCCAAGGTGTTTACTCAACAGGATGACCGGTTGCAAGACGGGGAGATGGATCAGGCCTCAGTCGGAGGCTCAAGACTCAGTAACTCGACCTCGTGGTGCTCGAGGTAGCGCCAGCGGCCGGGACGCAGATCAGGGTCAGTGAGACGTCCAATCCTGATCCGAAAGAGCTTTTCGACCTCGTATTCAAGAGTTTTGAACATTTCGCGGATCTGTCGTTTAAGGCCAGTTTCCAGTATTATGGAGACCCGGCGAGGGGACAGCCTTCTGGCCGATTTTGCTCGGGCGTATCCTTCCGGTGTTTGAACTCCCGTTACGAGTTTCTTCAGGACTGCGTAATCGACTGATTTTGTCAGAGTAACTCGATATTCCTTTTCCACCTTATTGCTTGGATGCGTCAGGCGGTTAGCAAGATCCCCGTCATTAGTCAGAACCAAGAGGCCTTCCGAATCCCGGTCAAGCCGGCCCACGTGATTCAAATGGGAAAACTTTGGGGGTAGCAATTCATAGATTGTTGCTCTTGCCAGTTCATCGTGCTTCGAACACACATACCCTTTTGGCTTTTTCAGTAGGACCGTTGTCGTTCTTTTCGGAGAAACTCTTTTCCCTTCGACTCGCAGGATGTCGCCCTCCATCACGCGAGTGGCTGGGTTCATGCAAGCTTCCCCATTAAGAGTAACGCCCCCACGTTGGACCAGTGCGTCGCACGCGCGGCGAGATCCTAGTCCACAGGAGGCAAGGAACTTGTTCAGGCGGGTGCCCTCGGGCATGAGACGACTTTGTGACAGACAAGGCGGAACCCGTCGGTCCCACCCTTTACCAAAATTGCGATCTGTAGGGAGGACAGGATTGGTTTCCTATCCCTCAGACTTGGTCTTGGGCAGGCCGATCGGGCTTTGTCCCTCTTTCCACTGTCCGCGCTCCTTGAGCACCTTGACGCGCTCAAAGCGTTTCAGGACAGAGCGATTGCCGGTGTTTCCACCACTGGTTTTGAGGCTGTTATGCTTGGACATGGAGTCAGACCCTGATGGGGGGGCGGGACGCTAGTTTGAATTCTGAAATTTGGCAAGGGGGAAGTCCAACCGGGCTTGAAGAGCCTTCTAATTAGATCATTCCGAGCTTCATCTTGCCCTCCTCGGTGATCATATCCTGATTCCAAGGTGGATCCCACACGAGCTCAACCCGGGCATCTTCGATCTCTTCAACAGTCATTATGCGTGCTTGAGCGTCGGCTGCAATAGCGGGCCCCATGCCGCATCCAGGGGCGGTCAGAGTCATTTTCACGTTCACGACCTTCCGATCCTCTTCATCGTCCACCGTGCAATCGTAGACCAGTCCCAAGTTGACGATATCTACCGGAATTTCCGGGTCGTAGACCTGTTTTAGCTGATGCCAGATCTGCTCCATCAGGGGAGCGGATTTCATTTCCTCGTCTCTCTGAGCCTTTTCCTCATTGGCAGCCTGATCGATACCAAGGGCATCGGAATCGTTCGAAGAGATTCTTGCGAGTCCCGCAGAGGTCGCCACCGTGTAAGTGCCGCCGAGGCTCTGGGTAATCACGACCGGAGTTCCAGTGGGGAGGGAAATAGTATCACCAGAGGGAATCTGAATGGCATCGACATCGCGGGTAAGAGGAATTTCCTGGTTCATGATAGATAGGTATGACGAGTTCTATGATTATGCCTGATCACCATCAAGTGGGACGATTTTAATATTGCCCTGCCGTTGGTTGGAAATGGATTGGGCGAGGCTAGGCGCGGTGGCTTCCTCTTTCTGCTCACGGGGCTCGCCGAGTGCATTGTGAAGAGCGCCTTCGACAAGTTGGCCACAATGAATTTTCATCGGAGGCAGGGGTCCGAGGTCTCCGGTCAGGTCATCAGGAGAAAGTTTGCGGGCATCTTCTACGGATTTGCCCTTGAGGAGCTCGGTTGCCATTGAGGCTACGGCAATCGCAGTTTGGCATCCAAAGGATTGGAAAGAGGCTCGGTCGATGACTTTCTTGCCATCTTTCTCCGTGAACTTCAGCCACATCCGCAACATGTCCCCGCAGTCTGAGGAACCTGCCGTGCCTACGCTATCAGCATCGTCCATCTCGCCGACGTTCTGGGGGTTGGCCATGGCCTCTCGAGCTCTGTCCTCAAAATCGCTCATATCTGTTTGCAAGAAACCATGATGCTTCCGAGGTTTAAACGAGAAAATAAGGGTCTCCGAATGATTGCAGGCGAATCCAAGACTGGATCGAAGAGGGAGAGGGCCCGCCCTGGCCTTCCATCAGTCTTGCCAGACGTCCCGGAGATCTTTTGAATCCCACGGTGAGAATCTGATGGGTTTTCGTGCATGAGGCAAAGGGAGATGCTTAAAACGAAGAGGTTTCAGGTAGAATCATGCACAAGGACTCTCCTTGAGGTTGAAAATCTAGATTGAATACTGTGACGGGATACGGTTCGAGTAATGATTGATAAGCAGCAGGGCCGCGAGATCCGAACCAGCATTAAAATGCGTGGTCTCGGTACTCTGGTCGGATGGTTCTTAAGGTTATACTCGGTTACGCTGCGGATCAAGGTTGTGGACCACTGCGGCCTCACTGACCGGGTAAGGCACGAAGATCCTCTTTTGTGGTGTCTCTGGCACAACAGGATCGCGGGAACGCTGATGGCCCGCCGTCGTGTCTTCGGTTGGCGGAAAGGAGCTGTCCTGACCAGTGCCAGCCACGACGGAGCGGGTCTTGCGGCGGTGGCAAAGGTGATGGGCCTCGAAGCGATCCGTGGCTCAAGTTCCCGGCGGGGCTCAGCGGCATTGAGGGAGATGGTGCGGGCGGCGGGTCGCGGTCTGGATATATGCGTGACCCCGGATGGACCCCGGGGACCACGGTATCAATTGAGTCCTGGCCTCATCAAGCTGGCTCAGATGACGGGGGCCCCGATTATGGCCGTCCACATCAACTTTGGATCTGCGTTGCGGCTTAACACTTGGGACCGTTTCGTTTTACCTCTTCCCTTCAGTAAACTTACTATCATTTTTGACGAGCTGCTTGATGTGCCGCGGCAGATGGATGAGCATGCCTTTGAAGCGAAGCGCGTTGAGGTTGAGAATCTGATGCGCGCTGGAGCAGATGACCTTGATATTGCCAACAAATGACCATTCTGAACGGGAAAGAGATAGCAACTGATGCTCTCGCAGAGTGCCGGGAACAGGTGCAGGCGCTGGAGGCCCAGGGGGTGACTCCGGGATTAGCAGTGGTAATTGTCGGTAAAGACCCTGCATCCCATGTCTATGTAGGGTCAAAGGTGAAAACCTGTGCAGATCTCGGAATTTACTCCCGGCGTATTGAGCTGCCTGAAGAAACGAGTCAGAGAGAGTTGCTTGAGGTGGTTGCTGGGCTCAATGCGGATCCGTCAATCCACGGGATACTCGTGCAGTCCCCGCCGCCGCCACAGATTGATGAAGAAGAAATCATCCGGCTGATTGATCCGGACAAGGATGTGGACGGGTTTCATCCTGTTAATGTCGGCAAGCTCGTGATGGAAGACGACAGTGGGTTTGTCCCATGCACGCCTCAGGGATGCATCCATCTGCTGGAAAGGGCGGGAATTGAGACCGCTGGGGCAAACGCAGTGGTGATTGGGCGCAGTATGATCGTGGGCAAGCCCATGGCACTTCTGCTCATGGGCAGGGGAATCAATGCCACCGTCACGGTGGCGCATTCACGAACAAGAGAGCTGGCCAGGGTTTGTCGGGAGGCGGATATTCTGATTCCAGCCATTGGCAGGCCTGAATTCGTGACCGCAGATTTCGTGAAAGAGGGGGCGGTCGTCATTGATGTTGGGATTAATCGCCTTGAGGACTCATCCCGGAAAAGCGGCTACAAGCTCGTTGGGGACGTGGCTTACGAGGAAGTAGCCCCCAAGTGCCGCGCTATCACGCCGGTGCCAGGTGGAGTGGGGCCGATGACAATTGCCATGCTCATGGGCAATACGATCAAGGCTGCCCGCTCTTCGATGGGTCAGCCTGAGGGAGGGTAAGTCGTGCCTTTGTCTATTGTTCGCTGAAGATCAGCTGAAGACCCCGGGAAGACCAATAATTGACGAGGCGTTTCTGGATGACTTCGGCGTCCTCCGTCGGAAAGGCCGGCGATGTGTTCCGAGGGGAGAGGTTTTGAATTTTTTGGAGATGGGCGGAGGTCTTCTCCCGGCGCTCTGCTCCACCATGGAGATGATAGTGAACGAGGAGAAGGGCTGTGGCGTAGGGAAGGTAAGCGTTCCCGCCCGGTTGGTTCTGTGAGGCTTTAATCCAACCCTGATGAGTAAGTCCAAGAATGGAGGAAACAGGAATGAGGTGAAAATGTTGCCCTACTTTGTTTCTGCCCACTGCATGACGCAGGTGATTGCGGATAAGGCTTTCGAGGTCCCGGAAAAGATACCATCCGTTTCCCTGATGACATACGGAAAAGTATTCCGCAATCCCCTCCGTAAACCAGGGAGGAAGACGCCAAAGGCTTGCGGACATGCTGGCATGGACAAGTTCATGCACAAGCAGACCCTCGTCGGGCTGGGCCTGAAGTCTTGAGTTTTCAGTCCGGGGAGGAGCGAGGAAATAGTCTGCGCGGATAAGGACGCGCCCCTTGTCTCCGTCCCACCATCCTACCGCACCTTTGTTGCCGCCAGCTTTCGCAAAACTGGTTTCGTCCTTGCAGAGAAGGATATCAGTAATGCTTTTCTGGGGAGAGTGCCAGAGACGCAGTGGATGAGACTTGATCAGCTGCGGGACGGATTCCACGACCCTTGCAAAGCGGGAGAGATCCTGACGTCCGATGTCGGTCTTCGCTACTATCCGGAAGTGTGGGCTTTCCACGATAAGGGATCCGTCAGCAGTTTGCTCATTGATCCTGAGATCGACTGATTTTGCTTTGAAGGATCTCGGCCATGTTTCCGGGGGCGTCCCTCCGGTCCCTTGGCCGAAGAGCGGGATGGCACAGATAAGAAGAAACAAGGAGCGTCGGAGCACTTCAAATCCTCGGCGCTATAAAGGCTGGACACAAGGCGATCGATCCAAAATCGAACTCGTGAGAGTCCGGATCTGCAGAATCTCCTCTTTACAGTATGAAGAAAGGGATCTTAGCTTCCGGATCTCCAACGGAGAGGTGGCTGAGTCCGGTTTAAGGCACACGACTCGAAATCGTGCGTAGGGTTAAACCTACCGTGGGTTCGAATCCCACCCTCTCCGCCATCTGTGCCCACCCGAGACCTCCCCAAGGGAATGGAAAGGTGTCACGAGTCTTGGAGGCACTTTCGACGCCTGCACTTCTCAATAGCGCCCAGTTGCCCTATAATAGTGGTAAATTGACATAAAGACGGCGAAATGTTCCATCTTCAGACCGTACTTCACATTCTCGTGTCAATGCTGCGCTAAAGAAAGAACAACGTGCCACGAGACGAGAAGGGTGGTTCTTCCTATTTTCAGCTCGATGAAAAGCACTTTCGGCAAACGCACGCTTCTTCCTGTCCTTGTTGGGGCGGTGGCAGCGCTTCCTGCGGCTAGCTCGGCCGTAACAATTGATATTTCGAGTGCCTTCGGCACGGTGGCCCCCGATACACGGGGTGGGCCTAATTCAACGACCGCTCAGTGGGATACGTGGGCCGAACCAGGAGGTGCGTCCGGCGTGATCACTAATCGCGCTGCGGAGGTCGGTTCCGGATTCTGGACCACTAACAACAACGAGGATCACATCAGTAATTCTCTTAATTTCTATTCTGGTTCTGGATCAGTGAATGAAACTATCACATTCGGAACTGACGGAGTTGTTGGAACCGGGTTCACCACCATCATTCTCCAGGGACAAACCCTCTTTGGTGATTTCGGGACAACTCTGGGGTTTACACCCATTGCCGGCATCACCCCTGGTGTGGTGCAGGGACCGAATGCAGCCGGTGGGGCTCAGTTCCTTGCCAGATACGAAATTCCGGGAAACTCTGAAGAGTATTCGGTGAATTTGGTCACCGGCCCATTCTCGTTTGTTTCCTTTGGCAACTTTGAGGTGGACACTTACTGGTCGGAAACGGGCTTTTCCTCGGACACGGCGGTTATTCCAGAACCAACCAGTGGTCTTCTGGCCTTAAGCGCAGCCGGGTTGTTTGTTCTGCGCCGGCGTCGCAGGTAGAAAGCCCGTTGGAACGGGTGGATGATCAGCGTCGCCCCTATTCCCTTTTAACAGAGCGGCTCTGGCATTCGCCAGGGCCGCTTTTGTTTCTTCAACAGAAGGCTTTAATCTCTCAGAAAACTTCTGCCTTGGGGCGCCATCGAGCATTCACGATTCTGGAACTGCTGATTGTAATCAGTATTCTGGCGGTGTTATCCGGATTGATTTTCATCGGAGTATCCAGGGGATTCAAAGCTGCTGGAAAGGCGCAGGATATTTCTCTCGCGCGGGATCTGACCACTGGATTTCAGGCGACCGCAGCTGATGGAAATGGACGATACCTCCCGGGCTATGACCGACGAGTCGACGAAGTTATCCTGAAAAATGGTCGTGTGGTTGCTGGGCCGACAGCGAACCGTTATCCCTTCCGTCTCGCCCGAGAAATGGGAGTCACCATACATGAGGTGGCTTTAGTGGGAAAAGTCAGGAAGCAGATTGATTCATCAAACGATTATCTCGTCAGCCTCTATCCCGCTTTTGGAATCAATCATTACTTTGTCGGGGGGGACGTCCAGGCGGATGGAAGCGTTTCGCATAATGCAGATTGCGTGACGAGAACCGAGCAAGCGTCAGAATCGATTATTGTTTTTGCAACCGCAGCGTCCTTCCGGGATAACGGCGAAACCATCCACGGTTATAATACTCTTACCCCGCCCTTTCTTACCACCCGGATGTGGTCGCCCGATAGCTGGCAGCTCGGAGCTGATCCAAATGAATACGGGCACCTTGATGCGCGGCACGGCAGTAAAGTCGTCGCCTCTTTTCTTGACGGGAGCATTCGCTCTCTCGATGTGGAAGAGATGCGCGATATGCGGCTTTGGAGCGTTAAGGCCGCGATGAACAACGATTCAGATTACAAGATTCGCCGCTCGAGGGGTGGGCGGCTCTAACTCCCGATAATTATGATTAAACAATATCGCTGGGTGCCTGTGGTAGCCCTCCTGACGATGACTTCCGGCGCCCGCGGGGAGCTTCTCTATACGAATTACCTGTTGCCTTCCTTTGCGGATAATCCGGACACGGAGTATTCCGGGTGGGATATCTTTTACGCGGCGAATACGAGTCCCAATTATCCGGATTTTGCCGCTCCAAATGGCATCTATGATTCAGCATCAGTGCTTGGCTTTACGCCACCTCCCGGATCGAGCCCGTTAGACCCCTCAGCTTTCTGGCATGTAGAGAATCCGACCATCACTCAGACCGTCCCGGGAATCGCCTTTATTATTGCCCCGACCATTACAGGGAACATTTACAGCTTTCGAGGGCCCACATCTTTTGTCTTAGAAGATGAGACTCCATTCCCAGTCGGGACTGTAGTCTTCCAATTTCAGACAGCGGGTAATCTGGTAGATTTCGGCAGTATCGCACTCGCATACGACGATGGTGGGACAGAAGTCATTCTGGATCCTGACGAATATATTCGGGAATATGAGAGTGATACCTCAGGATTTGGAGGTTCAGGGAATCGAAATGCTCTCCAGTGGGACCTCAGAGGAAGGAATGTAAGTTCCTACCGGATCATATGGAGAGCAAGCGGCTCCAGCATGAGCCTTCAGGAGGTGTCGTTGGATACGTCAGCGGATTATGCTTTGGTAGTCCCCGAGGCACGGACTTGGGAGGGTACAGGGAGTGCAAACTGGAGTGACGCTGCGAACTGGGTGGAGGGATCCCCGTCGCAGGACTTTGGTAATGTCCGCTTTGCGAATGATGGAGATGTGGTAATCGCAATGTCCTCCAGCCAGACTGTTGGAGAATGCGTGTTTGACACTTCCAGCGATGTCACGATTGAGAATACTTCTACGTTTGTTTCGAATACGGGACTTTTCACGCGATCGGGTTCAACCGGGACGTATACAATCAAGGGTGAATTTGAGATGTGCGCCTACAATCTATTTGAGATTGGAGGAGGGGAAGTGGTTATTGAGGGAGCGATTTCAGGTGCTTCCGGGCTCCGTAAAGAAGGGGAAGGTGTGATGATCCTGAGAGGGGATAATTCCTTTGGTGCGCTGAGTGGTGGCATCGGGTGCACTGGAGGGGAGCTTCGAATTGAAGGAGTCAACCAGTTTACGAGTAGCGCATCGGTCCTGCGAGGAGATCTGGTGCTTGCAGGCCCAGCACCTGTCGACTCTCCGGGAACCTTGGGGAACGCCAGTTCCGATGTAGCAGTGGGAGCGGATAGTGGAGTTTTTGGGAGGATCACGACTCCCGCCCGTCTCATCATCGAGGGAGATCATGAGGTGGCACGTGGTGTTGCTTTTGCAGCGGGAACCTTCGACAAGCGCTTGGGTGCTCGCGGAACAGGTGCGGGAGCTGCCGAATTCAGTGGACCGGTGACTTTACGCCCTGACTCCACGGAGATTAAGCTCTTCGCGGAGGGGGCGGCGGATCTGGTAAACTTTTCAGGTGCTCTCTCGGGCGGAGATACTTCTCTTACCATGGAGATTAATCCGGAAGGAGCGGAGGGGACGGTGCGCTTTTCCGGAGCGGACAAGACTTACGCAAACTCGACTTTTGTCCGCGGGGGAGTTCTAGAGCTTGCGCTCGGAACAACAATTAGTGCAGAGACCATCCTTGAGCCGGATACGGCAGGGCTGGCGGTCGCGGGGGGTGCAGGAAACTTCGCTGGCGGTATTCAGGTTGCTGACAGGGGAGTGATTTCCCCGGGGATGGGTGTCGGAATGCTGGTAAGCGGCAGTCAAAGCTGGGAATCGGGCGGTGCCTGTGAGATTGAGATCTTGGATCCAAGCTCAGGGCCCGGAATTGGATGGGATCTCATCTCGATAGAAGGGGTACTCGGGCTCTCGGCCACTCCGGAGAACCCCTTTCTGTTAAATATTCGTTCGCTGACAGCATCTGGAGAAGGTGGACCGCTGGCAGGTTTTTCTCCGACCCGGGAATACTCCTGGAAAATCGTGGAGACGACAGATGGCGTGAATGGATTCAGAGGCGATGCCTTTACGATACGGAGTGATACCTTCATTGATGGACTGAGAGGTGTATTCGCGGTAACCCTCGAAGAGGGCGGTAATGCAATTTACCTGACTTACACCCCGGGGTCTGGTGGTGCCACCGTTGAGAATTGGCTGGCGGAGAACTTCAACGCTGAGGAGCTAAGTGACACTTCGATTTCGGGGTGGGGTGCTGATGTGGACTCGGATGGCCTTTCGACATTGGTGGAATATGCGCTGGGAGGTGACCCAAAGAATCGGGAAGTAGATGTAGCTCCAGTGCTGACAATTGGTTCTCTTGCCGGAAATGTTGATGGTCCTCGTCTTTCTCTGACCTTCAAAAGGCTGATCAACCGGTCGGATATCGACTATCGTGTTCAGGTTGCGAATTCTCTTGAGGGAGGATGGATGGTTATCGGGGAGATTCTTGGAGGGGGAGCTCCTGCCGCCTTAAATGGGGGGGCTGTCATAACTGAGGCGCCGAACGGGAATTTCCAAGAAGTAACCTTCGCAGACGCGGTGCAGATAGAAGAAGCGGCGAGACGCTTCGTTCGCCTCCAGATTGAGAGGCGCCCCTGATGCATCGGGCCTTGAGCAATCGAGGCAAGGTAACTGTTTGCCGCAGAGCTCTGTTCAGGCGGTCTGTTTTGCGGTCGTTAGAGATCAGGGACCCTGCTTTTTACCAGGATGAGCAGGCCAGCACTATTTTGTAAAACCCTCCACGAGGTTTCTTACCGCATCTTTCTTGAGAGACTCTCCCTTCTGCACCTTTTGAGCCATCGAAAAGGTCGAGCGGATCAAGGAACTTCCCTCGACTTCTTTCTTGTATGAAATGGTGTCCTCCTCGTGGAGGACTTGTCGCCATTTGGTTCTTACCTCCTGCCAGAAGCCCTTGGTGGCTTCCCAGTAATTCTCAGCCTTGCTGAAGTCCTCTTGGTCATAGCGGCGATAGATGTTGAGTCCGGTCTCGTGGCAAAGAAACCTGTTCTCACCCTTGATCCACTTCCTGTTTTCCTGTTCGTGAACCCAGCCCTCGGGAGTAATGACGTGGCGGTTCACGGCTCGCAAAATATCATAATCGCTCCGCTTGGTGTATTCCCTTCGTGGAAGTGGTCGGCAGGTGTCCTGGCTCGTCCATGCGCTGCGATTGCCTTCGTGAGTCCACTTGCCCCAGCTCTCATACCGTGGGCTGTCGTCAACCTGAGTCACCAACTGAGTCCATGTGCCCTTGACCTCCGATTTTTTCAGCGTGCGTTTCTTCCACGTACGCTCCCCCTGATATTCCACCATGACTGGATCCTCGTATCGCCATACCTGCCCCCAATGTTTTACCACCTGCATTACTGGTCCAACCTCGGCGAGGAGAATATGCTGAAGGACGATAAGGGTCTCATGGTCTTCAACAACCTTGACGATTTCGAGGGCGTCAGCCCGGTAGGGGTCTTTCAGCTCGTAGCCTGAGACAAGTGGGACGGTTTCCTTGAAGGTGAATTCGACATCGAATTTACCAGCCATGGCGAGAATGGCTTTACGATCTTTCTCAAAGCTGCTCGCCTCGGCAGTCCAGCCTGTCCCCACAGGGCCAAGGAGGAGAATTGCGGCAAAGCCTATGAACTGTCTCTTCATTACATTTTAATGTAGGCGCGGTTGAATAGTGGGCAAGTCATGTATTGATCGCGAATTAACGCTAAATTGTCTGAAGCGCCCCAGATACGCCGACTGATGGGCCGTATTGTCCCTTTTGCAGGCGAATACCCTGACGAAGGTGTTTCTCAACGTAATTGTGGTTTGGTCCTTCGGGTAAGATTGAGCTACAACATTCCCGATGAGGGTCAGAGAGCTAAAACGGGAGGAGTGGGAGCAAGTCGCGATGATGATCCACTCATCAACCAACGCGTGGTATCAATCGAATCTGAATCGTTCAATTTTTGATGAAGACGATTTCTCCGGATGCATGATTTTCCCGGAGGTATACGAAGCTCTCGATCCGCACTGCTGTCTTGTGGCTGAGGATGAGGATGGGAGCATGATGGGGTCGTGTTTTTATCATCCACGGGAAACCCATGTTTCGCTGGGAATTATGAACGCTCACCCGGATCATGCTGGCCGGGGAGTCGCAGCTACATTGCTTGCCGAAGTTGTGCACCGGGCCGGTAGTCTGCCAGTTCGGCTGGTCTCCAGTTGTATGAATCTGGATTCGTTCTCTCTTTACACACGGGCAGGATTTACCCCCGGGGAGCTTTATCAGGATATGTATATTCCCTCCACAAAGGTTTTGCCAGAGGTCCCGGTCGGAGGGGAGAGAGTCAGGGAGGCCTCGGCGGACGATATAGAGGCCATGGTGCAGCTGGAAGAGGAGGTGAGCGGAATTCGACGAAAAAAGGATTTCCAGTTCTTTATCAGAAACGAACAAAAAATCTGGAAGACCCTTGTCGTCGAGGGTCTCGATAAGACCATTGATGGCTTTTTGAGTTCTGTGAGCCATCCCGGCACTACAATGCTTGGGCCTGGAGTGATGCGCAGCGAAACAGCTGCGCTTGCCCTTATCCACGCGCAATTGCTGGGCATGGCAGGGCAACAGCCGGTTTTTCTTGTGCCGGCGCGAGCCACCAATCTTGTTGCTTCTTTGTATCAGTGGGGTGCAAGGAACTGTGAGTTGCACGTTTCTCAGGCGAGAGGAGCCGTGACGTCCCCTGGCGGGATCACAATGCCGACATTCATGCCGGAAACCAGCTGACTACTCACCTGAAGGTATATTTTCCATTGGCTACACGAACATCCGGCGGTGTCTTAGCGCGCTCGAAGAAATCATAGCCTTTCTGGAGGTTATTCCAAAAGGAAAACCATCTGTTGGAACGTTCCCTTGCGAGGCGCTCAGTGGTCATGCGGAAAGGAAAGCAATGAACCCGAAAAAACGGTTGCCCATTGGCGAGGGCCGCGTGGCATAGGGAGTAGATTTCCTCGATTCCCGGATCGGTCATCGCGAAGCATCCGGCCGAAACCCGGTCGCCGTGAACCATAAGGTGGTTCCCGGTCCTGTCATGGCGCCGATCATAGCTGTTAGGGTAGCCGATGTTGAAGGAAAGGTGAAAGCGGCTATGAGGATTCATTTGCCGTGGGGGAACGTAATAAAACCCCTCTGGTGCCTGAAGGTCTCCTTCTCGCACCTTCGGACCGAGATCTCCCGACATTGCGGCGATCGGGTAGGTTTTGAAAAGTTTGAAAGTCCTGGTCAGGTTCTCTCTGACGAACAATTCGAGGATGGCCTCTTCTTTGAGAATCCGAATAAATACGGGGTTGCCAAAGCGCATCCCACGCGTTGCCAACTCGGTGGATAGTCGCGGACGGACTCGCTCGTCAGCGTCACGGGAACGCTTTGAGTAAGGAAGACCGGATGCGGAATTCTGTCGGGAATGAAGACGGTCTGGACTAATGAGGAAAAGAATTCCCGGTAAGAGTGCTCTGAGTAACAGGCTAAGCGGTAAACAGCGTCCACGGACAGAAGTGTTAGGCATTTGCTCATCTCATGACTTTTGAGGCAGAAGCAACAGGACTTTCTTGCCGTGAAACTTTCTTGCGGCTGCGGCTCGCCTGATTACCCCTGCGGGTGGTAGGAAACCCTCATGCAGCAGGAGCAGGATAGTCAGGGTGTGGCAGCAATCGGAGTTATAGGTGGAAGCGGACTCTATGAGATGGACGGATTCGTGCAGAGTGAGGAGCAGAGAATGGAGACCCCCTTTGGGCAACCTTCTGATACATTAGTTGGGGGAACGGTAGCCGGGAGGCAGGTGTGGTTTCTGCCAAGGCACGGTAAGGGACATCACCTCCTTCCACATGAAATCAACCACAGAGCGAATATATGGGCGCTGCGTTCACTTGGGGTTCGGTGGGTCATTTGTGTCACGGCGGTGGGAAGCCTCAGGGAAAAGTATGCTCCACGTTCTCTGGTGATCCCCGACCAGTATTATGATCGGACCACTCGTCGGGAGGAGCATACCTTTTTCGGGTGTGGGATCGCCGCGCACATTTCCTTCGGAGAGCCTGTCAGTGGCGCTCTTCGGGAGATTCTCGCCAAGGCCTCTCAGGAGGAGTCGGATCTTGAAGTCTTCAACGGCGGAACATATGTCAACATGGAAGGTCCTGCGTTCTCTACCCGGGCAGAAAGCAATGCCAATCGACAAATGGGATTTGACGTCATAGGGATGACCAACCTTCCCGAGGCCAAGCTTGCGCGGGAGGCCGAGATGGCCCTGGCAACTCTTTGTATGGTTACTGACTACGACTGCTGGAGGGATGAAGAGGTAAGTGTTGATACGGTGTTAAGTCATCTGCATGCCAATTCGGTGAGAGCCCAGCGAATTGTCGGACGCGCGATTCCGCTTTTGCCCGATGAGGCGAACTGGCCGGAGCATCGAGCCCTCGACTCAGCGGTTATCACCAGCCGGGAACTCTGGCCTGACGAAACCTTGGAGAGGTTGCGCCCTATTTTAACGCCTTTTGTGGAACGGGGACTCGGAGTATAACGGGAACTAAGGCGTGACAGCAGACGGCTCAAAATGTAAACCTAGCGGCCTTACGGAAAGTTTCCTCTGAGCTGAATTCTCATGTGTTTTCGACTTTTGATCCTCGCCCCTGCACTTGCGCTGGTCGCTTGCTTTTCGAGCAGCTGTTCCTCCATTGATTCAGAGGGGGAAAAACCTTCGACCATAGCGAACACCGGATACCGATCGCCCTATCAGGCGTGGCCTTCGGCGAGAAATCCCACCCTTAGCCTGTCCTCACAATTTCCCAAGTCTATCGGCATTACTCACTCCCGCGGGCTTGGTCACCAGCCTTATATCGCGATGACCTTTGACGACGGGCCTCATGCAAGTAACACCCCACGCCTTCTGGATATCCTGCGACAGCGCAATATCAAGGCGACCTTTTACGTCATTGGTAAGAACGTGGATAATTATCCCCACCTGACCCGTCGTATCGTTGCCGAGGGTCACGAGATTGGGAATCATACCTACACCCACCGGAATCTAAAGAAGCTCAGTGACGCGCAGGTTTTATCAGAAATGGCGAGAGCCCGGATTTCCATTGTGAATGCAACTGGTGTCCAGCCCAGAACCATGCGGCCGCCCTACGGGGCGATTTATCAGCGTCAGCGTGAGCTGATAATGAACCGGTTCGGTTACCCAACGATCATGTGGGCAGTGGACCCGCGTGACTGGCAGCGGCCGGGCATTAGCGTCGTGAAGAACCGGATCCTAACGAAGACAACGAACGGTTCAATCGTTCTGGCTCATGACCTTCATGCCCCCACCGTGGCGGCAATGCCCGCTACCTTGGATGGGCTCCTCGCCAAGGGGTTCAAGTTTGTGACCGTTTCACAATTGCTAAGTCAGAAGGCTCGATACGAGTGACTTCTCTCACCTCTGGTCGCCGCGATAAGGCGTGAAGTCATTGCCGGGAGGAGAACCCGGAGGGCTTGCCTGTAAAACGAAAAAGCCGGGAGATAGTCTCCCGGCTTGATGGGTTCAGAGAAAATTGAGATCTGGCGTTCAGGCATCCGGCTTCTTTCCGCCTGGACGCTGGCCACCCGGACGACGACCGCCTTCTGGACGACCGCCTTCTGGACGGCGACCCTGAGGTCTGCCACCGCGACGACCCTTCATCGCTTCCTTGCGCTCCTCTTCATTAAGCTCGCCGTCTCCATCCTTGTCATACTTCTTGATGAATTCCGCCCTGCGAGCGCGCATGGCTTCCTTGCGCTCGTCTTCATCAAGTTTGCCATCGCCGTTCTTGTCAAACTTCTCAAGCATTTCCTTTGGGATCTGACGGGGTCCACCGCGGCGCTGGCCACGACGTTCGCCTTCGCCCTCGCCTCGCTCACTGCGCTCGGCGCGTGGAGGTTTCTTTCCGTCGGTGTCCTCTTCGGCGAGGGACGTCATTGATCCTGTCGCCATGAGGCCGAGAATCACTGTGCATGTTTGGAGTGTCTTTTTCATTTTCTATTCGATTGGTTCACGGGATTTCCGCGATTGTTGATGAAACTGGTAATTCGAACCATAGTTGCGCATTATTTTTGAGATCCAGCCAGTCCCGGGGTTTTGGCATTGCGCGGGCCAGAGCGAGGCGGTTTGATGCCATCAAACGATGGTGTCCGCAACTAGTAATGGCTCCTCACGTGCTGCATCTTTCCGGGCGCGGCTGCTAAGCACAATTCTCCTCTGGGGTTTCGTAGCTTTTGTTTTTGCCAGCGGAAAACTTTGGCTCATGGGTGTCATGGTGGCTCTCTTTACCCTGATCGGGAGTCTCGAGTTCCTCGCTTTGACCCGGGAAGCTCCCGGACGGGAGTGTCGCTACTGGGGGTTGATTGTGTGTGTGGGATTCCTCCTGTATGTTCTATTTCAAGTGCTTGGCTCCCGAGGAGCATTCGTAAGCGATGATTTTCTTCCTGAGGTTGCCGGCGTGCTGCTTGTCACCGTGGGTTCCTTCTGTTTGCGCTTGCGCTTTCCTATTGAGGGAGATGCTTCGGTAAAAGCAGTAAGCCTTGCTCTTCTGGGCTTTGTCTACGTTCCAGTGCTATTTGGGGGGTTTATCATTCGGCTGGCTCTTTACCCCCCAGAAGTAAGCTCAGGGTTCTGGTTAATCCTTCTCGTTGTTGTGGTTGCCAAATTTACTGATATGGGCGCATACCTTGTTGGGACTCTGATGGGAAAGCATAAAGCCATTCCCCACATCAGCCCGGCCAAGTCATGGGAGGGATACATTGGCTCGCTTTTCTTCGCGGTGGGCGGGGCGTTCGCTGTTCACGCCCTGAGTGGCGAGGGCCTTTCGTGGCTTGCGTGGCCTCATGTTCTTGGGTTGGGTCTCGTTGTCGCGCTCGCCGCGATGGCAGGTGATCTGGCCGAGTCAATTCTCAAGCGTAGTCTGCAGGTTAAGGACTCTGGCCAGATCTTGCCGGGTATCGGGGGTATTCTTGATTTGATAGACAGTCTCTGTTTCGCACTCCCCGCTGCGTTCTTCTACGTGTATCTGCAAAGTTTGTAGGGCACGTAGTAGTTTTGTTTCTGGCATCATGGAACCCAAGGCCATCAAACCCAAGAAAGTAGTTATTCTCGGTTCCACCGGGTCGATCGGAACCAGTGCTCTCAAGGTTGCGCGCGAAATTCCCGATCATATGGAGGTTGTCGGACTCGCTGCTGGATCTCAGGGAGAGACTCTCGGTGCGCAGGCCCGGGAGTTCGGAGTCAAGTGTCTCTCGATCGCGGATGAAGCGCAGCGCGAGACGGTTTTAGCCTCTGCACCACCCGGTAGTGAGGTGCATGTTGGTGAGCAAGGGCTAAGAGAGTTGGCATGTCTGCCCGACGCAGATCTGGTTTTGATCTCAATCGTGGGAACGGCCGGACTTCAACCCGCCCTCGATGCGATCGGGGCAGGTAAGGATCTTGCTGTCGCGAGCAAGGAAATTCTTGTCATGGCCGGCGAAATTGTGATGTCCGCCGCAGCTGAGGCAGGGGTGAATGTTCTTCCAGTCGATAGCGAGCACAACGCTATTTTTCAATGTCTTGAGGGAAATCCCGTTGGAGCTGATGCGGTGCGGCGCCTCCTGCTCACAGCATCAGGAGGGCCATTTCGGACGGCTTGTCCAGATGCGCTTGATCAGGTTACCCCGGAGCAGGCCCTCGAACATCCCACTTGGGAGATGGGCCGAAAGATCTCCATCGATTCAGCGACAATGTTCAACAAGGGGCTCGAGATGATTGAGGCCCGGTGGCTGTTCGGGGTGGGCATGGAACGAGTGGAGGTCGTGGTTCACCCTCAGAGTATCGTACATTCCATGGTGGAATTTGTTGATGGCAGCGTGCTGGCGCAAGTGAGTACGACGGACATGTGTTTTCCTATTCAATACGCAGTGACCTGGCCGCACCGAATTGGTCACTCGCTTGAGCCCCTCGACTTTGCAACTCTAGCTCGTTTGGATTTTGAAGCGCCCCGTGAAGAGGTTTTTCCCGCCCTGCGACTTGCGCGTGAGGCAGGAACCGTCTGTGGGACAATGCCCGCGGTCATGAATGCTGCGAATGAAGTGGCGGTAGAGGCCTTTCTGAATGGTGCTATTCCATTCCCGAAAATCTGGGGTCTTGTCGAGGAGGTCATGGGGCAGCACTTGGTAGTAAAAAGTCCGTCTCTGGAAGCCCTGATCGAGGCAGATGCCGAGGCGCGACACATGGCGAGAGCTGGCCTTGGAAGATAGATTGGAAGGGTCCTAGGTAAGAGGTGATACGGTTCGGGGTGGAAGAGTAGCTTCAAGTGGTGTAGGATCGGGTGACATCCCCTTTTGTAGGTCAGCCTCGAAACAGGTTACCCCATTCCCAGCCATGCAGCCGACAAAACAACTTTCGATCGCGCTGCTTGCAGGGATCACTTTTCTTTCTGGGGTTTGCCAGCTCCCGGGCATTGTGTTCTTCGAAACGGGAGATCCAAGTTATCACCGGGAGACTGCTCCATCTGGCCTCTACGAGGGGGCGGGCTGGCGTTACCAGGGGGAATACAAGGAGTTTCTTGGAACGGTTATTTCACCGAGGCATTTTATTACCGCCATTCACCTTGGGAAGGGTTCGGAAACATTTGTACGGAGATCGTGGTTCACCGGGGAAGAAGTTGATCGCGTTTATTTCATTAATCCCAATTTTAATGAGGGTAACGGTTCTCTGGACATTCCGGGGACAGACTTAAGAATTTTCGAGGTTTTTAGTGAGTTTCCCGAATATGCTCGATTGTATACTACCTCTGATGAGGCAGGGCGGGAGGTTGTCATGATGGGCCGGGGGCGCTCCCGGGGAGAAGAGGTAAGGCGGCTCGGTCAGGGTCGAGGGTGGACTTGGGCGCCAGAAGACCAGCGTGCCCGCTGGGGAAGAAATACTGTCGATGGATTCTCCGATGCTGGTGTTAGGGGACCTATGCTGGTCACAGATTTTGACGATATTCTGGGTCGTGACGAGTGCCAGGCAACTTTTGGAGATTCCGGCGGAGGAGTATTTATTCTTAAGGGGGGTGACTGGAAGCTCGCAGGCATCCTCTTTGGAGCTGATTCAAATTATGACACAAATGCGATCTGTGGAGACGGATCAGAGTTTTTGGCATCTCTCTTTGACGGATCCGGTTTTTATATAGGTCGGGATGATAGTTCCTGTGAGGACTGGACGTTGGTGAGCGCGGCAAATGATCTTGACGAGAGTCGGTCCTTCGCGAGTCGGATCAGTAGCAGTGCCCCGATCATTCAGGAAGTGATCCAGTCTGCGATTGATGACAGGGCGAAGACTCCAGCTGAACGTTTCAATGAATGGTTGAGCGAATTTGGAATTGGAGGAGGAAAGGGCTCAGAATCAGATGGCAGGCCTGATTTGCTGGAATACTTTTCAGGGCTTAATCCTGGAATGGATGATCCGGGAATCCCCTTTCTCGTTGAAGGTAGTGGAGGTAAACTTCGCTTCAGGATCAGAATTCGACTGGATGCTCCTGATCGGGGGTTGAGCTGGGAAATCCAGGAATCCCCCGGACTGAGGAGCAAAGAGTTCCAGAGAGTAAGTGGACTGAGAAAGGTGGCGCAGATTCATTCTCTTGCTGAGGGAGTGGAGATTCTGGAATATGAGATGAATTACCCGGCTCGGGGTTTGATGTTCTACCGTCTCAAGGTAACCCTTGAGCAGGAGCGAGTGGCGCGACGAGTGGAGTGACGAGCGATAGCAGAAGCCGCCACTAAGATTCGGACGACGCGCTCGGAGGCTTGCCACCTTGCCTGCCATGGTGTCCCATCCGGGCATGCGGTCAGAGAAGAACGCCGGGAAGGAGGGTTCACGGAGACGTGTCCCCGCTCTGGCGTTCTATGGGTATTTGAATCGCTACCGAGCGGTCTTCATCCCTTCACTGATTGCCTTGTTCGTGACGGCGGGTCTTTCGCTGGCCTTTCCCTACTATCTCAGCAAGCTTATAGGCAGTCCGACCGGATCTCCTCTCGAGATGCTGAACGCCAAGGCTTCCCCGGATGTGCCTCTTGTCGTCTCGAATATTAACCAGACGGTTCTCACCCTTCTTGCCATTCTCGCCCTGCAGGCATTTATTGCCTATTGGAGAGTGCGCGGGTTTATCAAGGCAGGTGAAAGTGCTCTCAATGATATCCGGGTAGATGTCTTCAGCCGGTTAGTAAGGCTTCCCCTTGATTTTTTCCAGAGGCACCGGGCGGGAGAATTAAGCAACAGGGTCTCTGCGGATCTTGCGGTCTTGAGAGACACGTTGCTCACTACGGTGCCCCAGCTGGCACGACAGTCAGTGATCCTGGTTGGAGGGCTAATCTTCATTTTTGTCATGAGCTGGAAGCTTTCTCTTTTCATGCTCGCTATGATTCCGGTGGTGATCCTTGCGGTCGCTTTGTTTGGACGCCGGGTTCGTGCGTATTCCAAGCAAGCTCAGAATAGTCTGGCAACCAGTGGTGTTGTGCTCGAGGAGAGCACTCAGGGGATTGCGGAACTCAAGGCCTACAGTAACGAATCGCATGAAAGGGGGCGTTACAGAGACGCTTTGGAGGACTACCTCTTGGTCGTTAACCGGGGAGCTCGAGTTCGTGCTCTTTTCGTTTCTTTTATTATCTTCGTCCTGCTCGGCAGCATCTCAGTGGTGGCGTGGTTTGGAGCGGGAATGCTGGTGCGGGAAGAAATCACCCCGTTTCAATTTACAGCGTTTATCCTGTTCAGTGTTTTTGTAGGCGCTTCTCTCGGGGCGTTTCCGGAGATCGTGAGTCAGATTCAGAAGGCTAACGGGGCGACTGAGCGGCTTCGAGAAATCATGGCAGAGGATCCTGAGGAAGAGGGAGATGGTGACGTCCCATTTGAGGTGCTGGGGACAGTGGAAGCGCAGAACCTCAGTTTTTCCTATCCTTCGCGGCCCGAGCAAGCGGTCCTCGATGGAGTTTCTTTCAAGGCGGAAAACGGAGAGCGGATCGCTTTTGTCGGTCCAAGTGGTGCTGGCAAATCCACTCTATTTTCGCTTCTCCTGCGTTTCTATGAACCGCAGGATGGTGCAGTTTTGATCGATGGAGACCCTGCGGCCGGACTTCCCCTAGCCACTCTGAGGGGCGCTATGGCGTTGGTGCCGCAGGATGTGCTGCTTTTTGGAGGGTCCGTGGGGGAAAATATCCGTTACGGTAGCTGGGATGCCAGCCAAGAGCAGGTAGAAGAGGCCGCCCGAAAAGCTCACGCCCACGAATTCATTGCCGAATTCCCCGAGGGTTACGACACCATGGTTGGCCCCCGGGGGGTCAAGTTGAGCGGCGGTCAGCGCCAACGAATTGCGATTGCCCGTGCGATTCTCGCTGACCCGAAGATCCTTCTGCTCGACGAGGCCACGAGCTCACTCGACTCGGAGAGTGAGCGACTCGTTCAAGAGGCGCTGGACGAACTCATGAAGGGTAGGACGAGTCTCATCATAGCGCACCGTCTGGGGACAGTGAGAGATGCGGACCGCATTCATGTTCTCCAAGGTGGTAGAATCGTGGAGACTGGAACACACAGCGAGCTTATCGATGCTGGAGGAACCTACCGGCTCCTCGCGGAGACCCAGCTTCTGTAGAAGGAATCAGAAATTCCGGTCTTATTCAGCTGAGTGCGGGGTGAACTTCCATGCCGTTTCCTGACCTGATCCCTGAAGGTGAAAGGTTCCTTCATGGAGGGACCAGTTCCCACTGCTCAGGGTGGGGAGCTCTACCTTAGTTCGCATTTTGTTCCCTTCGAAGAAGCTCTCCGAGATGGTCTTATCTTCTAAGAGTTTAATCTCAATCTTCCTCATTTTCGGGTTCTTACCGTCGATAATCTGGATGATCTCGTATTCCTGAATCCCATCTATGGATACCGAAAGTGATACAGAGCGTTCGCCGCGGATTGTCGTGCTGTCCATTTTCCACTCTTTCCACTCGGCAGCGATCCTGGTGAGGTCCGAGTTGATGGAGATGGTGTAATTGCCGGTAATCTTACCGACTTTGAAAGTTGCGTCCTTACCCACTGTTTCCTGAAATTGCCTTACAAGGGCTGTTTTAAGGCTGTCGCTTTGAAAAACCCAACGACCAGGCAGGTCTTTTTTTCCGGAGCTATGGGCAGGAAGAACAAGTGCGGGCTCCTCAGGTTGTTGGGCTTCTCGCCGTGCCCGTGCCCGATCCCGTGCGTTCTTTCGTGCCTCCGCGATCCGCTTCCGCCGGGCCTCAAGGCTTTGTTGAATCTTGTCGACAGGATCGAAGTCGAGATGCTTCTTCCCGGCGCCTTTTTCTTGCCCGTCCTTCGATCGTGGGAGGGGCTGAGTTTGAGCAGCGGGGACAGGGGTGTTTTGAGCTGGCGAGGTCTCCTGCCCGTGCACATGAGCAGGCAGAGCCAGGAGGCATGGGATGAGTAATCGCTTCATCTGGGTGAGGAGCCTTACAGGGTAGATGGACTCTCGCGAGAAAAAGGTGAACGGCCGCGGGCAGCAAAAACCCATAAAAGCTACCCGGCGACCGTTCACTTCGAAAACCTTGGCACCTATTTAAACGTTGAGAAACGGGACTTTATTCTCACAAACTCCCATTAAATTTTTGCCCAAAGCGAGGGCGGGAAAACGGCAATACGGGTGTTTCAGCTGGTATTTTGATAGCACAACGCAAGGTCGTGTTACCGCATATGGGGTATTTGGAGAACAGGGACGAGCGGGGGAAAGCTCTGGACAGATAGGGTCCTGTCCCATGCTCTAGGCGTCCATGAATTTCAGCGATAGGCAACCAATGAACTTCGCACAGGAGACGTTGATCTCGCGGCGCTCGATTTTCTCATTCACGGATCGTCCTGTTGACAGGGACCTTCTTGAAGAGGCCTTCGAGGCGGCTCGGCATGCTCCGTGTCACAAGCATACTCATCCATGGAAATTCTTTGTGATGGGGGAATCAACCAGATTACGGCTCATTCCCAGTGTGGAGAGGATTGTCCGCATCAAGAACCCGGAGGCGACATTGCAGCACGTAGAGAAGGCCAGACAGAAGATTCTGGGACCACCAGAGCTGATTGCTGTTACGTCGAGGAAGTCTCCTGATGATCCATTCAGAGAGGAGGAGGACTATGCCGCAACGGTTTGCGCTCTTCATAATCTTGTTCTCTCTCTTTGGTCCCGAGGCGTCGGTGCACAGTGGTCTACGGGGGCAATAACGCGGGATCCGGTAGTTCCCGAGGTTCTTGGTGTCCCAGAACACGAAGAGAGAGTCATTGGGTTCATCAAGGTCGGCTACCCTGAGGAAGTCCCTCTAGCGAAAAAGAAAGCCTTAGACGAAATACGGTTTTATCTGTCGTAATCATGGTAAGAGGATGAGGTTGGCGGCAGCCAAAATGTCGAGACGAAGAAAGAATTGACGCTTCCTGAGCCGCTTCGCAGGGTTCCTTGAAAACTGAATACCATGGTTAACGTCAACCCGATCCGCCGTGCACTTGTTCCTGTTGACTCGGGTGCGGCTCAGCGCCTTTGCAGTCCAAATTATGATGAGTTTCAGAGTGATTTAGAGATCTGGGAGCTTTTACAGGTGCAGCCAGAGAGTGTCTTGCGTGCGACAATGCCGCACTGTAACGCGGTAAGCGCCGATGAAATGCTCGAAGATGGCTCTCCCCAAGCACTAGCGGAGGGGGCGTTGAAAATGGCGCAGATGGTGGAAAGCGACTCAACCAAGGTCGTGGAAAATACTATATTTCTCTACGAGATTGCGGATCCGGAGCGTCCAGAGGTTCGGCAGATAGGGTTGGGAGGCATGGCTCCCACTGATGATATACGGACCGAAGAAAATCCCGGGGGTGTCATTATACGTAACGAGGGAATTCGGGAGGAGAAGGCCAAGGGGCGGGCAGATCTGATTGAGGCAACCAATGCGATTATCGGAACAGTGAATCTTTCTGTAGATGACAAAGAT